>CBINNO010000010.1:0-46307 GCA_966252055.1 uncultured Rheinheimera sp. | reverse complement strand
CTCTTTACACGCTGAGGACTCTTTGAGCGCTGAGGGCTCTTTACACGTTGAGGACTCTGTGCACGCTGAAGGCTCTGTGTACGCGCTGCGCCTGCTGGGCGCTACACGGCGGGCCGATGGCGACTGGCAGCTGGAATTCCAGCCGGCTGCGGCCCTGACGGCCAGCCAGTGGGCGGCCTTACTCAGTTCGGTCAGTCTGGGGGCACAACCGGCCGGCCGGGCCGATCCGCTGCAGCATCACCTGAGCCGTCGTCAGCTGTCCGCCCGCTTTATATCGGCAGCGCCTGCGCCAGTTCCTGCAGAACAGGCAGGGTCGATAACGCCAGCAGAGCGCCCATCAGCTGATTGAAACGGCGGCTGGCGCGGTCGCTTTGCAGCAAAGGTGCCAGCAGATGACCACCGAGCAGCCAGCAGGCGGTGGAAGGCAGGCCGACCAGCAAAAAGATGGCGGTGATCAGCCAGACTTGCGCCGTCAGTTCACCACCGACTGTGGTAAAGGCGGTGACGGCGCCGGTGATCATCACCCAGGCTTTGGCGTTCACCCACTGAAAAGCCGCCGCCTGCCAGAAGGTCAGCGCTTTGACGCGGCCCTGGGCGACGTCGGTTTTACGGGTGGCCGCAATTTTCCAGGCCAGCCACAGCAGGTACAGCAGACCGGCAACTTTGATCACCTGATGCAGTTGCGGCAGGGTGCTGAACACCGAGCTGAGGCCAAGCCCGACCAGCAGCACCATCAGGCAAAAACCCAGATTAATGCCCAGGAGATGCGGCATACTGGCTCGTAAACCAAAGTTGAGGCCTGAACTCATGATCATCAGATTGTTGGGGCCAGGCGTGATGCTGGCGACTGCGCAAAATGTCAGCAGCGCCAGCAGGTAATTCAAATCGACAGTGGGCATTGGCAGATCCGGGTTTTTCAACAACTTGGCTTGGCAGCATACCCGCAAGCGTGGCGAAGCGCTTGCATACAGCTGGTACATTTTCGCTGGTTACAGTCAACATACAGATGCAGGAGCCATAGTGCATGGTGGCGGAACATATCAATCCTTCAGGCGTGGCTTTGGCGCCGGCTCAGCCCAGAGTGGCGCTGATCACCGGCGGCAGCCGCGGTATTGGCGCGGCCACAGCCCGGCTGCTGGCCAGTCAGGGGTATCGGGTTTGTCTCGCTTACCGGCAAAATCATCCCGCTGCCGCCGAGCTGGTGGCTGAGATCCGGGCGGCCGGTGGCTGGGCGCAGGCTTTTCAGGCCGATGTGTCGGTGGAGGCCGAAGTCCGGCAGCTGTTTGCCGACGCGGCCGCCGCCGCCGGCGCTGTCACCCATCTGGTCAACAATGCGGCGCGGATGTGGCCGCAGAGCCGGCTGGCCGATGTCAGTCTGGACCGGTTGCAGCAGATGCTGAGCCATAACCTGCTCAGTTATCTGCTGTGTTGCCGCGAAGCCTGTCATTATCTGCCGGCCGGTGGCGCTATCGTCAATCTGTCGTCGGTGGCGGCGCGCACCGGTTCGCCCGGCGAGTACATCGACTACGCAGTGTGCAAAGGCGGCATTGATACGCTGACCAAAGGCTTAGCAGCAGAACTGGCCCCCCGCGGCATCCGCGTCAATGCCGTCCGGCCCGGCTTTATCGATACGCAGATGCATGCCGATGGCGGTGAACCGGAGCGGCTGGCGCGGCTCAGCCCGCACATTCCGCTGGGGCGTGGAGGTCAGCCGGCCGAAGTGGCGGCCGCGGTGGCCTGGTTGCTGTCCGATGCGGCCAGTTACACCACCGGTGCTTTGCTGGATGTTGCCGGCGGACGCTGAGGACGTTTTGCACCATCGGCGATTGGTGGCGACTGACGGCGATTAAGCTGCGCCAGGAAACAATCAGATGCGGGGCGCGCTGATGTTGTTCGGCAGGCGGCTGTGCTAGGCTTGCGCTTTTCGCCCTGCCCTCGTTTTTGCTGCGGAGTCTGAACTTGTCTGCCCTTGCCCCCAAGGACCATCCGGTCAAAGGAATTCTGGCGATGATGCTCGCCGTGCTGATGTTTTCAGCGATGGATGCCTCGATGAAAATGCTGACGGCGCATTATGGCCCGATGCAAATTACCTTTTTTCGCGCCGCCTGCGCCTGGCCTTTTATCCTGCTGTGGCTGGCCTCGACCGGGAAACTGCAGCATCTGCTGCAGGCCCGCTGGTCGCTGCACCTGCTGCGGGCTGTGCTTGGCATTGTGATGCTGGCCTCTTTTGTCAAAGCCATTGAGCTGCTGTCGCTGGCGGATGCTTACAGTATCTTTTTTGCCGCGCCTTTGATCATCACAGTGTTGTCGGTCTGGTGGCTGAAAGACCGCGTCAACGGCCGCCAGTGGGCGGCTATCGTGGTGGGTTTGCTGGCGGTGATCTGGATGCTCAAACCCAGTGGCAACGAGCTGCTGAGCCTCGGAGCCCTGATGGCGCTGGTATCGGCAGTTTGTTATGCCATTTCGGCGATTACGGTGCGGGTGCTGGCCAAATCTGATTATGCCGGCAATATGGTGTTCTGGCTGATGACGATGATTGGCGTCGGTGCCGGTTTACTGGCTTTGCCGGATTGGCAACCCATTCAATGGCAGCTGTGGCCCTGGTTGTTGACCATCGGCATTTCCGGCGCTATCGGCCAGGTATTTATCACCGAAGCCTTCCGGCTGGCGCCGCCTTCGGTGATCGCGCCTTTTGAATACACCGCGCTGGTGTGGGGTTTGGGTTTTGACATTGTGCTGTGGCAGGTCTGGCCGACCGCCAGCATGTTGCTGGGCGCCGGCGTCATTATGGCCAGCGGCCTGTATCTGATTTGGCAGCAACAACGTCACGGCTGACGTTGTTGCCCGCCAGCGACTCAGCTGCGGCGCAGATCCTGCGTCAGCTCGCCATGTTGCTGCATCTCGGCTTCGTGCGACAGGTCCCGCGTGGTTTCCTGCAGCGCCGCCTGCTGCCAGGCTTGCATGCCAGGCAGGCTCAGTAACAGCGCTACATACGCCTTGGCTGCTGGTGGCAGCGGTAAACCATAGGTTTGCACCCGAAAGGCCACAGGCGCAAAAAACGCATCGACGGCGCTGAACTGTGCGCCCGCCAGGAAGGGGCCGCCAAACTGCTTTAAGCCTTGTTGCCACAATTCGCTGATGCGGTCGAGATCGGCCTGCAGCGCGTCGCTGATTTGATGTAAGCGGACCCGCACACCGACACTCATCGGGCAGGTATTGCGCAAGGTGCTGAAGCCGGCATGCATTTCACTGGCGGCGCAGCGGGCAAAAGCACGCGCTTTGGCATCCGCCGGCCAGACACCCGGGTGACGTTCGGCCAGGTACTCGACAATCGCCAGCGATTCCCACACCGCTTCGCCGTCATCATGCAGGCAAGGCACTTTGCCATTGGGGGCAAAGCTTCTGAATTTGCTGAAATTCACCGGACCGTCGAAGGTGACAATCTGTTCGTTAAAACCAATCCCAAGTTCGGTCAGCAGCAGCCAGGGCCGCAGGCTCCAGGACGAATAGTTTTTGTTGGCGATAAATAACTGGTACATCGGATGCTCCATCACAGGCCGGAAAAGTATCAGCCTAAAAGCTGCGCCGGTGGATAGCAACAGCGCTGCCGGGCAACAATGCGTTTCCGTGCTTTGAGGCCAGAGAGGCTGGTGGCGGCGCACCAGCCTGGCAGGTTATTCCGGCAAGTCAGCCAGCTAAGGCAGCCCGGTCAGGTTAGTCCGGTTTGGCTGGTTTGTTGTCGGCGGTTTGCGCCTGACGCTCTGCTTGCTGCTGGTCCATCAGCGTTTTCAGCTTTGGCTGCATCTCCATCATTTTTTGCTGCATCAGCATCATGGTTTGCTGCATCAGTTCCGGCTGGCGTTTGAGCAGCTTCTGGCCGGTGGGTGACTGGTAAAATGCCAGCACATCCTGCAGCTCATCTTCGCTGAACACTGAGCCGTACAACGCAATGATCGGGCCTTCCAGTTGCTGCCATGACAGTTCCTGACGGACCAAGTCGTTGATTTGTTTCAGGTGTTTTTTAATCAACGGGTCTTTGTTGATATCCAGGCCACTGTTTTGCGCCATTTGCAGCGACATCTGGTCCATTTGCTGGTAGGCGTTGTCGACCATACTGGCGGCGTTAGTGACCTGCAGCAGTTTTTCGATGGTGGCCTGTTTGGCCGGTTCCGCCTGGCTGGCAAAAGTAGCCAGCAGCAGACAGCTGGCGGTCAGTTGTTTCAGTTTCAAGGGTGCTCTCCTGTGCAAAATAGCTTCGGCACCATAGCAGGGACACTCCCTTTTTATCAACAAATAGTCACATTTTTTTAGCGTCAGCCAGCGCCAGCGATTGTTGCAGGCATTCGATAAAACGCCGCACCCGCAGCGGCCGGTGGGGGCCCGGCGGGTAGACGGCATAAATTCCGCCGGCCGGCAGTTGCCAGTCGGGTAATAACCGGATCAGTTGCCCGCTTGCCAGCAAAGGCTGGGCGGCATAGTCGGTCAGTACGGCAAGGCCGGCGCCACGCAGCAGCAGTACCTGCAGACTGGCGGTTGAGCTGACACTGAACTGGCTGACAAACTGGTGTTGTTGCTGCTGTTGTCCTTTGACAAAGCTCCAGTGCAGTGGCTGGCGCAGCGCGCTGAAGGCGATCAGCGGATGGCCGGTTAAATCGGCCGGTGTGTCGATGGCAGGCTTGCCGGCCAGATAGGCCGGACTGGCCAGCAGCCACTGCTCAAAGCTGCCAAGTTTTTGCGCCTTCAGGCTGGAATCACGCAGCCAGCCGCCGCGAAAGGCCACATCGATGCCTTCTTTCACCAAATCGCGGATCTGGTCGCTGTTGCGCAGCTCCAGCTGTAACTGCGGGTGCTGCTGACTGAATTGCTGCAATACCGGCAGCAACACCTGAGCGGCATAATCTTCCGGCGCGGTGATCACCAGCCGGCCGGTCAGTGTGCTGTCGCTGTGTTGTAGCTGCTGCAGTTGTTGCTGCAACTGCTGATAGAGCGGCAGACATTCTGCCATCAGTTGCTCGCCAGCTGCGGTCAGGCTGACCTGCCGGGTTGTACGGCGAAACAGCGCAACGCCAAGCTGTTGCTCCAGCGCTTTGATTTGCAGGCTGATTTTAGTTTTGGTGCAGCCAAGTCGCTCGGCGGCGCCGGTAAAGCTGCCGCTTTGTGCTAAGGCCTGCACCAGTTGCAGGCTGTTCAGATCTAACATGATTGTTATCTTTCTCATGACAGTGAATTGCAGATTAACCTATTTTTCGGTGTCAATCAGCCGCAGATAATAGCGCCTGTTGCGACGCCGCCGGGACAACTCTGGCGGGTCGCGGGATATCTACACAGTTTCAGACCTCACAGGAGAGCAACAGATGAATCTGGTTATTCTTGGCGCCAGCGGTTTTATCGGCACGGCCCTGACTACAACGGCATTAGCGCGCGGGCATCAGGTCAAAGCGCTGGTGCGTGACACCACAAAACTGGCCGCGCTGGCTGCGCAGTATCCAACCCAGCTGCAGGTGCAGGCGATCGATGTGCTGGCCAGCGACGCTCAGGCGGGCGTGCTGGCGGAAGCATTGCGCGGGGCTGATGTGGTGCTGAGCGCATTCAGCGGCCACAGCGACAACGATGTCGCCGGTTATTATCAACAAGGTTTTGCCAGCATTCTGCAGGCGGTGACACAGGCGGGCAGCCCACGCCTGCTGGTGGTCGGTGGCGCCGCGTCGTTGCAGTTGCCGGACGGCAGCCTGCTGCTCAATAGCCCGGATTTTCCGCCGGCTTATCTGGGCAGCGCGCAAGGCGCTTACTGGGCGCTGCAACAGCTGAAGCAGTCCGCACTGGACTGGAGCTACCTGTCGCCGGCGGCGGAGATTTTCCCGGGCGCAGCCACTGGTACCTATCGGCTGGGCGGAGACCAACTGCTGACCGATGCCAGCGGCCACAGCCGCATCAGCACCGGCGATTACGCCGACGCTTTACTGCAAGAAGCAGAGCAACCGGCACACCGCCAGCAGCGTTTCAGTATTGCATATTGAGGGTTGCCTTGAGGGGCGGCAGCCAAAAAGCGCGCGGCCGGCACTGCGCTGCTGAGGCGGTTTGATTTGTATCAAACCGCCGGTGTGGGCGGGCGCTTTGTTCCTCAAAAAGCTGATCCGGGTTGCTATACTGGCCGTTATGACAGTTGAATTTTTTGCAGCTGTCCTGCCTGTCAGTGTCCCCCTTGCCCGGAGTTGTTATGCAATATCATTTTCGCGCTGAAGCTTTTCAGATAGCTAATTATGTCAATGCCGGCCTGTTGCTGCTGACTTTGGTGCTGGCAGGTATCTATCAGAACTGGTGGCCCGCCTTGCTGATTGGTCTGCCGGCCTGGGCGGTGCCGTTTTTCCTCCGGCAATCGCTGGGCGACCAACTGCCCAGTCGCGCCGCTTTTGGCCTCAGTTACATGATTTTTGCCGCGCTGCATATCCATCTGGCGCAAGGCATGCTGGAGATGCATTTCGGCATTTTTGTACTGATGGCAATTCTTATCGCATTTCGTGACTATTGGGTGGTGCTGATCGCCGCCGGTTTTATCGCGGTCCATCATTTATTGTTTATGTGGCTGCAGGCCGGTGGAGCTGCCGTTTATGTGCTGCCTGCCAACGAGCTGAATATCGGTATTGTGCTGCTGCATGCCGGTTATGTGGTCGCTGAAGCGGTGGTGCTGGTGATTATCTGCCGCAACAGCTTGCGCGAGGCGCAGCAGGCCGAATTTTTCCTGCAATCGACCGAGCAAATGCTGGATGAGGCTGGCCGTATTCGCTTGCAGCTGCCGGCGGCGACAGTGCAGACCCGCTTGATCCGCAATTTCAGTAACGTCGTGCAAAGTCTGGCGGAGACGGTGGCTACTATCGAAGCGGCGGCGTCGCAGCTGGGGCAAGACACCGAAGGGCTGGCGCGCGAAGGCCGGGCGTTGTCGGACCGGATCGGCACCCAGGTGACGGAAGTTGAGCGGATCGCCACCGCGACTGAGCAAATGTCGGCGTCCATCGCGGAGCTGGTGAGGTCGGCGCAGCAAGTTCTGCAATTGGCGCAGCAGTCCGCAGATGCCTCCACGCAGGGCAAAACTGTGGTGGACCAGACCATTTCGCATATCCAGGCCTTGTCAGGCACGCTGGAGCAAACCAAGCAGAAAGTGCATGGCATGGCTGGTTCTACCGCTGAAATCAAAGGGGTACTGGATGTGATCCAGTCGATCGCCGAACAAACCAATTTGCTGGCGCTGAATGCGGCGATTGAAGCGGCCCGTGCCGGTGAGCAGGGTCGTGGTTTTGCGGTGGTGGCCGATGAAGTGCGCAATCTGGCGTCAAAAACCCACCAGTCGACTGACGAAATCAAGCAGATGATCAGCCGGCTGGTGCAAAGCAGCGGCGAGTCGGTGCAGGCGGTCGAGCAATCGCTGACGCAGCTGGAAAGTACCGTCAATACCGCGGGTCACAGTCATCAGATGCTGGCCGATATTCAGTTGCGCGTCGAGCAGGTGGTCGGCTCGGCTGATTTGATGTCGCGCACTTTGCAGCAACAAGGCCAGGCCAGCAGCGAAATTGCCCGCTCGACCGCGGAACTGATCACGCTGGCCAGCGCCCAGCAGGCGCAGGGCGAAAAAGTCACCGACATTGCGCATCATGTGGAAGCGGTGACGGCGACGCTGAATGAAAAAGCTGAACGTTTTGTGCTGCATGGCAAGGCCTGAAGTGGTTTTCCGCCGCTGGCTGGCCTGGTCGGTGTTGCTGGGGTGGGCGCTGTTGTCCCTGCTGGCGCTGGCCTGGTCGGAGCAACGTTTTTATGGGGTATTTGACCCGGCGTCGCAACTGCAGCAACTCCCGCTGCAACAGCCTGGGGCTGCGGCGCCGGCTGCGGTTTTAATGATGGTTGCTGGCGAGCGCGGTATCGGCAGCAGTGCCAGCAACCGGAGTCTGAGCGGTGGCGTTGTCGTCAATCATCACAGTGCGGCCGGGTCATCGGAGGCAACTGCAGACGAACTCTGGCTGGTGACAGCGCCGGACTGTTATTGTGCCAGTGCGGCCCGCCGCCATCTGAACAGCCTGCAACAGGCGCTGCCTCAGCTGCGGGTACGCCAGCTCAGCACCACGCAGTGGCAACAACTGGGAGGCACAGCTTTGCCGGCCACACCGGCAGTGCTTTGGTACCGGCAGCAACAGCTGCAGTATGCCGGCCCGCTGGCGCAGGGGCCTTGGTGTGGCGATGCTGGCGACCTGCTGTTACCGCTGCTAAAGGGAGAGCAGCAGCTGGCCGGTGTCTGGCTCAATTCAGAAACTGCCGCCTGCCGCTGCCCGGCGGCAGAGGTGAAAACGGCCAGCAGCTGACTATTTTGCCACTGGTACTGCTGCAAAAATTCCCGCATGCTGAGCGCTTCAACCTGCCGTGGTGTGGCCAACCTTTCGCTGATCACACCACAGTTTTGCCACTCAAAGGAGCGCTTATGGCCACCCCGCATCTGACCTTGTTTCATCATCCGCACAGCCGCTCGGCTGGCGTGCGCATTTTGCTCGAAGAGCTTGGCATGGAGGCTGACCTGCAACTGGTGGATTTGAAACAGGCGGAAAGGCCGGCTGCGTTGCTGGCGGCCAACCCGCAGGGCAAAATTCCGACGCTGCTGGCGGATGGTGTGGCGGTGTCAGAGCAGGCCGCTATTTATCAGTTTCTGGCGGAACTGAAACCTGAAGCAGGTTTAAGCCCGGCAGTCGGCGATCCGCTGCGCGGCCCTTATCTGCGGGCGCTGGCGTTTTATGGCAATTGTTTTGAACCGGCATTGGTCGACAAAATGCTCAAGCGCGCGCCGGCACCGCGCAGCACTTGTCCGTACGGCGATGTTGCCATGGTGGAACAACAGGTGCGCGACCAGTTAAAGCTGGGGCCCTGGTGGCTTGGCGAGCGTTTTACCGCCGCCGATGTGTTGTGGGGCGCGGCGCTCGGTTGGATCACCCGGTTTGGTATGCTGGAAGCCACGCCGGAAATTGCGGCTTATCTGGCGCGGTTTGACGCCCGGCCGGCAGTACAGCGGGCGCGGGCGCTCGATCAGGCGTTACTGGCGCCCTGAGCGCCAAAGCGCTGGAGTCAACTCAGCGTCAGAGCTGCGGGGCGTCAAATTCTGCCGGCTCGTCGCTGTAGACGCAGACATTCCAGGCGGCCGCCAGAGCGTCTTCTGCCAGGCAATAACGTTCAAAAAACTGTTTGATTTCATTGCGTTGGCAGTGAGCTTCAAAGCTGGCCATGTCAGCCCAGATCTCGTTGAACACCAGCGGATAACTCTGGCCCGGCGCAAATTCTGAGGCAATTTGGCGGGTGACCCGATATTGCAGACAGCCGTCTTCGCGTAAAGTATTGGGTTCCAGCGCTTGCAGCGCACGGAACAACTCCGCTTCCCGGCCGGCTTTGGGCTGGAACTGGGCGAGACAATAGACTTTTTTTGACATAACCACTCCACAAAAGACAGGCAGCATTAGCTGCCGTGATAAGCAGGGGAATTTACCATGAATTTTGCGACCGTGATGCAGCAGTTTGAACAGACGGACCCGCAGCAAAAAACCATCGAAGTGCCGGCGCACTGGGGGCAAGGCCGCGCCGTGTTTGGTGGCATGGCGGCCGCACTGGCGTATCGTCATCTGGAGCTGGCTTTGCCGGCTGATTTGCCGCTGCGTTCGCTGACGGTGTCTTTTGTCGCGCCGCTCAATGCCGGTGAGGCCACGGTCAGCCGGCGTATTTTGCGCCAGGGCAAGTCTGTGGTGCAGGCGCTGGTGGAAATCCAGCAGCAAGGTCAGCCTGCGCTGGTGCTGCTGGCCAGTTTTGGCGCGCCGCGTCCGTCGGCGTTTCAGCTGGAGGCCTTGGCCGCACCGGTCTGGCCAAAACCGGGGGTTCGGTTACCCAACAGCGAGCTGGCGCCGGAATTTACCCGCCATTTTGACTATCAGATCATGCAAGGTGATGCGCCTTTTTCCGGCGGCAGCAACCGCAGTCTGGGCGGGCAAATTCGTTTCCGGCAGCCGGCAGAGGCGGCGGTACAGCAGGTTGGTGTCTGTGAGTTGCTGGCCTTGGTCGACGCCTGGCCGCCGGTCAGTCTGGGATTGGTCAAAGCGCCGGCGCCGGCCAGTTCACTGACCTGGACGCTGGAGCTGCTGCCGCGCACTCAGGCTTTTGACGGTGCCGACTGGTGGTCGTATCTGGCGCAGATTGAACATGGCGCCGACGGTTATCATCATATTGAAGCCAAATGCTGGGCCCCGGATGGCCAGCTGGCCGCGATCAGCCGTCAGACCGTGACGGTGTTTGCCTGAGGAACTGCTGAGGTGTACCTGTAGCCTGCAGCATGAGGATGCAGTGGTTACGCCTGCGGCAAAACATAACTGGACATCAAACGTTCAAAATCACCTAAGGCGTTGACGGGAATACCCAAATAGGCTGCAAACATTGCTCTGTTTTGGTCCAACAGAGCTATTTTTTGCTGTGCAGTCATGTCGCTGTTGATGAGCTGATGCAGCGGCACAATGTTGGGGTCCGCATTGTCGTAAACCAGGCGCATATATTGATCCAGCGCGTGTTTGAAGGTTTCGAGTGATAACCCTAATGTGTCTGCATCAGCCTGCCAGCGGGCTATCAGGTTCTGCGTTGTCGCGGATGGCGTGACTTGCGTGGCGTTGGCGGCAGGGCTGGCTGATGGCGCTGCCTGGCTGGTAAATGAAAGCGATATTGCCAGACAACCAACAATAAACAGCGCGATTTTGTCGACAAGCATTTTGTTCTCCTTTCAGCGCTACACCAGTGTTACGCGATGAACATAGCGGGTGGCAGATATTTTGTATGGCGCGACAGACTTTGGCAGGGCGCGCCTTCGGCCATACAGCTTCCACCATGAACCAGCGTATTTAACCTTTCAAACAAAAAATAAGACAAAAAATTGATATTGTTCCGATATTTGCTGTCAATGCCTGGTGCACTGTACTGAGCACTTTTGACAGGAAATTGGCTGTATTTCATTCCCTTTGGTTACCCGCTGTGGTGATCGCTTCTGTTATGATCGGCCGACTATTTCCCTGAAGAAATCGCATGCTGAAGATCCTGCACACCTCCGACTGGCATCTGGGCCAGCATTTTATTGGCAAAAGCCGCGAGGCCGAGCATCGCGCTTTTTTCCATTGGCTGCACACGCAGATCCGCGAGCGGCAGATTGATGTGCTGCTGGTGGCCGGTGATATTTTTGATACCGCCACGCCGCCAAGTTATGCCCGCGAGTTGTATCACCAGCTGATTGTTGATTTGCAGCCAACCGGCGTACAGCTGGTGTTGCTGGGTGGTAATCATGATTCAGTGGCGGTGCTCAGTGAAAGCGCGTCTTTGCTCAAATGTCTGCACGCCAGCGTGGTGCCGGGTTTTCAGACCGAGCTGTCGCAGCATCTGCTGACGCTGACCAATCAGGCCGGTGAACCGGCGGCGGTGCTGGCGGCGGTGCCGTTTTTGCGGCCGCGTGATTTGTCGCAGCGCGCTGATTTTAAAAGTAGTGCCGGTGACAACAGTGCACAGAAGCAACAGCAGTTGCAGAGCCAGATCCGGCAGGTTTATCAGGAACTGTATGACGCCGCGAAGGCCAGAGCGAGTGCTTTGGTGCAGCAACATGCGCTGGCGACCCCTTTACCGGTGCTGGCGACCGGCCATCTGACCACTGTGGGCGCCAGCAGTACTGAATCGGTGCGGGAGATTTATATCGGCAGCCTGGAGGCGTTTCCGGCGGCGGATTTTCCGCCTTTTGCCTATGTGGCGCTTGGGCATATTCATCAGGCGCAGCAGGTGGCTGGCACTGACCACATACGCTACAGCGGGGCACCTTTGCCGCTTGGGTTTGATGAAGCGCGCCAGCAAAAATACGTCCTGCAGGTGACACTGGACCCGGCCGGAACGGCGCCTTTGCAGGTAGAACCCGTCGCAGTGCCCTGCTTTCAGCCGTTATTGTCGCTGCAATCCGATCTGGCCAGCCTGCCGGCCTTGCTGGCGCCGGCGCTGGAAAAGCTGCCAGACGGCCAGCGGCTCTGGCTGGAGCTGGTGCTCAGCGGCGACAGCGCGCTGTTATCCGACGTCCAGCTGCAGCTGGAGCAACTGCTCAAAGACCTGCCCGTCGATTTACTGAAACTGCGCCGGCACAAACCGGCTGAGGCGGTCGCCATCGCCGACAGTGGCCTCAGCTTGCAGGAACTGACACCGGCTGACGTCTTTGCCGCCCGGCTGGCGCAGCAACAACAAGGTGCGCTGGCGCTCGGCGATGAACTGGCGGCGCGCCTGTGTCTGTTGCACAACGAAGCGCTGGCAGCGCTGGCAGAACCGGATGAGGTGGCAGAGGCATTGCAACCGCCATTGCATGCGTCAGCGGTCCCTGCACCAGTCTCGCAACCGGCTGACCCCGAAGGAGCCGTCTGATGAAAATTCTGTCGGTCCGGCTGCAAAACCTGAATTCATTGCGCGGCGAATGGCTGGTCGATTTTCGCGCGCCGGCTTTTTTACAAAGCAATTTGTTTGCGATCACCGGCCCGACCGGCGCCGGCAAAAGTACCTTGCTGGATGCGATTTGTCTGGCGCTTTATCACCAGACACCGCGGCTGAAATTGCTCAGTCAAAGCAGCAACGAGCTGATGAGCCGGCACAGTGCCGAATGCCTGGCCGAAGTCGAGTTTGCCGTACGCGGTGAAGTGTACCGGGCATTCTGGAGCCAGCGCCGTTCGCGGGGGCAGGTGGATGGCAATCTGCAGGCTGCCAGAGTCGAGCTGGCCAGCGCTGACGGCACTATTCTGACCGACAAAAGTTCAGAAAAACTGAAACTGACCGAACAGCTGACCGGGCTGAATTTCGAGCGTTTTACCCGCTCGATGTTGCTGTCGCAGGGCAATTTTGCGGCGTTTTTAAACGCCAGTGTCAACGACAGGGCTGAATTGCTGGAAGAGCTGACCGGCACTGAGATTTATGGCCAGCTGTCGGTGCAGGTGTTTGAGCGCTGCCGGCAGCTGAAACAACAACAGGAGCTGCTGCAGGCGCAGCTGAACGGCTTGCCGCTGTTGTCGGCAGAGCAGCTGACACAGCTGGAAGACAGCCAGCAACAGCTGGCGCAACAAACCGATGCTGCCAGTCAGCGTCTGGCCGGGCTGCGTCAGGCCCAGCAATGGCAACAACAGCTGGCACAGAGCCGGCAGGCGCAGCAGCAGGCCAAGGCGCAACTGGCCGATGCCGAACAGCAACAGCAGGCCGCCAAGGTCGGGCTGGCAAAACTGGAACTGCACCAGCGGGTGCAGGCGCTGCGGCCGCAATATCAGCAGTTGCTGCAATTGCGGGAACAACGGGAACAGGCGCAGCAGGCGCTGACTGTCAGCGAGCAGCAGCTGCAGCAGCTGTTGCCGCGTTTCGCCGCGGGCCGTGCTTTGGGACTGGCAGCAGCGCAGCAGGCGCTGAGCAGCCTGAGTGCGCAACAACAAAGCCTGCAACAGCAAACCGATGCGCTGGCGCAGCAGCTTGCCAGCCAGCCGGACAGCGCTGCGCTCGCCGCCGAACTGGCCCGGCAACAAGCGATGTTGCAACAGCTGCAACAACTGACCGCCAGCCAGGCAGAGCTGCAGCAGGAGCTCGGCAGCGTCACAACCCAGGCGGCCCAATGCCGCCAGCAAGGAGAAGCGCACAAAGCGGCGTTGCCGGCCATGCAGCAGGCGGCAGATGCAGCAAAAAGCCAGCTGGCAGTGTTCGACACAGAGTTGCTGCAACTGGATGTCAGCGCCCTGCAACAGCAATTGCAGCAACTGCACCAGCAACAGCAACAGCTCGCCAGCGCTTTTGAGAAAGCCCGTCAAATCTGGGCCTTACAGAGCACACAGCAGCAAGCGGTGGCGCAGATAGCGCAGCTCCAGCCGCAGTTGCAGCAAAAACGGCAGCGTTATAAAGAGCGCCAGCAACAACTGGCCGACAAAGAAACCATTCTGGCGCAGCAACAACTGATCAAAGAGCTCAGTGAATATCGCGCCGCACTGCAAGCCGGTGCGCCTTGCCCTTTGTGTGGCAGTGTCGAGCATCCGGCGGTCAGCCATTATCAGCAACTGGAGCCGACCGACACCGAACAGCAGCTGCGGGCGTTACGTGAAGAGCTGGAGCAACTGCGGGCGGATGGCGCGGCATTCAGCGCCCGGCTGGACGCGCTGGCCCAGCAACAACAGCAAGCGGACCAGCAGATGGAGGCACTTCGCCGCGAGGTTGATACGGCGTATCAGCACTGGCTGGAGGCGGCTCAGCCGGCGCCATTCAGCGAGCAGCTGGCGCAGCTGCAGCAACAGCAAACGCAGGTGCAGCAACAACTGCAACAGGCGCAGCATTTGCAGCAACAGCGTCAGCAGGCGCAGCAACAACATGCCGAAGCGCTGGCCGCGTTGCAGCAACTGGACAGCGCGCTTGAACTGCAACGCGAGAAATATCAGCAATTGCACACACAGCAAAAGCAGTTGCAACAGCGCCAGGCGCAGCAACAGCAGCAACAACAGCAATTGCTGGCGACGCTGGCGCAGATGCTGGCCACCCAGGCCGAGCCCGGCGCTCTGCAGGCGGCCTGGCAAGTGCGTCAGCAGCAGCTTGAGACGGTCAAACAGCAACAGACGCAGCTGGAGCAGTGGCGTCAGCAATTACAACAAGGCCAGCAACAGCTGCAACAACAGCAATTTACGCTGCAGCAATGGCAGCAACTGCAACAACAGCAGTTACCGGAACTGCCGCCGCAGCTGCAGGCGCCGCAGCCTGCCCCGCTGGCTGATTGTCAGCAGATGCAGCAACACATCGACCAATGGCAGACCAAGGCCCAGCTGCAGCAACAGCAGTATCAGCAGCTGCATGCGCAGTGCGTGTCTTTGCAACAAGACTGGCTGAGCTCGGCGCAACAAAACGGCATCGCTTCCGAAGTGGCTTATCTGCAGGCGCAGCTCAGCGACACACAAAAAGCTGAGCTGGAAGCGCAGCAACAGCAAATCAGCCGGCTGCAGACGCAGGCGCAAACGCTGCTGACACAGGCCGAGCAGCAGGAACAACAGTTGCTGGCGGTGCCGCTGACCGAACTGGATGAAGCAGCGCTGCAGGCGACCTTGAGTGACACCGACGCGGCATTGCAACAGCAATTGCAGCAGTTGGGCGAACTGAAACAACAGCTACGTCAGCAGCAGCAACTGGCCAGCCAGCAGGCGACGCTGTATCAGCAACTGCAGGCGCAGCAAGCGCTGTATCAGGACTGGCAGCAACTGAACAGTCTGATTGGCTCGGCGGACGGCGCCAAATATCGCCGGTTTGCCCAAGGGCTGACGCTGCAACAACTGGTGCTGCTGGCCAATCGGCAGCTGCAACAGCTGCACAGTCGGTATCAGCTGGCCCGCAAAGCCGACAGCGAACTGGAGCTGCAGGTGCTCGACAGCTGGCAGGCCGACAGCGCGCGCGACACTAAAACACTGTCCGGCGGCGAGAGTTTTCTGGTCAGTCTGGCATTAGCGCTGGCGTTGTCTGAGCTGGTCAGCCATAAAACCCGGCTCGAATCGCTGTTTCTGGATGAAGGCTTTGGCACGCTCGACCCCGACACGCTGGAAGTGGCGCTGGCGGCGCTCGATCAGCTGCAGTCCGGCGGCAAAATGATTGGCATCATCAGCCATGTCGAAGCGCTGAAAGAGCGTATTCCGGTGCAGATCAAAGTGCATAAACAGGCCGGTTCGGGCTGGAGCCGGCTGGAGTTACCCGCAGAATAAGCGCTGTTGGCGGGCTGTCAGCAGCCCGCGACAAGCTGGATGAAACTGCCGGCGCAGGGGCTGTGTTTAGTCCTGAAAGCGGTGCTGATAACGCAGCCGCCAAATCAATAAACCGACCAGACACAGAATAAAAGCGGATGGGTACAAATATTGGTTGTCGCAGCGGAAGAAAATAAAACAACCGATGCACAGATAAGCAAAAGGCTGCAGTTCATACAGCCAGAACGGCAGCGCCAGCAGCCCATTGGCGCCACTTTTATGATTGAGGCGGCGCCGTTCGGCCCGCATGATCCAGACCATAGCGCCGGCATTCATCAGGATCAGGCCTGACCAGGCTCCCAGAGGGTGCGGCAACAAGGCCAGACAAGCCAATCCGGCCAGCAGATAGGCATAAGGTAAACTTTCGTAGATCCGGGTTGGCAACATCGCAATACCCCCTTCATTGACAGTGTCAGCTGTTTTACTGTAATTCTTTGTAAAAGTAAATTTAACTGACTCTTTAAAGTTAACTTTCTGTGTTTTGTGCCGGCCAGAATGCTGGCCATCAGAAGCTGGCCAAAGCGTCCGGCTTGTTGCCGTGTTGATGTCATCCGCTCCCGCCGCAACTAACAGATGAACAATGACAAATGTCATCCAGAGCTGCTGACAGCTGAGGCTGGGACAGACCGCTGCGGTGGGATAAGCTGCAGGTCAGCGTGGACATCAGCGGGAGTACATATGACTTTTCAACTTGAACGAAAATGGGCCTGGGTCTATCTGGTCAACCTGGTGTTTTATCTGGTCCCGCTGTTTTACAACGACTACAGCGTGCCGGAATTGCTGGTGCAACTGACGGTCTTTGCGCTGTTTATCGCCTGCTATTTCTGGGCTTACCGCCTGCCGGTGCGTGAGATGCACAAACCCGTGCTGCTGATGCTGGCGATGGCGACGTTGATCACGCCGCTTAATGCGGGGTCGATTTCGATGTTTGCCTTTGTCGGCTTTTTTATCGGTTTTGCCTGGAGCTGGCGGGTCGCGGTGCCAGCCTGTCTGGCGGTGTTGGTGTTGCTGGCTGTGCTGAACAGCTGGCTGGCGTTTAAAGGCCCGTATTTCCTGTTGTATGGTGTGGTGCTGGTGGTTGCGGTTACGCTGTTCGGCGTGCTGGAACGTCACCGGCAGTTCAGGTTACGTCAGCAGCAACGCAGTCAGGAAGAAATCGCCCAGCTGGCGCAAATGGTGGAACGGGAGCGGATCGCCCGCGATTTGCACGACATTATGGGGCACAGCCTGTCCAGTATTGTGCTGAAGGCCGATTTGGCCAAAGCGTTGCTGCAGGCCGGTCAGGCAGCAAATGCCGAACTTCAGCTGACGGAGCTGGCGCAGATCGCCCGCGACTCGCTGTCGCAGGTTCGCCAGACGGTGTCCGGTTACAAACACAAAGGCTTGCTGGCAGAAGTCACCACGCTGGCACAGCGGCTGCGTGAGCATGGGTTTGCGGTCACGCTGGAAGGCGAAGTGCCGCAGCTGGCGGCGCGGGAAGAATCCGCGCTGATCCTGGTGCTGACAGAGCTGGTCACTAATATTTTGCGCCACAGCAAAGGCGACAGCTGCCGTATCAGTTTCAGTGAGCAGGATACGCAGTGGCGGGTGGAAGTCAGCGACAATGGCGAAGTCCGGCAGTTGGGTTTCGGCAACGGCCTGACCGGCGTACAGGAGCGACTGGCTGCTTTGCAGGCCCGGCTGGATTATCAGCTGGACACCGGTTGTAAGTTACAGATTTGGTTGCCAAAAGGACCTGCATAATGCGAATTTTACTGGCAGAAGATCAAGCCATGGTGCGCGGTGCACTGGCATCGCTGTTGCGGCTCAGCAGCCCTCATGAGCTGGTGGAAGCGGCCGACGGCGACAGCGCGCTGAAACTGCTGAAAAGCGAAACTTTTGATGTACTGCTGACCGACATCGAAATGCCGGGCCGCAGCGGGCTGGAGTTGGCCGCCTGGCTGCAGCAGCAAAAAAGCCCGGTCAAAGTCATTATCATCACCACTTTTGGCCGCAGCGGTTATGTGCGCCGCGCGCTGGATTGCGGCGTCAGCGGCTTTTTACTCAAAGATGCGCCGGTGGCAGATTTACTCGCAGCTATCGACAAAGTACGCGCCGGCAAACGGGTGATCGACAGCGAGCTGGCGCTGCTGGCGCTGGGTGAGCAGGACCCGCTCAGCGACAAAGAGCGGCGGGCACTGCGGCTGGCCGGCGAAGGCAAATCCACCGCCGAAATCGCCACCATCCTGTTTATCGCCGAAGGCACAGTGCGTAACTACTTGTCAGAAGCCATGGCCAAACTCAATGCGGTCAACCGGGTCGAGGCCGCGCGGATAGCCCAGCAAAAAGGCTGGCTGTAAGCGGCGCAGCGCCGCCAGGCCTGCATTGCGGCAAAAAACGGTACGGGTTGTGGGCTGCATGGTGATGTGAGTGTGGCCCAACTGGTGGCCAGAATTCTGGACAGCCCTTTTGCCTGCGCTGCCCTGTGCCCGACAATTTGCCCGTGCATTCTGTCAGCGCTTTGGTTATGTTATTCGGCTGTTAAATTTGCATAACGGGCCGGCATCATGTTACTGACCTCTTTGCTTTTGGCGACCCCTTTGCCAGTCTCTTTGGCGCAGCTGGAACAGTTGCAGCAGGACAGCCTGGCCCAGGCCTATGAAGTTGAATTTGCCGATGCGGACACGGCGCGTAAAGCAGCCATCAGTCTGCACGCCCAGCTGCTGGGTGGTGACTGGCGCAGCCGCCGGCTGGTATTGCAACTGGACCCGGCTGATCAGGCCCGGCTGGCGCCACATGCGCTTAGTATCAAAGCGGCGACGCAGTGGCAGCAGCAACAACGCCAGCTGCAGCTGGAGCGGATGGACACCGTGACCGCCGCCGGTCAAATCCCCGGTTTTGCCTGTTATCCGACGCTGGACCAGACGTATAGCGACGCCGCGCAACTGGCGGCGCAGTATCCGGCATTGGCCAGCTGGGACAAAATCGGCAGCGGCTGGGCCAAAACGCAGGGCCGGCCGGGTGACGATCTGTATGTACTGAAGATCAGTGACAGTACAAAAGGACCGGCGCAAAAGCCTAAGTTACTAATTTACAGCGCTATTCATGCCCGCGAGTACGCCACCGCCGCGCTGACACTGGCGTTTGCCAAAGATTTGCTGAGCAAAGCCGGCCAGGATGCGGACGTCGACTGGATGCTGGCGCAGCATGAAGTGCATCTGGTGCTGCACGCCAATCCGGAAGGCCGCCGTATCGCCGAAACCGGCGTGTTGTGGCGCAAAAATATCAATGACAGCGCCTGTGCGAATCAAAGTTTCGGGGTCGATCTGAACCGGAATTTCGGTTTCAGCTGG
This sequence comes from uncultured Rheinheimera sp., assembly GCA_966252055.1. Lineage (GTDB taxonomy): Bacteria > Pseudomonadota > Gammaproteobacteria > Enterobacterales > Alteromonadaceae > Pararheinheimera. The sequence continues at coordinate 27,154 of CBINNO010000010.1, read as the reverse complement.
TTCTCCATCCCCAATGGCAGCAGCGGCAACAGTTGCGCCGAAACTTACCGTGGCCCTGCCAGAGCGTCAGAGCCCGAGGTGCAGGCGCTGGAAAGTTATACCCGCACCTTGTTTGCTGACCGGCGTGGCCCCGGCCCTTTTGATGCGGCGCCAGCCGACACCGCCGGCATCCAACTGGATATCCACAGTTTCAGTGAACTGGTGTTGTGGCCCTGGGGTGAGACGGCGCAGGCTGCGCCCAACGCGGCCGCACTGAAAACGCTCGGCTACAAACTGGCCTGGTTTAATGGGTATCTGCCGACGCAGTCGATTGGCCTGTACCCGACGGACGGCACCAGTGATGGCGTCGGTTATGGCGAATTAGGGGTGGCTTCTTTTACTTTTGAACTGGGCAAAGCCTTCTTCGAACCATGCGCCAGTTATCAGGCGAGAGTGTTGCCGGACAACCTGCGGGCGCTCTATTACGCACTCAGAGTCAGCGGTGCGCCCTATTTATTGCCGGCCGGCCCGGACTGGGGTCAACTGCGGCTCAATACCGATGCGAACGGCCGTATCGCGGCCAATCAGTTATTGCAAATCAATGCGCAGGTCACAGATGCCCAGGCCAGCCGCCATGACGGCGGTCTTGCCAGCCAGCCCATCCGCAGTGCTGATGTCTGGCTGAATCAGCCGCCAGACAGCGGTATTATGCCGCCGCAGCCGCTGGCCGCCACAGATGGCAGTTTTGACTCCGCGCAGGAAGAAGTGCAGACCACACTGGACATCAGCAAACTGGGGACCGGACGCCATACACTGTATTTCAGGGCAACAGACAGCACAGGTCAGCATGGCCCCTTGTATGCCCGGTACTTTGAAGTGACGGCGCCGGTCGCCCTGCCCAAACCAAGTTTCGAAGCACAGTGCCATTTTCTGCGTTGTCAGTTCGTCAACACGACGGCCGCTGTGACCGGCACTCAACCGACTTTCCGCTGGCAGTTTACTCAGGCAGACAGCAGCACAGCCGACAATGCTGAATTCAGCTTTCCGGCACCCGGGCTGTACCAGCCGGCACTGCACGTCAGTCTGGGTGAACTGAGCGACAGCAGCAGCCTTTCTCTGCAGGTGTATGCCGAACCTGTGCTGACCATCAGCAGCAACTGCCAGACACTGAGCTGCACTTTGCAGGCCCAGGCCAGCAGCGCCAATGGCGCCATCAACACAGTGCAATGGCAGGTGAATGGCCAGTCGTACAGCGGCACCAGCGTTAGCGTCAGTTTCGCCCAGGCCGGTCAATATCCGGTGCAGGCCACCGCCATCGACAGCGCCGGCCAGCAGCGCAGCCAAACGCTGACGGTCACGGTCACAGCACCGGTGACTCCGCCGCCGGCCAACACCAGCCAGGGCGGCTCTGGCGGCGGAGCAGCAGGCTGGCTTGGCGGATTCTTACTGGCAGCCTGGTGGTGGCGCCGCCGCTGAGGCGGCATGCGGTTGCGGACAGCAGCGCCGCAACCGCAGTTCAGGACACCAGGTGCATTTCTGGTTTATTTTGTTGCTGCCTCAGTAAGGCTTCGAATTTTTCGGCGGGAACCGGCGGGCTGCAGTAATAACCCTGATAGTGATCACAACGTTGCTGGCGCAAGAACTCCAGTTGCTGCGCCGTTTCCACCCCTTCGGCCAGCACTTTGAAGCCCAGCGTATGGGCAATCCCGATGATCGCAGTGGCAATGGCCATGTCGTCTTTACTGCGCGGAATATCGTCGATAAATTTTTTGTCGATTTTCAGTACATCGAGCGGGAAACGTTTTAAATAGGCCAGCGACGAGTAGCCGGTGCCAAAATCGTCGATGGCCAGCCGAATGCCCAAGCCACGCAAATCATCCAGCACCTGCACTACGGTTTCCTGATGTTCCATCAAGGCACTTTCGGTCAGTTCCAGTTCCAGGCAATGGGGCGGAAAGCCTGTCTCGTTCAGCACCTGGGTCACTTGTTTACGCATATCGAAGCGCTTGAACTGTGCCGGCGACACATTGACCGCCAGCGTCAGTCTGGGCAGGCCGGCCTGCAACCACTGCTGGCCCTGACGACAGGTTTCGGTGAGGACAAAATGGCCAATTTCGTTGATGAGGCCACAGGATTCCGCCACCGGAATAAAACGCGCCGGCGAAATCATGCCCTGCTCCGGGTCGAACCAGCGGACTAAGGCTTCAGCACCAATAATGCGGCCGGTGTAGATCTCAACCTGAGGCTGATAAAACACCCGCAGATGACCGGCTTTGATGGCTTTACGCAGCTGGGCTTCCAGTGTCAGCCGGTCGCGGGCGGCAGAAGTGTAAGCGTCCGAATAAAAAGTGAAAGTGCTGCGGCCGGCCGCTTTCGCTTTATAAAGCGCGGCATCCGCGCCCTGCAACAATTGAGGGCCTGCAGTGCCGTGGTCCGGATAGACGCTGATGCCAATACTGGCGCTGATGCTGACTTCAACACCGTCACTGAGTTGCCAGCTGCGGGTCAGCGCCTGGATCAGCTTATCCGCCACCAGTGCCGCGTCATCAGCCTGTTGTACGCCGGATAACAGGATCGCGAATTCGTCACCGCCGAGCCGGGCCACGATGTCGGTATCACGCACTTTTTGCCGCAGCACCCGGGCAACCAGTTGCAGCAGCTGGTCGCCATACTGATGGCCATATGAATCGTTGATATTTTTAAAATGGTCCAGATCCAGTACCAGAATGGCGACATGCAGCTGGTCGCGGCGGGCGGTTTTCAGCGCCTGTTCCAGCATCTGCACTAATAACTGGCGGTTTGGCAGGTTGGTCAGTTCGTCGTGTTCGCTCAGGAACATCATTTCGGCTTCGGTAGCCCGGATGGCCGACAGATCGGTAAAGACGGCGGCATAATGACTGACCTGACGCTCCTCATTAAAAACCGCACTGATACTGAGCTGTAAAGGCAACAAGGTCCCGTCTTTGTGCCGGTTCAACACTTCGCCCTGCCAATAATGCTGGGCCTGCAATTGTTGCCACATCAGATGGTAGAACTCATTGTTGTGCTGGCCGGATTTAAACAGTGCCGGCGTATTGCCAAGCAGCTCGGCTTCGCTGTAACCGAACAGACTAACCAGCGCCGGGTTGACCGAGATAATCACTTTGTTGGTGTCGGTGATCAGAATGCCTTCGCGGCTGCTGTTAAACACGGCTTCGGCCAGCCGCAGCCTGGCTTCATGTTGTTTGCGGACCGATAAATCGATATCCATACAGAAGATCTGCGACGGCCGCCCCGGCAGCTGGACGACGGCATGACCGGAAAACACCTGCACCGCCTCACCATTTTTGCGTTGCAGCACCAGTTCACCGGCTGGCAGCGGTACGCCGGATTCGGCCATCTGTCGGACTGCGTGACTGACTTCTGCCTGCATGCCGGCCGGAATAATCAAATCCAGTAAATTGCGGCCGATCGCTTCGTCTTTGCTGTAACCGTACAGTTGTTCACTGGCTTTGTTCCAGTAAAAGGTGGTGCCATCGGCTTCATAACCCTGCACGGAAATTTCGGGCGTATTGTCGAGCAAAGTGCGAAAACGCAGTTCGCTCTCCACCCAATGTTGTTCGGCCTGTTTCTGGACCGTGATGTCTTCCAGTTCCAGCAAGACGTGGCTGATTTCACCTTGCCGGTCCAGCAGCGGATAAAGGGAACTGTCGAGCCAGCCTGCGCTGCCATCGGGCCGGATATGCTGATCCTGCCGGCTCAGTTTCGGCTGGCCGGCCTGCAGTTGTGGTAAGACACTAAGCAGCCAGTCTTGCTGTGCTTCCGGCAGCACGGCCGCCAACGGCGGATGATCGGCCAGTTTTGCCGCGGCGATGCCGCTTAAGCCGACAAAACGCTGATTAAAATACTGAATGACGCCGCTGGCATTACAAATCACCACACCCACCGGGCTTTGCTCTATCGCTTTGGACAGCAGCTCGAGCCGGTCTTTGGCGTTACTGCGCTCGACCAGAAAAGCGGCCAGGCTGGCGGTAAACTGGATTAAATCCCGCTCTTCCGCACTGGGCTCACGGTTTTCCGCCAGATAAATGCCAAAAGTACCGAGCAACTGGCGGCTGGCGTCAAAAAATGGGATGGACCAGCAGGCCTGCAGCCAGTCATAGGGGACTACCAGCTCCTGATATTTCAGCCATAACATATCCTGACGCACATTGCTGACGTAGACCGGCTGCCCGGTAGCAGCTGCAGTACCACAGGAACCATTGCCATAACGCACCGGCAGACCGTCAATTTGGTCATTGTATGACGCCGGCAGACTGGGGCCGGCGGCCAGTCGCAGGCATTGCTGGTCGGCGTCCAGCAGCAAAATAGAACCCCGCAACTGCGGCAGTTGCTGCTCGATAAATTTGACCAGCTCGGTCAGTAAGTCGGGCAAAGCTGCATCATCCAGCAGCCGGTGCAGCAGATAACTTTGTGCTTGCTGCTTCAGCTGTTGCTGTTTGCGCTCGCGGATATTATGCCAGCACAGCACCAGCACTGTGCCATCCGGGGAGGCCGGTACCGGCGTGGCGCGATAAGCCACGGACAGTAACTCACCTTGCTGATTGAGCAATAAATCGGCTTCGCCACTGTGGCTTTGCGGATGCTCCAGCGCTTTGGCGATGTCCCGCCAGACCGCCAGTGCGGCTTTTTGTTTGCTGAACAAGGTCTGGACCGGTAAGCCAATCAACTGATTGGCCTGCTTGTATCCCAGCTGGATCTGTGCAGTCTGGTTGGCGAAGGTAATTTCGGCTTGTCTGTTCAGGCCAACCACGGCATCACCGGTCGCATCAAGCAGCAGCCTCACCTGGGCCATGCTGGCCTGCAACGCCAGCAGTGCCTGCTGGCGGCTGTCGATATCTTCAATGACGGAGACAAAGTAGCAAAGTGCCGGGTCCGGGTCGCGATGATAAGACACGGACAAATGGGCCCAAAAATAACTGCCATCGCGCCGGCGGTAACGTTTTTCCATTTCATAAACGTCATGGTCGCCACGCAGCACTGCTTCCAGTTTTTGCAGGTCATCTGCTAAATCGTCAGGGTGGGTCAAATCCTGAAAAGTGCTGCCGGCCAGTTCAGCCGGTTCATATTGCAGCATTTCTGCGAACTTCTGATTCACCTGAATAAAATGACCAGTGGTGGCCACGTGGGCCATGCCGGCAGCGGCTTCGTCAAAGGTACTTTCCAGCTTTTTCTGCAGCGACTGGTAGTGCAGACCCAACTGGCGTTGTTGCCACAACAGCAGCAGTGGAAATGTCAGGGACACCAGCAGCAACAGATGCCCCAGCCACTGATGGATCAGGCCGCTTTGCGCTGCTGAAAAATATTGTTCCAACAATGTGAGATCACTGTGGGTCCACCACAACAACATCAGGGTCAGATACAGCAAAATGCTGAAGATCATGGTTGAAGGGGGCGTCAACTGGCTGGCGCCTGGCGCTTTGTCTGCCATCCTGGGTCATCCCTGTGTGTGGCGGCTGTCACGACCAGATAACTTGGTCAGCAGATCACGGCGTGAGCGTCCGCATGGTGGTCAGATGGGGTACAAGCAACAAGCATAGCCCACCGGGCTTGAATGGCGAGTTTTTGGCCCTGTTTTAGCCAAAAACCCGCCGGGTACAGCAGTGATCAAATCAGAATGAATACACCAGAGTCAGCGACGTGACGGTATCCGTTTTCTTTTTACCGACCGGCACATCAGAATCGTTTTGCACGGTAAACGCTGCTTTCATCTGCATGCTGCCGTTGATTTTGGCGCTGATCGACGATTCAGACTGAGTTCTTTTGTTGTCGGAGCTGGCTTCCAGACTCAAGGTCTGCCGAAAGCTGGCGTTGTCAGAAATCTTCCAGTCCAGATTGGCCGCGGTACGCAACAAGGCGCCTTTTTCGGTGATATCTTCCGCGGTTTTGCCACTGTAATAACCCGGACCGATTTCTGCATCCAGGCTGACATCCTGGCCTTGCCACAGTCTGTCGCCATAACCTGCTGAAATCAGGCTGTATTTGGTGTAAGCACCGAAGTCATCTGAGGTATGAGAACCAAAGACAAACAGCTTGGCATGTTCTGTGTTGAGCCGATAACCCGCTTTGGCCGAGGCGAAATACCGTTCGGCAGATTTTTCGGTAACCCGCTCACCCTGGTCATTGGTGGTTTCGTCTTCTTTAAAATAAGCACTGAGCACATATTCATTGCTCCACTGCTCCAGGTCGTGGCGGGCGTCGATTTTACCGGTGACTGAAGTGCCTTTGGTGTTACCTGAAGTGGTGATGGCGCCCAGTTCGGCCGAGGTTGCCCAGCCTAATTTTTGTGGCGGTTGCTCTTCCGCTTGTGCGTTGAGCGCGAATCCGCTGAGTGTGGCGAGAAAAATCACAGCTTTCATTATGCTTCCTTGTCCGTTTTCATATGCAAAGACATTTGTGGGAATGGAATTTCAATGCCAGCGGCATCAAAACGAAGTTTGACCTGTTCCAGCGTATCCCAGTACACGGCCCAGTAGTTGCCAGATTCCACCCAAGGCCTGACCACCAGCTGAACCGCTGAATCGGCCAGTGCGGAAACGGCAATGACGGGCTTGGGCTCGGCCAGGATCCGGTCGTCCTGCTGCAGGATATCGGCCAGAATTTGCTTGGCCAGCCGCAGATCTGAGTCATAGCTGATGCCAATAGTCAGGTCGACCCGGCGGCGTTTTTCCGCCGAATAATTGGTAATAGCACCGCCGGTGATTTGGGAGTTCGGTACGATAACTTTCTTATTGTCGCCGGTTTTAAAAATAGTCTGGAAGATATCAATCCGCTCGACCACGCCGCTGATGCCGGCCACTTCGACAAAATCACCGGCTTTAAAAGGCCGGAAAATGATGATGAGGACGCCTGAGGCAAAGTTTGACAGTGAGCCCTGCAGCGCCAGTGCAATGGCAAGACCGGCGGCACCTAAAATCGCCAGGAATGAGGCAGTCTGGATCCCCAGGTGCGACAGTGCGATCAGTGCAAACGCGATCAGCACGGCGGCATACACAATACTCGACAAAAAGGACACCACAGCTTTGTCGACATGGCGCATCAGCAGCGCTTTGCCAATCAAGCGCGAGATGCCGGCTGCCACCCAGCGACCGACGTAAAAAATGATAATGGCAACCACCAGTTTCAGTGCGAAACTCAGCATCAACTCCTGGTTTTTTTGCAGAAAAGTCAGACTATGTTCTATCACCTGTGCTTCTTGTTGCATCGGTGTCCTCCGGCAATGGTTATCGTTTATGCGGGTTATGCTAACATTTTTGACCTGTTTTGTGTGGCGCTGACTGCCGGAGAGTCCAGATGCAACTGTTTTCCCTACAGCAACAACTCAGCGAATTGAGCGAGTTTCCGCTGGAACAATGGCATCCGCCGTTTTGTGGTTCAATGCCCATTCGTATTGACCGGGACGGCCAATGGCACTATCAGGACAGTCCGATCCAGCGGCTGGAACTGGTGCGTTTATTCGCTGCAGTGCTGAGTTGTCAGGATGGTCGTTATCTGCTGACCACGCCAGCCGAACAGGTCGAAATTCAGGTCGATGATGCGCCTTTTTTGCTGGTGCAGGCCGACTGGCTGAGCGGCCAGGATGGCCCTTTGTTGCAGCTGACCACCAATTTGCAGCAGCACTATGTTGCAAGTGCCGCCTGTCCGGTGTTGTTGCAGCCAGAACCTGGCAGCGGTCAGTTGCTGCCTTATTTGCAGTTAAAAAGAGGGCTCAGGGCCAAGTTCAGCCGGAATTTGTATTATCAGCTGGCAGAGCAGGCCCAGTTGCAGGAAGGAGAATCACCCGCTTTTTTGTTGCAAAGCGGGGCTTATCGGTTTGCCCTTGGCTGACTCTGTCAGCCGGCGTCAAACCACCTGCGAATAACTTTGTTGTTGGGGTAACAGATAAGCATCAAATGCGGCTGCGATGACCCGGACCCAAGGCCGGCCTCTTGTAGTGACCTGCAGTTCCTGCCCTCGCCACTCGGCCAGACCATCGGCCAGGCAGGGCGCCAGCTGTGCCAGTGCTGTGGCGAAGTATGACTGGAAATCCAGCTGCCAGCGCCTGGCAAAAGCGGCGGTATCGAGCCGGAAATTACACATCAGCGCCGCGATGAGATCTGCTCTGATCCGATCGTCACGAGTCAGGGTCAGGCCCTTGTCAATCGCCAGCTGCTGCTGTTGCTCGAGCGGCAAATAATAATGTTTCAGCTCTTTATGCTGCTGCCAAATCACATCACCGACCTGACTAATGGCTGAAACGCCCAAACCCAGCAATGCATCGCCGGCATTGACGGTATACCCCTGGAAATTGCGCGTCAGCCGGCCGGCCTGTTGGGCCTGACTGAGCGGGTCAGCCGGTTTGGCAAAATGGTCCATGCCGATACTGACGTAGCCGGCCTGCAGCAAAGTTTCGACCGCGCAGTCCAGCAAACCAAGTTTACTGCGGGCATCGGGCAGCGCCTCGGCCGGGATCTTGCGCTGGGCGGCAAAACGTTCTGGCAGATGGGCGTAACTGAACAGCGAAATCCGGTCCGGGTTCAGTTGAATAACCTGCTGCAAACTGTGGCCAAAACCGGCCTCTGTCTGCCAGGGCAGGCCATAAACCAGGTCGAGATTGACGGATTGGAAACCGAGCGCCCGGCTTGTCATAACCAACTGTTCAACCAGTTGAAAAGACTGGCGCCGGTTGATGGCGGCCTGCACCTGCGGGTCAAAATCCTGCACACCAAAGCTGACCCGGCTAAAACCCAGTTCGCGCAACAGCGTGAGCTTGGCGCTGTCACAGCTACGGGGGTCGATTTCGATACTGAGTTCAGCCTGCGGGTCAAAGCGGAAATGTGTGTGGAGTTGCTGCATTAACAGACGGAGCTGGCGTTCATCGAGAAAGGTCGGCGTGCCGCCACCCAAATGCAGCTGCTGCACCGTTTTGCCAGCACAGGCGTGCTGGTACAGCGCCATCTCGGTGGCCAGTGCCGCCAGATAGCGATCGGCTTTGCTTTGGTCGCGGCTAATCACTTTATTACAGCCGCAGTAATAACAAAGCTCCCGGCAAAATGGCACATGCAGATACAGGCTCAGCGCCGGGCCGGTCTGTGCCAACGCGGTGAATGCCTGTGCCGGAGCGAAGCCACTGCGCAGCAACAGCGCCGTTGGATAAGAGGTGTAACGGGGTCCTTTGACGTTGTATTTACGGACCAGGGCTTCATCCCGGATTGTCGTCATCGTATCGCATCTGTCTGGCGGAACATGGCGCCAGTATAAAGTCTGTGCTGAAGTGGGCTTTGATCCAACACAACAGATTGGACGCTAAAACAAAAATCCCAGGAACCACTATGAAAAAAACCACTGTTGCCATGTTGCTGGCAGGTCTGGTGCCTCTGAGCAGCCAGGCAGCCACGCTGATCCACGCCGGAACTGTCATCACTGCAGAGGGTGAACAAGTCCTGCAAAAACAAACCATCGTGATCGACAAAGATCAAATCACCGCGATTGAAGCCGGCTTTCGTCAACCGGCAGCTTCCGACCAGCTGATTGATTTAAAAGATAAAACTGTGTTGCCAGGCCTGATGGATATGCACACGCATTTCTCATATCAGAGCAGTCCCGCCGCTTACAGCGAAGGCTTCAGCATGAACGAGGCGGATATCGCGCTGCGCGGGGCGACTTACGCCGAAAAAACGCTGATGGCCGGTTTTACTACAGTACGCGAGCTGGGTGACAGCCATCTGATCAGCACGGCTTTGCGCAAAGCAATCAATGCCGGTTATGTCAAAGGGCCGCGGATTTTCACGGCAGGGAAATCGATTGCGACCACTGGCGGCCATGCTGATCCGACCAATGGCGTGTCCTACCTGCGGATGGGCGATCCGGGGCCGGATCAAGGCGTGATCAATGGGGCGGATGATGCGCGTAAAGCGGTCCGTCAGCGTTATAAAGAAGGCGCTGATCTGATCAAGATCACCGCTACCGGCGGCGTGCTCAGTGTGGCGAAAAGCGGTATGAATGCGCAGTTCAGCGATGAAGAGCTGGCCGCGATTGTCGCAACAGCGAAAGACTATGGCTTTACAGTTGCAGTGCATGCGCACGGTAAAGAAGGCATGGAAAGAGCGATCAAAGCAGGCGTCAGTTCCATCGAGCACGGCACCTTTATGGATGAGCAGACCATCAAGCTGATGAAACAGCATGGTACCTACTTTGTCCCGACGATCAGCGCCGGCAAGTTTGTCGCCGAAAAAGCCAAAGAACCGGGTTATTTCCCGGAAATGGTGCGGTTAAAAGCCGCAACTATTGGCCCGCTGATCCAGGCCACTTTCAGTAAAGCGCAAAAAGCCGGCGTGAAAATCGCCTTTGGTACCGATGCCGGTGTTGGGATGCACGGCGACAACTGGCGTGAATTTGTTTACATGACCGAAGCTGGCATGTCCGCACATCAGGCGCTTCTCAGTGCCACCATCGAAGCAGCAAAACTGCTGCGGATGGAACAGAGCCTTGGCAGTCTGAAAGCTGGTAAAACAGCCGATATCATCGCGGTGGAAGGCAATCCACTGCAGGATATTGCGGTCATGGGCAAAGTGAGTTTCGTGATGAAAGCCGGGCAAGTGTTTAAAAGTTAAAACAGGCCGCTAAGCTGTTTGTAACGCAGCCTGCGATGCTGCTGTTCAATGCCGCCCAGCGTTAAACAGCTGGTTACCGGCCGTGTTGAAACCAATAAAAAAGCCGCCAGCGGGCGGCTTTTTCTATGCCATTTAGCTTAAATGCCTGCGGTCATGAATTTGATAGCGTCGAGGATCTCGTCATCAGAACAGTCGCCACAAGTACCACGTGGTGGCATGTTGCGGATCCCTTCAATCGCATGCTTATGTAAAGTTTCCAGACCTTGTGCCAGACGTGGTTTCCAGGCTGCATCCCCTTTCTTCGGTGCATCCATAGCCCCAGTGCCATGACAAGCAAAACAGGCACCCTGATAGACCTGTTCACCCGTTCTTGGACCCGCCGGCTTGGCGGCAACCGGTTCTGAACCTGCCAGGTAAACCTGACCTACTGGCGCGATCCGTGCTTTTAACTCTTCCAGGCTTTTATCTTCAGCTGGTGTTTGTGCCAGCACAGCAAAACTCAGCATCGCCACTGCAACAGTGATTTTTTTCATCGATCGGGGTCCCCGGGATTAAAATGCCTTACAAATTTCAGGGCATTATAGCGTTGGCACCACAGATTGTGAAAGCCCTGCCAGCGGATCAATCAAGATAGTGCGGTGATCTGCAACGGAAAACAGGATCATCAAGGATCCTTAATCGTTCCCATCGAAAACTGACAGTCAAATCAAGCAAATTTTTTTTAGTTTTTCCGCTTTGCATTCAGCCGTATTGTGGTAGTCTAACTGCCCGTTGCAGATTTTGTGTCGCCATCTTTGACACTCCGAAGGGCTCTGTATCAGGCCGGCAGCGTCAGTGGGAAAAACTGTTTTCCACACACAGGAAGTAAAGAATAATAACAAGGGTTCAAAAGTCTTCCCCTTAGTTTTTTCTTACAAAACACACACTTAAGATTTCCTTGCGTTATTTTTCTGTCGCAGGGCTGACTTTGCTATTGCATTTTTCTCACAGATATACCCACAGGATATCCACAGCAGGCGTAGCAGCTTTTGACTGGTTGTCGGGCGCCGCTTGTGGCATGCTGACCAAAAATTTTCCGGAGAATCTGTTATGCCTCAGATCCCAGCGGATCCCTTGATCCTGGTCGATGGATCGTCGTACTTATTTCGTGCTTACCATTCACCTCCTCATCTGACTAACTCCCGCGGCGAAGCGACCGGCGCTATTTATGGTGTGGTCAACATGCTGAAAAGCCTGTTGCGTCAATACAATCCAAGCCAGATGGCTGTAGTGTTTGACGCCAAAGGCCCGACTTTTCGTAATGAACTCTATGCCGATTACAAAGCGCACCGGCCGCCGATGCCGGACGATTTGCGCAGCCAAATTGAACCGCTGCATCAAATCATTAAAGCGATGGGGTTGCCGCTGCTGTGTATTTCCGGCGTCGAAGCGGATGATGTGATTGGGACCCTGGCGGTCCAGGCCAGCCGTGAAGGCCGTCATGTGTTGATTTCAACCGGCGACAAAGATATGGCGCAGCTGGTCAATCCGCATGTCACGCTGATCAATACCATGACCGATACCATTCTGGACCCGGCCGGAGTCACTGAAAAGTTTGGGGTTGGCCCGGAGCTGATTATCGATTTGCTGGCGCTGATGGGTGACAAGGCCGACAACATTCCCGGCTTGCCCGGTGTTGGCGAAAAAACTGCGCAAGCTCTGTTGCAAGGCATTGGTTCTATAGCGACTTTGTACCAACGCCTGGACGATATTGCCCCACTGGGTTTTCGTGGCAGTAAAACCATTGCGGACAAAATGCGTGAATTCAGAGCGCAGCTGGAGCTTTCTTACGAGCTGGCCACCATCAAAACCGATGTTGGGTTGCCGCTGGCCTACCATCAGTTGGATCTGCAACCTGTGGCACTGGGTGAACTGGCGGATTTGTTCGCGCAGTGCGAATTCAGACGTTGGCTGTCGGAAGTGCAGAACCAACAGAAAACTTCTGTTGTGCAATCCGAGACTACGGCGGCGACTGTTGAGCCGGCGCCAGCAGATACCGCTGATGAAACCCGGCAGCTGGATCGCAGCCAGTACCAGACCATCCTGACTACACAGGCGTTTGAAGAGCTGCTGCAGATACTGCATCAAAGTGCACTGACAGCCTTTGATACGGAAACGACCAGTCTGGACTATATGCAGGCGGAGCTGGTTGGATTGTCATTTGCAACAGCGCCAGGCAAAGCCTGGTATCTGCCGGTCGGTCACGATTATCTCGGTGCGCCGGAGCAGCTTGACCGCGATGAGGTGCTGGCAAAGCTCAAAGGCTGGCTGGAAAATCCGGCGGCCGCCAAAGTCGGTCAGAACCTCAAATATGACAAAAGCGTCTTGGCTCGCTATCAGATTGAACTGCAAGGTATTCAGTTCGATACCATGTTGGAATCCTACACGCTGAACAGCGTAGCGGGCCGGCATGACATGGACAGCCTAGCCGAGCGGCATTTGCAGCATAAAACCATCGCTTTTGAGGATATTGCCGGCAAAGGCAGCAAACAGCTGACGTTTAATCAGATTGAACTGGAAAAAGCCGCCGAGTATGCCGCTGAAGACGCGGACGTAACGCTGCAACTGCATGAGGCGTTGTGGCCGCAGCTGCAGCAGGCCCAAGGGCCGGCCACTGTGTTCCGTGAGATTGAAATGCCACTGCTCAGCGTTTTATCGCGGATGGAGCGCAATGGCGTGCTGATTGATGCGAAGCTGCTGGGGGTACAAAGTGAATATCTGGCTGGCCGGATTGCCGAGCTGGAACAGCAGGCTCATGCCAATGCGGGCAAAGCTTTTAATCTGTCATCACCCAAGCAGCTGCAGGAGATCCTGTTTGAGCAACAGCAGCTGCCGGTGCTGAAAAAAACACCGACGGGCGTGCCATCCACGGCGGAAGAAGTATTGGTTGACCTCGCTCAGCAGGGTTACGAGCTACCAAGAATTATCATGGAACATCGCAGCCTGACCAAACTGAAGTCGACTTACACCGACAAACTGCCACAAAGTATCAACCCGGTCACTGGTCGTGTACATACCTCTTATCATCAGGCGGTTGCGGCGACAGGCAGGCTGAGTTCAACCGAACCGAACTTGCAAAATATCCCAATCCGTACCGAAGAAGGACGGCGCATCCGGCAAGCGTTTATTGCGCCGGCCGGTAAAAAGATACTGGCCATCGACTATTCGCAAATCGAGCTGCGCATCATGGCGCACTTGTCACAGGACAAAGCGCTGCTGGATGCCTTTGCACAAGGTCGCGACATTCACCGGGCGACTGCTGCGGAAGTCTTTGGGGTCGGGCTTGATGACGTGACGTCGGAGCAACGCCGGCGCGCCAAAGCGGTCAACTTTGGGCTGATTTACGGCATGTCTGCTTTTGGCCTGGCGCAGCAGTTGGATATCAGCCGCGGCGAAGCGCAGCATTATGTAGACACTTACTTCGCCCGTTTCCCTGGTGTGCTTGCTTACATGGAAGGGACACGCCAGCAGGCGCATGAGCTGGGGTATGTGGAGACTTTGTTTGGCCGGCGTTTGTATCTGCCGGAGATTAACAGCAAAAACATGGGCCGGCGCAAAGGTGCTGAGCGGGCCGCGATTAACGCGCCAATGCAGGGTACTGCGGCGGACATCATTAAAAAGGCCATGCTGGCAGTCGATCAATATCTGCAGCAGCAGGACCCGACGGAGATCCTGATGATCATGCAGGTACATGACGAACTGGTGTTTGAAATCAGTGAGCAGGGTCTGGCCCGGCACCAGACTGCCTTAGTGGATTTGATGCAACAGGCGGCCAGGCTGGATGTGCCCTTGCTGGCTGAAGCTGGTTCTGGCAATAACTGGGACGAAGCACACTGATTCGGTATAGAGGAGCAGGCAGAGCGAATGCCGGCAGGTATGACGGCGTTTATCTGCTTTGCTTCAGCTAACTTGCTGAAATATTTCACAGAGGCGTGAACTTTCTGAGCGAAGCGGACTCTGAGTACCTGTGAACATGTCCCGTTCCTGGTACGACACCCATTTAGCCCCTGCTTGTGCAGGGGCTTTTTTTTGCCCTGTGGCTTTTTAGTGCTTTGGTGCGGTACTGCATTTCGTCAGCGTTTTCTGTGTGGATTTACCTTTTGTCTGTCAGGCCTGGCAGCAAAGCGCTGCTGATGTTTTTCCAGTTGCTTAATTACGGAAAAATTGGGTTTGATGAAAAAAAGAACAAAAAATGTAGTTTTATTACGTAATGACGCTTGCTTTTTGAACTGGCTGCAGTAGAATCAAAAACGTAGGGTACAGAGGTAAGATGTTCTATCTTTCAGTAGTTTCAGGCGTTAGTTGTTGATTCTACATAGAAAGTAGGCTTTTTTAGCCGCCCCACTGCTTGCAGTGGGGCGTTTTTTTTTATCTTATTCTGAAAATTTATTAGATTTATTAGAGCAAATACTTCAAACAAAGAAAAATTAAGGTATAATGGCCATGTCTTCTTCGTAAGACACCCTGTTGATTTGAAATTTATTAAATAGCTTCTCCCCGTTTGCTATGCCGGCAGTTCTCTGAATTGCCGGTTTTTTCTTTTGGGCAGAATTTGATAGCCGATGGTCGTCGACGGTGGAATTCAGTCACGTCATTCCGGTCAATCAGTGATGGCAATAAAAAAGCGCCCGCAGGCGCTTTATGCTGTGATCAGGTTCACTCAGGCCTGTGGTTCTGCCGCTGTATCGGCTTCGTCTTCGCCGCTGTACCAGCGATCCAACACTTGTTCCAGTTCTGTCAGGCCGATTCTGTTTAATGAGCTGAACGCTTCGACGGTGACATCGCCCATAAATGCCAGAGCTGCTTCGCGAACTTCCAACACGGTCTTTTTGCGTGGGCCTGGGCTTAACTTATCAGCCTTGGTCAGCAGAATTAAGACCGGCAATTTGCATTCTACAGCCCAAAAGACCAGTTGCTGGTCCAGATCCTTTAATGGATGACGAATATCCATCAGGACCACCAGCCCTTTCAGGCTTTCTCTTTTGATCAGGTATTCACTGAGTGACTTTTGCCATTTCTCTTTGACTTCCAGCGGGACTTTGGCAAAGCCATAGCCTGGCAAGTCAATCAGTCGTTTGCCTTCAGCCAGATGGAACGTATTGATGAGCTGAGTACGGCCCGGTGTTTTACTGGTTCGTGCCAGATTGTTCTGTCGGGTCAGTGTGTTGAGTGCACTGGATTTACCGGCATTCGAACGTCCGGCAAACGCAATTTCGATACCGGTATCAGCCGGCAAAGCCCTGATATCAGGGGCACTGGTCAGAAAACGCGTTTGCTGGTAGTTGAATTTCGCTTTGTACACTTCTTACTCCGGACACAAATTTGGCTATAGTTTAGCGGAAATCAATGATCTGCAGAAGTATTGGGATTCTCTCCCGGCAGGTTTCGTGTAAAATAGGCATAAAAACTAGGGTTATTATCTTCTAAGCCTGCCTGGCAACTGGCAGGGTCACGCAGAACAGAGACAATAAAACATGAGAAAAATCGCAATTCCAGTCATGCTTGTATTAGGGTTGGCCGGCCAGGCTGCTGCGGTGGAAGGCAACATCGAAGCAGGTAAAGCTAAATCTGCGACCTGTGCAGCCTGCCATGGTCCTGATGGTAATAGCCCAACGGATATGTACCCGAAAATTGCGGGCCAACATGCCGGTTATATTTACAAGCAGCTGAAAGAATTCAAACAAGGCGCCGCAACAGGCGGTAAAGAAGGCCGGAATAACGCCGTGATGGCGGGCATGGTTGCTGCCCTGTCTGATGAAGACATGAAAGATTTGGCGGTCTATTTTGCTTCTCAAACGATGAAATCCGGTACTACGCCAGAAGATGTGGTGGAAGCGGGTCAGAAGTTGTATCGCGCCGGCGATATGCAGCGTGGGATCCCGGCTTGTATTGCTTGCCATGGTCCGCGCGGTGTCGGCCATAGCTTGGCAGGCTTTCCGAAAATCTCTTTCCAGCATGCTGCTTATATCAAAACTCAGCTGGAATCTTTCCGCGCTGGCACACGCGCCAACGACTTGAACGGCATGATGCGTGACACTGCGCACAAGCTGACAGATCATGATATTGAAGTCTTATCAAAGTATCTGGGCGGTCTGCACTAATTCCTTTCTAAATGATGAAAACCGGAGCAAGCTCCGGTTTTTTTATGGCTGACGCACAGTGAAGGCAGCTCAGCCCTTCTGCCAGATCGTGGCCAGAGTAGCAGCTCTGTATCCGGCGATCGTCAACCGTGATCCTGCAACTTGTGAAACATCAGCAAAAGGTAAACGCTATGCGGTTTTATATCATGAATTTTTGTGAGATATATCTCACGCGGCTGTAAGTAAAAGTCCAAAATCCATGCAGAGATTGTGGGAAATTTCCGAGTGATACTTCTTAACTATATGATTTTAAATGGTGTTATTTTTTGGTTCAGTCTTCTGGTGATTTTTTTTTAATCAACGTATTGCCATTCTGCGTAATCAGAGTAAATTAAACCCCGTTACTTTTGGTAACAAATCAACAAAACGGAATAGATTGCACGGAAAGCAGCAGCGCTTCAGTAATTTGGAATGACATCGTCGCTGATGTCTGCGTGTTTGACGCAAGCTGCATGGAAGATGAAAAAAGTATTAGGACGATCGCGAATAACTATTTCTATAGGGAAGTGACGCAACAATATACGGAAACTGACCAGACAGGGTGTCTATAACGGTTAGGAAGACGTAACAAAATTCAGTGCTTACTTGCACACTTTTCAGGCGGCGATAACTCAGGTTATCGCCGTTTTGTTTTGGCTGGCAGAAATTCCCTGGCAGCGACCACAAAGACATAGGTTTTCTGCCAGAATCTGGTTAAAATACGCGCCCTTTTTCTTCAGGTATAAACTATGACACGCATCAAAAAATCCCGCGGTAGCGGCCAGATTGGCATCCGCCACAAACCTGCTGCTGAAGCACGGCAACAGCGTGAGCGTCCGGTGGAAACCAAGAAAAAGGGTTCTGGTTTAAAATCAGGCAGTCGCAATACCCCGCCAAAAACCGAGTTGACCTCGCAACAGCAAGCCAATAAAGATCCACGTCATGGCAGTAAAAAGCCGATAGCTTTGCAGCTGAGTGACGCTGAGCAGAAGCTGATGCAGCAGCAAGCCGACTTCCAGCCCAAAGCAATGCTGAGCAAGGCGAAAGCGCCTCAGTTACCACCTGAGCAGGAACTGGCTGCTCTGGAACAGGACGAGAAGCTGCTGGGTTTATTAGAGCGCGTCGAAAACGGTGAGATCCTGACTGGCAAAGACGCCAAATATTTCAACAGCAAGACCGCCCGTCATGCTGAGCTGGTCGACCTGCTCGGCCTGGCTGATGAAGACGATGCGGATGAGGCAGAACTGGATCCGCTGAGTAAGCTTGAACAAACCGATTGGCGTAAAGATCTTTTAGGCGAATAACAGATGACCATGTGGTGGATATTGCTGGCTGTGGGAGTGTTGATTGTCGCCGGCCTGGCTTTTTATCTGGGCCAGTTGTTGTCTCAGTTACAGAAGCAACAGCAACAGCAGCAGCAGGCCCTGGCAGAGCAGCAACGCAAACAGGCAGAACACCAGCAATATCTGCTCGACAGTATTGTGCTGATTGGTCAGGCCACGCTGGAAGAGCAATGCGAGCTGTCTGAAGCGGGATTGCGCATCTGGGTGTTGCTGGAAAATCTGCAGCCTGAACTGGCGCAGGCCTGCCGCTTTCCGGGGCTTTTTGCGATGTATGACTGTGTCAAAGAGATGCCGACGCATGACGCACGCAAAGCGCTGGATAAAAAAGAGCTGCGCCGGCTGGATCATATTCGTCAGCAAACAGAGATCGATCTGGCAACTTCCATCAAAGATGATATTCGTCAATTGCTGAGTTTGCTAAAGCCTGTCCACTGACAGGATTGAACGCGTGACTCTGACAGCAGAGTCGCGCGCTTTCGCGAGAGAGCCGCTTTTTATTCAGTCATATCTCCCTTACATTTTTCATACAATAACCAAATGGTCTAAAAAGCCGGCATAAAATCCGCTGGCAAGCCTTTCATCTGTTTATTCTTTGTGCATAATAGAACCGGTTCTGCATAAAGATCCGACCACCGGGTCACTAACAACAATCAGATAAGAGCGTCCGTTGAAGGAATTAAGCGCAAACGCCACGAACCGTCAGACCGGCAAAGTTCGTCGCCTCAAATCCCTGTTAAAGAAGTACCGTCATGCTTATGCGGTGCAGCAGGCATTGCTGAATCTGTCAGAGCTGGCCAGTACCCTGACGGATATGGCGCAGTTCTACCCGCAAATCCACCGCTTAGTGAACCGTTATCTGGCTGCCGAAAACTTCTATGTCGTGTTAGTGGACCGGCAAAGCGGGCTGTTCAGCGTCGAATATTATGCCGATGAAAAAGACCAGCTGGCGCCAGAGCAATTGGCGTCTGCTGATTTTGCCCGCGGGATGACGGGCTATGTGTACCGATCTGGTCAGCCGTTATTGTCTGACCATCAGCGTTTTCTGCAGTTGATTGACAGCGGTGATATTGAAGCGCAGGGCACTCCCAGCCATCATTGGCTGGGCGTACCGCTGCGGCGTGGCCAGCTGGTGATCGGGGTCATGGTGGTTCAGTTGTATGACGAGAGCCGGCTTTATCAGCAAAAAGATGTCGATTTACTGACCGAGTTGGCGGTACATACTGTCACCGCTATCGATCGGGTCAAGAGCCGTGAGTTGCTCGAACAAACAGTGCGGGAACGTACCCGTCAGCTGCAAAGCAGCAATCAGTCGCTGCAGCGGGAGATCCGCGAACGCAGCAATGCAGAACAATTGCAGGCGGCGCTGTATAAAATCTCAGAATTAACGGCGACAGAGCCGGACATGGCTGCCTTTTACCGGCAGGTGCACCAAATTCTCAGCAGTCTGATGCCGGCAGAAAACTGCTATATCGCTTTACTGGACGAATCCGGCAAAACCCTGAGTTTTCCATTTTATGCCGATCAGTTTTATCCGCCGGCGGCTGAACGGCCGTTACGTAAAGGTTTTACTGAATATGTGCTGCGGGTTGGTGAAGCGCGGCTCATCAACAAAGAGCTGTCGGATTTGCTGGTCAGTCAGGGCGAAGTGATCCGGCTGGTGCCAGACCCGCAACTGGCGTCTTTGCCCCATGCGGTGAGCTGGCTGGGCGCGCCACTGTTGATGGAGCAGCAGGCGCTCGGCGTGATTGCGGTGCAGTCTTATCATGCCGACTATCTGTATGGCGAAAATGAGCTGAATATCCTGCGTTTTGTGTCGCAACATATCGCGGCGGCAATCCAGCGCCGGCTGAACTTCGAACAGCAGAAAATGCACCAGGAAGAGCTGGAACGGAAAATCTTCGAGCGGACCCGTGAGCTGCGTCAGACCAACCTGTTTTTACGGTTACAGGTGGAAGAGCGCAAAAAAGCCGAAGAGAAACTGTTTCACGAAGCGCACCATGATGCGCTGACCGGGCTGGCAAACCGCCAATTGTTTTTGCTGCAGCTAAAACGCAAATTTGCCTTGCGCAGCCGCGAACCAGAAATGAAGTTCGCTCTATTATTCATTGATTTAGATAAGTTTAAGTTAATCAATGACACCTTAGGTCATCATGCCGGTGATTTGTTTTTAATCGAAATCAGCCGCCGCCTGCAAAGCACAGTACGTGAACATGATTTGGTTGCCCGCTTAGGTGGCGACGAGTTTGTGGTCTTGCTGACTGAATTACAGCAAGACGCGGATGCTGAAGATGTGGCCGACCGTATTATCGAAAATGTCCGGCAACCTATTGATGTGCAAGGGCAGGCGGTATTTTCTGGAGCGTCAGTCGGTATCGCGCATTATCAGCCATCGTACCAGCAATCTGACGATATGCTGCGCGACGCGGATGCGGCGATGTATCAGGCCAAATCGATGGGCCGCAACCGTTTTGTGATTTTTACTGAGTCGATGCGTCAGCAGTTGCTGCAGGAATTATCACTGGAGCATGCGCTGCATCAGGCGGTGACAGAACAGCAGTTTTCGGTGGCTTATGAGCCGATTGTCTGCAGTGAAAAACATCACACGCTGGGATATGCCGCCCGTATGCAGTGGGAGCATCCGGAGCTTGGGCCGCAGCAGGATTGTTGTCGCCAGGCAGAGCAGGCCGGTGTATTACCACAAATTGAACTGCAGTTGCTGCAGCAAATCCTCGACCTGCTGGCACGCCAGCCGCAACCAGCCGTCATTTGCCTGCCGCTGTGCAGCCAGCATCTGAGCAGTCCGACCCAGTTCGACCGGTTGCAGAAACTACTGGCACAAAGACCGGCATTGTTACACCGGCTGAGCCTTGGTTTCAGTGAAGCCGATCTGCTGAAACTGACGCCTAACGCTTTGAGTTATTTGCATAATCTTAAGCGCAGCGGCGTGCGGCTGACGCTGGAGAATTTTGGCGCAGAGATGATGCCACTGGGGATCCTGACTGGTTATCCGTTTGATTTTGTCAGGCTGGAAGCGGCTTTCTGCCGCAGTCTGCAGCGGCAGGTGCAAAAGCGCCAGCTGCTGGATTTACTGGTCAGTCTGGCGCAAAACTACAAATTCCGCTTGATTGCCGATGGCGTGGACGACCAGCCACTGCGGCAGTTGCTGGTGGAGGCGGGATGCTGTTATCTGCAGGGTGGGCTGGTGCAGTCACTGCAGGAGCAACAGCAATCTTCAGTTTTTCTTCAGCAGCTGGCGTAAGCGGTCCAGATGGGCCAGACCCGTCTGCTGGCGTTCAGTTTCTGTTTTCACCGGGGCCACTTTGGCCCATTCCAGATCATCTTGTGGCAACTCGTCTAAAAACCGGCTGGGTTCTGGTTTGATGATCTCGCCAAACTGGCGGCGTTCGCGGGCATAAGTAAAAATCAGCTCGCGTTGGGCGCGGGTAATGCCGACATACGCCAACCGTCGTTCTTCTTCGACATTGTCTTCGTCGATGCTGCTTTGGTGCGGCAGAATGCCCTCTTCGACGCCGACCATAAACACATAAGGAAACTCCAGCCCCTTCGAGGCGTGCAGTGTCAGCAGCTGTACCTGATCGGCGTCGTCCTGCTGCTCCTGGCGCTCCATCATGTCGCGCAGTGTCAGTTTGGTGACGACTTCGGGTAAGGTCAGTGGTTCATGTTCTTCGTCGCCTTTGAGCATTTCACTGATCCAGCGGAACAGTTCATTGACGTTTTTCAGCGCCATCTCAGCGGCTTTCGGGCTGGCACTGGTTTCAAACAGATAGGCTTCGTACTGGCTCTGGCGAATGAGGTCACGCACTGCTTCGGCCGGCTCGGCCCGCACGGCGTTGTCGGCCAGCGCCACTATCCAGTTGGCGAAGCTGCGCACCGCGGCCAGGCTTTTGGCTGACAATTCGTCGGACAACTCCGGCGCGCAGCAGGCGTCGAACAAACTGATTTTCAGTTCGTTGGCCAGTGAACCAATCCGTTCCAGTGTGGCGGCGCCAATTTCCCGTTTTGGGGTATTGATGATGCGCAGCAAGGCGTTGTCGTCATCCTGATTTACCAGGAGGCGCAGGTAAGCCATGATGTCTTTGATTTCACTGCGGGAAAAAAACGACGTACCACCAGAAATTTTGTAAGGAATACGGTTGGTCATCAGCGCTTTTTCAAACACCCGCGATTGATGGTTACCGCGGTACAAAATGGCGTAATCCTTGTACTGACTGCGGTTTAAAAAGCGGTGCGAGATAATCTCGGCCACCACTTTTTCGGCTTCGTCTTCTTCATTGCGGGTTGGCAGCACTTTGAGCGGGACGCCATAACCCAGTTCACTGAACAGCGCTTTGTCGTATTCATGCGGATTATTGGCGATCAGAATATTGGCCGCCTTCAGAATACGCTCACAGGAGCGGTAATTCTGCTCCAGTTTGATCACGCGCAAATTGGGGAAATCTTTGCCGAGCAGCACCAGGTTCTGCGGTTTGGCGCCGCGCCAGGAATAAATCGATTGATCGTCGTCGCCGACCACAGTGAAGCGCTGCCGCTCGCCGACCAGCCATTTCACCAGCTCGTACTGGCTGGTGTTGGTGTCCTGATATTCGTCGACCAGCAGGTACTGAATTTTGCGCTGCCAGCGTTCGCGTACTGCCGGATCGGCTGCAAAAAGCAAGGTCGGCACCATGATCAGGTCGTCAAAATCGAGCGCGTTATAAGCCCGTAGCTGCTGAGCATACTGGGCATAAAAATTGGCAAAGCTGATGGACTGTGCGTCTTTTGCTTGTGCCATGGCCTGTTGCGGTAACAGTAAGTCGTTCTTCCAGTTTGAGATTTTGCTTTGCAGCGCTTTGAGTAAATCTTTATCGCCGAGCAGTTCGTGTTCAGTCAGCTCTTTGAGCAGTGCCATAGTGTCGGTGTCATCAAACAGCGTGAAATTGGCTTTATAACCAATGGCTTTGTGCTCTTTTTTGATGATCTCGAGCCCCAGCGTGTGAAACGTGGAAACGGTCAGACCACGCAGTTTGCTTTTATCCAGCTGATGGCTGATGCGCTCTTTCATTTCGCGGGCAGCTTTGTTGGTAAAAGTCACGGCCGCAATGTGGCGGGCCGACATGCCACATTCTTCAATCAGATAAGCAATTTTATTGGTGATCACCCGGGTTTTGCCGGAACCGGCACCAGCCAGTACCAGGCAAGGGCCGGCGATATATTTCACCGCAGCGTTTTGTTGCTCGTTCAGTTTCATCGGTTGGCGGGTCACTCTGACTGTCAGGGCGGCTGGTGCCTGAACCAAACCGCAAAAACCGCCAGTTTACCGTAAAGTGGCGGCTTGCACTAACATCCCGGCGGGTCGAAAGGCTTGAAAAAAAGGTCGCCAGTACCCACTTGTGGCTTTAGACTAAAAGTCTGTGTCCGTCCGCTTCAGGCGCGGATCCCCGGCCAGACAGGAGCCCAACATGCTTGATCCGAAAAAAATTGACGAAGTGGTGCGCCAGCTGGCGGCGTCAGTTCCACCGAAATTCCGTGACGTTGCCGACGATATCGAAAGCAAATTCAAAGCTGTGCTGCAGGCGAAGCTGAGTTCGCTGGATTTTGTCTCGCGCGAAGAATTTGATGTGCAGCGCCAGGTGCTGCTACGCACCCGAGAAAAACTCGACGCGCTGGAGCTGCAGGTACAGCAACTGCTGGCAGAGCAGACGACACCAGCCGCTGACCAAGCCAAGACTGACGAATAAGGAGCTGTGATGGACGATTTTGACTTCGATTTAGACCATCTGGATTTTGATACTGCGGCGGCTAACAACGCGGCCAAACTGGCCGAGGCTGATGCGGCGGCCGCAGCGGCCGAAGCGCTGCCGGATGAAGACGATTGTGCCGGCGGCGCCTGTAAGATCTAATCACTGCATGAAAATCGTGCTGCTGGCCCTGCTCTGTTGTGGTTCAGCAGCCGCTGGCGCGTCGGACTGGCTGCGTATCCACAGCCCCGAATTGCGTTATGACCTGCAATACAAAGCCATTCAAACCACCGGTTACCAGCCAGGTGATCCGGTCCTTTATGTAGTCGACGGCGCCTGGTACGAAAATGAAGGGCAGTTGCCGGCGCTGGTGAGCCAGCTGGTCGGGCAGCATCAGATCCGGCCTTTGTTGCTGGTACTGGTGGATGCGCGTGATCCGGATGATTTGCGTCAGAACCGCCGCCATCAGCAGTTTATGTGCAATCAGGATTATGTCGCTTTTTATCGGCAGACGCTGATCCCGCTTATCGACAAGCAATACCGGCCAGCGTCAGATCCGGCGCAGCGGGTGATGCTGGGGTTGTCCTTCGGCGCCGTCAATACCGCCTGTTTTGGTTTGTTGCTGCCTGAGCAGTTTGGCGGCCTTGCTATGCAGTCGCCCGGCAATTCGCAGCACCTGGCGATCCTGACAAAACTGTATCAACAGCAGCCTAAGCTGCCGCTACGGCTGTTTTTATCCTTTGGTACGCAGAATGACAATCTGGCGGCTGGCCGCAAGTTCAGGCAGGTGCTGCAGCAAAAAGGGTATCCGCTTGCTTATCGGGAAGTGCGTGCCGGCCATAACTGGCGCAACTGGCAACCGCTGCTGGACGATATTTTGCGGCATTTTTTTGGTGCGGACACCGCGGATGCCACTGCAGTGAGGCCGCAGACCAACTAAGCAAGCTTGCTAATCCGAAAAATTGATTGAGTAAATCTTATTTAATCATTTTAGTTGTTGTGATGAGGTCCCTAAGCTGACTCAGCAGGAATGAGCTGACTCCGTCAGAGGACCATCACACAATGAAAAAAATCACGATTGTTTCTTTAGCCGTTTTATCCGCATTATCTGTTCAGGCAGAGACTTTGACCCGCGACAACGGTGCGCCGGTCGGCGATAACCAGAACTCCGTCACCGCAGGCCCTGATGGCAGCACTTTGCTGCAGGACGTGCATTTAATCCAGAAATTACAACGCTTTGCCCGCGAGCGCATCCCGGAGCGGGTCGTACATGCCCGCGGGACCGGCGCGCATGGCGAATTTGTCGTGACCAATCCGGTTGCTGACTTAACGGTCGCCAGTCTGTTCAGTAGTGCCGGTAAGAAGACGCCGGTGTTTGTGCGGTTTTCCACCGTGATCCACGGTAACCACAGCCCGGAGACGCTGCGCGACCCACGGGGTTTTGCCACCAAGTTTTATACCGACCAGGGCAACTGGGATTTGGTGGGTAACAATCTGCCGGTCTTTTTTATCCGCGACGCCATCAAGTTCCCGGATATGGTGCATTCGCTGAAGCCGTCGCCCATCGACAATATGCAGGACCCAAACCGGGTGTTTGATTTTATGTCGCAGGATCCGGCATCGACCCACATGCTGACCCAGGTGTATTCCGATTTAGGCACCCCAGCCAGTTACCGCGAAATGGACGGCTTCGGCGTGCATGCTTACAAGTTCATCAATGCCAAAGGTGAAACCACTTACGTGAAGTTTCACTGGAAAAGCCAGCAAGGCATCAAATCGCTCAATCTGGACCAGGTTGCCAAAGTGCAGAGCATGGACTTTAACCACCTGACCCGCGATTTGTATCAGCAAATCAATGCCGGCAACGCGCCGAAGTGGGACTTGTATATTCAGACGCTGAAACCAGCGCAACTGGACGATTTCAGCTTTAACCCGCTTGATGCCACTAAAGTCTGGCCGGATGTGCCTGAAATGAAAGTGGGCACTATGACGCTGAACCGCATGCCGGACAACTTCTTCCAGGAAACTGAGCAGGCGGCCTTTGCGCCGGCCAATCTGGTGCCAGGTATTGAACCCTCAGAAGACCGCCTGCTGCAGGGCCGGATCTTCTCCTACAGCGATACGCAGCTGTACCGGCTGGGCGCCAATCATCAGCAATTGCCGATCAACCGGCCGCTGGTAGCCGTGGTCAGCAACAATCAGGACGGTGCGATGAACTTCGGCAACACCAAATCTCATGTCAACTATGAGCCGACCAGTGCTGAACCCAAACAAGTGCTGGCCAGTGCCCGTGCTGTTGCGACGCCGCTGTCCGGCACAGTGCAGCAGCGGATGATCAGCAAAACCGACAATTTCAGTCAGGCCGGCGCTTTCTATCGTGCGCTGGACAAACAGGGCCGCGCCAATCTGGTGCGCAATCTGGCCGCCGACCTTGGGGCTGTGCGCAATGCGCAGGTCAAACACAAGATGCTGGCGCATTTCTACAAAGCCGATGCGGATTATGGCACCGCACTGACTCAGGCCGTCAAAGGCGAGCTCAGTCAGGTGAAAGCAGTGGCTGCCACGCTGTAACCAGGCGCTTTGCGGGCTGGCTGTCAGCGCAGGTGCAGCCAGCCTGTTACCGGGCAAGTCCTGCGAAGCCCGAAAGCTCCTTCCTGCACCTTGGGTTGGGCTTCGCAGGCATCTTTAATCAGCACTGAAGTGTTCAGAAAGGTGCTGTGCCGGAGGATTTAAGATGAAATATATTCTGTGTGCGTTGATTTGTTGGCTGGGCAGCTTTGCTGCGTCGGCGGCCGATACGGGTCAGACAGCGAAGCCGGCGGCCGGCATGGAGGCGTCGGCGGTGGTTGCAACCGCTGACATCGATGTTTTAAAAGACTATTTTTTTGCGGCCGCCAGAACCGGCAACATCGAAGTACTGCAGACGTTTCTTAAGGCCGGTTTTCCGGTCAATGAACGTAATGCACAAAGTTATACGGCGCTGATGATTGCGGCTTATGCCGGTCAGGCGGATGCCGTGACCTTGTTGTTGGATCAGCAGGCTGATGCCTGTCTGCGTGACAAACGAGGCCATACGGCGCTGATGGGCGCTATGGTCAAGGCGGAGTGGGCTATTGCCAGAACTTTGTATGCCAAAGATTGTGACAAAGACAGTCAGGCGGCACCGACTGCCCCCATCCGTGACAAAAACCAGATGACAGCGGCGCAGTTCGCGGAAGTCTTTGGTCAGAGTGACCAGTTCAAAGCACTGGCGCAATCGACGGCAGCACCACAGACTTTACCACAAACAGGGCCGCAGACCGCGC
>CBINNO010000009.1:0-46438 GCA_966252055.1 uncultured Rheinheimera sp. | reverse complement strand
CTGACCTGAGTCAGTTCGGCTGCGGTCAGCTCGACCAGCTCTGCAGTTTGAACTTGTTGTGATGCAGGGAACAGGCGAGCGAATACTTTTGATTTTGCATTGAATTTCATAGTGAGTAAATCCCTTATTTGTAAAGTTTTTTTCGTTCGGATTTGAAAATGCACTGAACCGGATCGAGGCTGATCCAACAGGCGCCAGTTCATTTAGCAAAGGCAATGCCAAATAGGGGAAGCTTAGAGGGAATTATACTATTTCCTTATTTATCATTTAGATAGAAAGTAAAATCAAACGCAGCAGCACGATCCCACTGGCAAAAGCGGCGTGTTTTTTCCGATCTGGTGACAGATCTTTGCCGCCTGAGTTGCCGATACGTTGCCACTATGCTGTCAAAATTTTGTCGCGTTCTGTCGTTGGATTGTGGCCAGCCGGCTCACTGCGACAATTTGCCACATGCCGCTTTACGGCAAGCACCGCTATATTGCTGGCAGACAGCTTGCTGCTGGCCGCCAGTAAAGTGACACACCGTGACATTTCAGGCATGAAGCTTTAGGCTGTTTCTGTCAGTTTTTTGCAACGGGCGCCCTGCGCCCGCTTTTTTTCCTACATTCTGTCTGCGTTACAGGGATCCGGATGGCCAGTAGCCCAACCACTTCTGCAGCTTTTCACGGCACGAATCCACTGCATCAGCTCATCAGCTTTCGCTGGGGACTGGTGCTGACCACTTATCTGGCGGCCGCCGCAGGCTTCGCGCTGGATATGCCGATCAGCAGCTGGCCACTGATGTTTTTACTGCTGTTGCTATACGGCTGCAGCAATCTGGTGTTGCGCTGGTTGCCGGGCGCCAGTCAGTGGCCACAACGTATTTTTGCGCTGGCGATCCTGCTTGACCTGGCTTTATTCAGTCTGATGCTGGCGCTCAGTGGTGGGGCCGGTAACGGCCTGATTGCGCTGTTGCTGTTACCTGTCGCTATCAGCGCCGTGCTGCTGCCCGGCCGTCTGGCGCTGCTCACCGCGACACTGGCGGTGGCCTGTTACCTGGCACTTGCGCTGCTGCTGCCCGTCCACAATAGCCACGGCAATATGTTGCAACTGGAACCGGTCGGCTCTGTATCAGCCAGCCAGCCGATGCCGGCGGAGCATGCCGGCATGGACCACAGTCAGATGTCACATCCGCTGGCCGTGAAGGAAGCGGCCACCCCCGCTAACCTGCCGAGTTTTCATTCACATCTGTGGCAAATGGCCTGGGCTTTTACTTTGTCTGCCTTTTTTATCGCCGCTTTTGTCAGTGCGCAGGCCCGGCTGGTGCGGCAAAAATCGCAGCAACTGGCTAAATTCCAGCAACAACAGTGGCAGCAGGAACAAATGCTGGCGGTGGCGACTTATGCCGCCAACGCGGCGCACGATCTGGCCACCCCGCTGCAAAATCTGACACTGCTGACCGATGAGCTGCTGACAGACCAACACGCAAAACAAGCAGATGCAACATTGCTGGCTGATTTACGCCAGCAGGTCGACCGCTGCCAGCACATCGTTCAGCAACTGCGGCACAATGCGCAGCAGTTACGGGACAAAAACAGCCCTGAACCGCTGCATCAGGTCAGCCAGCGGGCTATTCAGCTGTGGCTGGTCAGCCGGCCGGACATCAGTGCCGTGCTGGACGAGCAAGTCGACAACAGTCTTTGCCCGGTTACCGATACGTTGGCCTGGTCGGCGGCGATTTTTAATATTCTCGATAACGCAGCCGATGCCAGTCAAAGCGCGGGGCACAACAAGCTGGAGCTGCAACTTCGCCAGCAGCAGGGCCATTTTCTGCTGCAGATCCGCGATTTTGGCCAGGGGTTGAGCGACGCACAACTAAAAGCACTGGGTCAGCAACCACAGCAAAGTGATGAAGGGCTCGGCCTTGGCCAGTTTCTGGCCAGCAGCTCGATTGAACGGCTGGGTGGCCGTATTCTGCGACAGAATCGGCCAGCCGGTGATGGGTTGCTGACCCGGATTGATTATCCGGCCGGAGCGCTTTGATGCGGCTGCTCATCATGGACGACGATGAAGTGTTGCTGCGCACGCTGCAGCGCCGTTTCAGCTCTCAGGGCCATCAGGTGCAGGTATTTGCCGAACCACCGCCGCTGAGTACAGTGCTGGCTCAGCCCTTTGATGCCTGTCTGATTGATTTGCGTTTTGGCGCCAGCTCTGGTTTGCAATATATAGCCCCGCTGCGCGCAGCCTGGCCACAATGTCGTCTCTTTGTGCTGACCGGTTACGCCAGTATCGCAACGGCGGTACAGGCGGTCAAACTGGGCGCCGACGACTATCTGACCAAGCCAGTGGATTTTCAACTGTTGTCGCAGGCGCTGACCGGTCAACCGACGGCCGGGGTCAGCACCGAACAGCCGGACGATTTGTTGTCCGCTGAACAAGTTGAATGGGAGCATATTCAGCGGGTGCTGGCACAGCAGGAAGGTAATATCAGCCAGACCGCGCGCGCCTTGGGCATGCACCGGCGCACTTTGCAGCGAAAATTGCAAAAACGCCGGCCAGCCTGAGTCCCAACCGCTGTCACAGCACCATTTGAGCATCAGGCTGCACATGCTGGCTGCAGACCATCGCACGGGCTATCACAAGCTGCGACGAGATCGATCAGAGAAAACTGCATGACTGAGCGGGCGTACAGCCGCAGCTCAGTCACTGACAGCCGCCCGTCCAACGGCTGTACTATGAGTCTGTACTACTGGGATGTACTATGGGGCTGTACTGTTGGGCTGCATTATGGGCCCGGGGCGGTGGCAGGATTCAGAGTCCGGGCCTGATGTTCAGCGCCAGTGTCCGGACCCAAAGCCAAACCCAATACTCAGACTAAGTGCTCAGACAAAGCATTGAGCCTAAACATTCAGGCGCGTGGATTGGCCCAGGCCGCGGCTTGCGCCTGACTGTGGCGGGCCGCTTTGGCGGCGGCTATTTGCTGACGCGCCAGAATCGCAAGGTCAGCATGAATTCCGCCGGCAGTGACTAAACGTCCGGCGCCCGGGCCTTTGAGCACCAGCGGATTGGCCTGATACCACTGGCTTTCAATGACAAACACATTGTCGCACGGCAAAATCGCCGCCAGCGGATCATCCGGCGCCACCTGTAACAGCTCAACCCGGGCTTTGGGCCCTTGTTCGGTCACCGTCAGCGTCGCGACATAACGCAGCACTTTGCCGGCTTGCTGCGCCTGTGCAAAAGTCGCCGCTAACGCTGTATCCAGTTCGGTACGCCGCTGCCAGAAGTCATCCCAGCCAAGCGTATCCAGCCCTGCTGGCAACAACGGCGTCAGCGCGATGTCGTCCAGTTCCAGGCTGAGCCCCAGCTCACGCGCCAGCACCAGCAACTTGCGCTGCACATCTTTACCGGACAGATCATCACGCGGATCTGGTTCGGTCAGGCCTTCCGCCTGCGCCTGCAGCACAAACTCGGAAAAAGGCCGGCTGCCGTCGTATTTACACAACAACCAGGACAAAGTGCCGGAAAAAATACCGCTGATCTGGCGGATCTGATCGCCGGAACTTTGCAGCTCCTGCAACAGCCGCTGCACCGGCAGGCCGGCGCCACAAGTGGTATTGGCCAGCCAGCTGACCTGCTGTTCGGCCACCGCAGCCGTCACCTGCTGATATTGTGGCAATGGCAGCGTCACGCCCTGTTTGTTGGCGCTAATCAAATGACAACCGGTGCGGACAATCTCGGCGTAATCTTCCGCAAAAGCGCGGCTTGGCGTGATGTCGACCAAAACTTTAGGGTCCGGCAAACCGGTCAAATAATCCAGCAATTGCTGTTTCTGATAAGGCGCCGCCTGGGTCAGTGCAGCCGCCCAGTCATGCACATCAATCTGGTCGCTGAACACCGCCTGGCGTGAATTAAAGACCCCGGCCAGCCGCAGTTCAATCTGACCGCTGTAAGCCTGTTGTTGCTGCGCCAGCAAGCTGAGAAACTCAGAGCCGACATTGCCGGTGCCAGCCACCACAATATTGAGCCGCACAGTGCTGGGCTGCAGCAACTGGTGCAGTTCAGTCAGCTCAGCCGGCGTCAACGCCGGGCTGAACAGCCACAGCGCCAGTTCGTCGTCCTGATAGCTGTGCGCCGGTTGCTGGCGTTCCAGCCAGTGCGCGGCCTGCAGTGGCAACTGACGCAGTTGCCGGGCAGCCGGTTTAAGCCAGGCCACCGCATAAAACTGTTCAGAACTGACGCGCGGATAAATCTGTTGCTGGCCCAGGAAGGTCAGTAAGGCTTCCAGATTTTTCTGTGCAACCAGCCATTGGCGGCCTTGGGTCGCTGGCGCGGCAAACACCGGAAACTGCAGCACAGCAGCCGCAGTGCGGGCGTCCAGCCGACAACTGGCCGGCAGATTCAGTAACACCGCATCCGGTAAGTCAGTGACAAACTGCACTTCAATGGCACTTTGCCGGCTGACCCGACAACCCGGCTGGTCAGGTTCATAACTGCTGCGCACCACCAGTTCCGCCGGATGCAGCCCCAGCGGCTGCAGCGTTTTGGCATGCAGCACCGGGTTGCCCAGTTCAGCCAGACGCACCGCCAGCGCCCAGGGCACTTGCCGATAAGCTTTGGCAGACGGCACTTTGCGCGGATCTGCACTGTAAATCGCATCGACATCGGTCCAAATCTGTACCACGTCCGCTTTAATCAGCGCCCCAACAATAGTGGCGGAATAATCGCTGCCGTTGCGCCCTAACGTGATGCTGTTGCCGGCGTTGTCGCGCGCGATAAAACCGGTCACGACCTGAAAACCGCTGTGTTGCAGCGGCGCCAACAGCTGTGATGAGGTATCCCACAGCACTTTGGCTTCCTGCTGTGGCTGTTGTTCCAGCCGCAAAAAATCACGGGCATCAATGGCCTGGGCTTCCACGCCACGCTCCAGCAACACGGCGCTGAGCAACAAAGCCGACAGCTTTTCACCGGTGGCCAGCACTTCGTTATGCAGCCCCTGCGCGGCTTGCGCCGGCAGCTGCGCCAGCCATTGATTGAGCGTATTCAGCGCCTGTGGCGCCGTCGCGGCCGATAAAGTGCGGTTGACCAGCAAACGCAGCTGCGCAGCCAGTTGCTGCCAGGCCTGCTCAAAAGCAGCCGTATCGGCCGTCACGTCCAGCAGCGCCAGCAGATGATCGGTGGTATCACCGGGTGCAGAGACCACCACCCAGCTGTTGCGCTCGTGCTGTGCCAATAAAATGTCGGCGACCGCATGAAAACGTTCGGCAGTCGCCAGGCTGCTGCCACCAAATTTATGCACCACCGTTTTGGCGGCTGGCGCGGATGCTGTTGCGGCCGCCGCCTGCTTTTGAGAAACCTGCTGTTGAGAATGCTGTACTGCCATGAAAATCACCAGAGTGCGGTCAAAGCCGGATTAAGACGAAATTGTTGTTCAGAAAGGCTGCTGGCCGCTTCGCTCTTTTGCTGCTGGACCACAGCACTGCCCTGAGCTGGCAGATCCCGTGCGATCGCTTGCTGCACCGCAGCAAAAGCCTGGGCTAAATCAGCCAGTAAGTCGCGTGGATCTTCAATACCGACCGAAATACGGATCAAGGTCGGGCCTATGCCCGCCGTTTTTTGCGCCTGCGCATCCATCGAGGCATGAGTCATCGAGCCTGGGTGGCAAATCAGGCTTTCAATACCGCCCAATGACTGCGCCAGCGTGAAGCACTGCAGCGCTTCAAAAAATACCGCCAGGTATTTTTCATCGGCCGCAAGGTCAAAACTCAGCATGGCGCCAAAACCGTGCTGCTGCGCTTTGGCAATCGCATGGCCCGGATGGTCCGGTAAGCCCGGATAATAAACAGTGCCGGCCAGCGGCTGTTGTTGCAGATAGTCAACCACCAGCGCGGCATTTTCCTGATGCGCCTTCATCCGGGGCAATAAAGTACGGATACCGCGCAGTGTCAGATGCGAGTCAAAAGCGCCAGCCGTCAGGCCCAGGCAATTGGCCCACCATTTCAGCTCATCCCCCAGTTTCAAATCTTTGATCACCAGCGCGCCGCCGACAATGTCACTGTGGCCATTGAGGTATTTGGTGGTGGAATGCAGCACCAAATCGGCACCCAGCGCCAGCGGGTTCTGCAGCACCGGCGATAAAAACGTATTGTCGACCAGCACCAGCGCATTCAGCGGTTTGGCCAACTGACAAACCGCCTGAATATCAGTGATTTGCAGCAGCGGATTGCTTGGTGTTTCCAGCCAGATCAGTGTCGGCTGCGCCGCTTTGACCTGCTCTGCCCAGTCGGCTTGCTGGAAATTGACAATCACCAGCTTAAAAGCGCGTTTTTTGGCCGCCAGATTGGTGAACAGCCGGTAGCTGCCGCCATAACAGTCATGCGGGATCACCAGCGTGTCCTCTGGGGTCAGCAGTTGCAGCGCCAGCACGCAGGCAGACATGCCGGTATTGGTGACGATGGCTTTGGCACCGCCTTCGAGCTCACACAGCGCATCGGCCAGCAAATCGCGGGTCGGGTTGTTAGAGCGCGAATAGTCGTATTTACCCGGCTGGCGAAAGGCCGGTAATTCGTAAGTGGAAGTCAGGTACATCGGGGGGGTGACAGCCCCGTAAGCGGGGTCCTGCGCAATACCGGCGCGGGCTGCAACTGTCGCGGAATGACGATTAGACATCACTGACCTCATACTTTTAGATGTTTAGATGGCCAAAAGTATACAGAGCCAAAAAGGGAAGTCAAAACATTTAGACGTCTATCATGATTATTTCTTGCGCACAGTTTGTTTATGAGCGTATAAAGAGATAAAATTTCGGGCCAATTTTCAAGGGATGCTGAGCTTTCGCCCGCTTTGCGCGCACAGACGGACGGCAGAAACCGTCGGAATGCCAGTCGATTCCTGCACACAACTAATAACAACTCAAGGTACAACTATGGCAAAGTGGAATGGTGAATACGTACACCCTTACGCAGAACACGGTAAAAAATCAGAACAGGTGAAAAAAATCACCGTCTCCATCCCCCTGAATGTGCTCAAAGTGTTGACTGATGAACGCACCCGCCGTCAGGTGAACAATCTGCGTCATGCCACCAACAGCGAATTGCTGTGCGAAGCCTTTCTGCATGCTTTTACCGGCCAGCCACTGCCTGCCGACGAAGATCTGCGTAAAGACAATCCGCATCAAATTCCGGTCGAAGTTCGCAACATCCTCACCAGCATGGGCAAACCTATCCCGGTGATCCAGGAAGCGGAATCCGACGAAGAGTAACAGCGCCGCAGCGTTGTCCGGTCTGGCCAGACCGCTTTATTCAAACTCCTCAGACAACGCCCGGCAACCCTGATAAATTTCAGACAACAGTATTGAATTAAAAAACCGCGGCTTGCCGCGGTTTTTCTTTTCAGTTCATCCGGCGCAAAGCGCGCCGTCACTGTGCCAGATAATTGGCCGGCAATGGCAGCCGCGCCACACCAGAAGCCACTGCCGCTTCTGCCACAGCTTTGGCTACACGCGACAACAGCCGCGGGTCCATTGGTTTTGGAATGATGTACTCAGCGCCAAATTCCAGTTTATCAACCTGCGCAGCCTGCAATACCGCGGCCGGCACCGGCTCTTTGGCAATAGCCCGAATGGCATGCACCGCTGCGATTTTCATCTCGTCGTTGATGACCCGGGCCCGCACGTCCAGAGCACCGCGGAAAATAAACGGGAAACACAGCACGTTATTGACCTGATTCGGATAATCCGAGCGGCCCGTCGCCATGATGATGTCGCTGCGCTCAGCAAACGCCTGCTCCGGGCGGATCTCCGGATCGGGGTTGGAACAGGCAAAGATCACCGGTTTGTCGGCCATCAGTTTAATGGCGGCCGGCGGCAGCGCGTCTGGCCCGGACACACCGATAAAGACGTCAGCGCCATCCAGTGCATCTTCCAGCGTGCGTTTGTCGGTGTTGTTGGCAAACATGGTTTTGTATTTGTTCAAATCTTCGCGGCGCGTGTGGATCACACCTTTGGTGTCCAGCATATAGATGTATTCGCGCTTGGCGCCGCATTTGATCAAAAGCTCCATACAGGCGATAGCGGCTGCGCCGGCGCCCATACAAACGATGGTCACTTTGCGGATATCTTTGCCCTGGATTTCCAGCGCATTCAGCAACCCGGCAGCGGTGACAATGGCCGTACCATGCTGGTCGTCATGGAATACCGGAATATTACAGCGTTTGATCAGCTCTTTTTCAATCTCAAAGCATTCCGGTGATTTGATATCTTCCAGATTAATGCCACCAAAGGTGTCGGCGATATTGGCCACCGTGTTGATAAAATCTTCGGTGGTGCGGTGCGTTACTTCGATATCAATCGAATCAAGGCCGGCAAAACGTTTAAATAACAACGCCTTACCTTCCATCACTGGCTTGGAGGCCATAGGGCCGAGGTTGCCAAGGCCTAAAATGGCGGTGCCGTTGCTGATCACCGCCACCAGATTACCTTTGGCGGTGTATTTATACACGTTATCAATATCTTCAGCGATTTCGCGCACCGGTTCGGCCACGCCCGGGCTGTATGCCAGCGCCAGATCAGTGACGGTTTCGGCCGGTTTACTGATCTCAATGCTGATTTTGCCTGGTTTGGGTTCGGCGTGATATTGAAGCGCTGCTTTCCTGAAATCTGACATGGTAAGAGTCCTGCGGCTGAGCCCTGAGGGCTTTTCTGTTATTTGCCAATTACTTTTGCGAGGGTAAGCGCAAAAGGCGGCTCATTGTAAAGAGCCTGTGCGTGCATGCCTATGAACTTCACGCTGGTAATACCTCTGTCCAGCGGGTCCGGCGATGTTTTTTAACGTGGCAGGTGGTGACTTGGCGGTGATCCGTGTCTGCGCACTTTTTCACCGTCAGTCAGTTATAACAAGTTTTCGCCGGTGCGCCAAGTCGGTGCAACCGCAAGTTTTAGTCGCAGAATTTCCGCGCTCAGAAAAGCAAAAAGGCAGCCTGAGCTGCCTTTTTGTCGAAATTTGGGATTATTTTGCACCCAGAACTGCGAAACGCTTTTTGAAGCGGTCAACACGGCCGCCAACGTCCAGCACTTTTTGCTTACCGGTGTAGAACGGGTGGCAAGCTGAGCAAACGTCCAAGTGGATGTCTTTGCACAGGGCAGAACGGGTTTTGAAGCTGTTACCGCAAGTACAGGTTGCAGTGATTTCTTTGTATTCCGGATGGATACCTGATTTCATGGTGTTACCTCGTTAGGGCCGTATCGCTATCTGATCAGCAAATCTGTCAGACACCATACGCATTTCAGTTAATTTAGGGCGCGTAGCTTAAAGGATCAGCGCAAGCCGTTCAACTTTATTCTGCAGTTGTGCGCAAAAATAGCGCAGAAAAAAAGCAAAAACAGCGTGTTGCCCGCGGTTCTGCCTCCTGCGCCCGAAAAAGCATTGTGACGGAGCCTGCCGACTGGCTACACTCTGGCGCCATGACCTGACGATTTTAAGCCTGAATTGCCATTTTGAACCGGATCCGCGTCGCATTACCTGTGCCTTTGCACCAGCATTTTGACTATCTGCTGCCGCCTGGCGTGGCCACCAGCCCCGGCTGTCGGGTGCGGGTGCCGTTTGGCAAACGCGAGCTGATTGGCATCTGCTGGCAGCTTGACCCACCGGTTGATACAGCATCGACATACGAACTGAAAACCGTGCTGGCCGTGCTGGACGAACACCCCGTGATAGGCCCGCAACTGCAGCAACTGCTCAGTTTTGCCGCCGACTATTACCATCACCCGCTCGGCGAAGTGCTGGTCAGTGCGCTGCCGGCTTTATTGCGTGAAGGTAAACCGGTGCTGGGCGGCCACAGCCGCCAGCTGCAACTTACCGAAACCGGCCAGCAGACCAGCGCCGACACGCTGAAAAGAGCGGCCCGCCAGCTGGCGTTGTGGCAACGGCTGCAACAAGGCCCGTTGTCTGAAACAGAGCTCAGCGGCGACAGCGCCAGCGTGCGTGCGCTCGTCGACAAAGGATTGGCACAGTGGCAACTGCTGGCTTTTGAGCCTTTTACGCCTTTGCCGGAGCGGCAAAAAGCGCTGGCGCTGAACCCGGCGCAGGCACTCGCCGTTACCGCCATCAATCAGGCTGGCGGCACTTTCCAACGTTTTTTACTCGAAGGCGTTACCGGTTCTGGCAAAACCGAAGTCTATTTGCAGGCCATAAGCCCGGTATTGCAACAAGGCCAGCAAGTGCTGGTGATTGTGCCGGAAATTGGCCTCACGCCGCAGACGCTGGCGCGCTTTGCCCAGCGTTTTGCCGTGCCATTACAAATCTGGCATTCGAATATGACCGACGCCGAGCGGCTGCTGGCCTGGCAGCGCAGCGACAGCGGTGAAGCGGCCATCACCATCGGCACCCGCTCTGCGCTTTTTCTGCCATTTCGTCAGCTCGGCTTGCTGATCATCGATGAAGAACACGATAACTCGCTGAAACAGCAGGATGGGTTTCGCTACCACGCCCGCGATCTGGCGGTAAAACGTGCCGCGCTGACGCCCTGCCCTGTCGTACTTGGTTCGGCCACACCCAGTCTCGAATCACTGTACAACGTGCTGCAAGGCCGCTTTGTGCATCTGCAGTTGCCACAGCGCGCCACCTCGCAGCAAGTGCCGCGGATTGAACTGCTGGATTTAAAACAACAGGTGCTGAAACAAGGTCTGGCGGATGGCACCATTCGTCAGATTGAGCAGCGGCTTGGCCGGGGTCAGCAGGTGATGCTGTTTTTAAACCGGCGCGGCTTTGCACCGGCGCTGATCTGCCATGAATGCGGCTGGCTGACCGAATGTCTGCGCTGTGCGGCGTTCACGACCTACCACAAACAAAGCCGCATGCTGGTGTGTCACCACTGTGGTGCCAGCCACAGCGTGCCCCATCAGTGCGGCCAGTGTGGCAGCACGCAGCTGGCGCCGGTCGGTCAGGGCACTGAACAGCTGGAAGAACAGCTGCAACAGCTGTTTCCACAGTATCCGGTGCGGCGGCTGGACCGCGATTCCACCCGCCGCAAAGGCAGTCTCGAACAGCTGCTGCAACAAATCGGCAGCGGCGAACCGGCCATTATTGTCGGCACCCAGATGCTGGCCAAAGGCCACCACTTCCCCAATGTCAGTCTGGTGGTGATTGTGGATGTCGACAGCGCGCTGTATTCCAGCGATTTTCGTGCCGGCGAACAACTGGCACAGTTGCTGACGCAAGTGGCCGGCCGGGCTGGGCGCGGCGACATCGCCGGTACTGTGTTGCTGCAAACCCATTATCCGGGCCATCCGCTGTTGCAGGATGTCATTCAAAATGGCTATCAGTCCTTTGCCCGCAGCGCTTTGCTGGAACGCCAGCAAACCCGGCTGCCGCCTTATCAGCATCTGGCGCTGTTTCGCACTGAGTCTTTTGACAGTCAGGACGGCCTGGCTTTTCTGAGCATGTTGCAACAACAGGTGGCCGCTGAGTTTCCCCAATTGCAGTTTTTAGGCCCGCTGCAGCCGCCACTGGAACGTAAAGCCGGCAAATATCGCTGGCAGCTGCAGCTGTTTAGTGGCGATCGCAAATTGCTGCATCAGGCGCTGCAACAGCTGCTGCTAAACGCCCGCCAGTCGCCGCTTGGCCGCAAACTGAAATGGCAGCTGGATGTCGATGCGCTCGACTTAAGCTGACGCCCGCAGCCAGTCCGGGCGAATTTGCCTTACAATTTTTCACAGGGTTTTAGTACAATCCCCGTCAATACGAAGTTTGAAAGACGATGGCATGCCGCAGCAAGATTATGTAAAAACCGCCCGCCCAGCACCGCGTGGCAGAAAAAAAACCAATCAAAAGAAGCCATTACCTGTCCTTCTGATTGCGGTGGTGGTTGCGTTGTTGCTTGGCTTTGCGGCTTTCTTGTGGCACATCTCGCACCGCCCTGGCGCCGAAGCCGCTGCAACTGAAGCGAAAAAAACGGTTGAAACCAGCCAGCCAGCCAACCAGGATGCATTGCCACCGAAGCCGGCAAAAGAGCCTTACACCTACATCAAAGAGCTGCAAAACAAAGAGATTCAGGTCGAAGCTGAGCAACTGAAAGCCAAAGCACCGGCCAATATGTACTGCGGCACTTTTAAAGCTATCGAAGGTGCCCAGCAACTGAAAGCCAAAATGGCCTTTGCCGGTGTCGCTTCTGAAATTCGGCAGTCCTCTGGTAAATACCGTGTAGTTTCAGGCCCTTATGCCAGCAAACGCCAGGCTCAGAGCGACAAAAACAAATTGCTGCAGCAGAAGATTGCCGACTGCTGGGTGATCTGACCCCCGCCAATGCCAGGCCGGCGGCTTGAATTCAGCCGCCGCGCCCTTATATCTCCGTTATTGTCCGCAACGAAGAACTGTCGATGACTACTATTGTTTCTGTACGCCGTAACGGCGAAGTCGCGCTGGGCGGTGACGGCCAGGTCACGCTCGGTAACACCGTGATGAAAGGCAACGCCAAAAAAGTGCGCCGTTTGTATCACGGCAAGGTCCTGGCCGGATTTGCCGGCGGTACCGCCGACGCCTTCACATTATTTGAACGTTTTGAAGCCAAGCTGGAACTGCACCAGGGCCATTTACTGCGCGCCGCGGTTGAGCTGGCCAAAGACTGGCGCACCGACCGCATGCTGCGCAAACTGGAAGCCTTGTTGGCGGTGGCCGACGCCACCACGTCGCTCATCATCACCGGCAACGGCGATGTGATCCAGCCGGAGCAGGACCTGATTGCCATCGGCTCGGGCGGTCCTTTTGCCCAGGCGGCAGCGACTGCGCTGCTGAACAACACAGAGCTCAGTGCCCGCGCCATCACCGAAAAAGCGCTGACCATTGCCGGCGACATCTGCATTTACACCAATCAGCAGCAGACCATTGAAACGCTGCCTGCTGACAAGACCCAATAAGGCTGCTGTTATGTCTGAAATGACCCCTCGCGAGATTGTCCACGAACTGGACCGCCATATCATTGGCCAACAAGCGGCCAAGCGTGCCGTTGCCATTGCACTGCGTAACCGCTGGCGCCGCATGCAGCTCGATACTGCCCTTCGTCATGAAGTGACACCGAAAAACATTCTGATGATAGGCCCGACCGGTGTCGGTAAAACCGAAATCGCCCGCCGGCTGGCCAAGCTCGCCAACGCGCCTTTTATCAAAGTCGAAGCCACCAAATTCACTGAAGTGGGTTATGTCGGCAAAGAAGTCGACAGCATTATCCGCGACCTGACCGACAGCGCCGTCAAAATGATCCGCGAGCAGGAAGTGGCCCGCAACAGATTCCGCGCCGAAGAAGCAGCCGAAGAGCGGATCCTGGATGTGCTGCTGCCACGCGCCCGCAACAACTGGGGTGAGCCGGAGCAAAACGACAGCGATTCCAACACCCGGCAAATCTTCCGCAAAAAACTGCGCGAAGGTCAGCTCGACGACAAAGAAATCGAGCTGGACCTGGCCATGCCGGCGATGGGTGTGGAGATCATGGCGCCGCCGGGCATGGAAGAGATGACGCAGCAACTGCAGTCGATGTTTCAGAACCTCGGTCAGGAGCGTACCAAAAAGCGCAAACTGAAAATCAAAGATGCATTGAAACAGCTGGTTGATGAAGAAGCGGCCCGGCTGGTCAACCCGGAAGAGCTGAAAGCCAAAGCGCTGGAAGCCGTGGAGCAGCACGGCATCGTTTTTATCGACGAAATCGACAAGATCTGCAAACGCGGCGAAACCAGTGGGCCGGACGTGTCGCGCGAAGGCGTACAACGCGATTTGCTGCCATTAATTGAAGGCTGCAGCGTCAACACTAAACACGGTATTGTCAAAACCGACCATATCCTGTTTATCGCCTCCGGCGCTTTCCAGCTGGCGAAACCTTCGGACTTAGTGCCGGAGCTGCAGGGCCGGCTGCCGATCCGCGTCGAACTGCAGGCGCTGACCGCCGCTGATTTCGAGCGCATTCTGACCGAGCCTAAAGCGTCTTTGACCGAACAGACCGTCGCGATGCTGGCAACTGAAGGGGTTCAGTTAAGTTTCACGCCGGATGGCATCAAACGTATTGCCAATGCCGCCTGGCAGGTCAATGAAACCACCGAGAACATCGGTGCTCGCCGGCTGTATACCGTGATGGAACGGCTGCTGGAGGAGGTTTCTTTTGATGCCGCCGACCATGCCGGCCAGCAGATTGTGATTGATGCGGCTTATGTCGACGCCCATCTGGAAGCCTTAGTGCAGGATGAAGATCTGAGCCGGTTTATTCTGTAACCAAGCGGAGCCCGCAGCATGTCAGAGCAGCACAGCCAGGCAACAGCGACACCAGAGCAACCAGATCGCGTCAGCAAACTGCATTATCACCGGCGCAGTAAAACGCTGGATGTCCATTTTGCCGACGGCTTGCAGGCCTGCTTCAGCGCCGAGTTTTTGCGGGTGTTGTCGCCTTCTGCAGAAGTTCGGGGGCATGGCAAACCGCAGCTGGTAGCGAACAAACGTGAGGTGGCTATCCGGCAAATTCTGCCGGTCGGCCATTACGCGGTCAAACTGGTGTTTGATGACGGCCACGACAGTGGCCTGTACAGCTGGACTTATCTGCGCCATTTGGCTCAGCAGCAAGACCCCATGTGGCAGGATTATCTGGCACGGCTCAAAGTCGCCAATGCGGTACGCGACAGCAAACTGGAGATCCGGCTGCGCAGTTAGTCCGCTGCTTGCCTGCACAAAAAAACCGCCCACCGGCGGTTTTTTATTGGCTGTCAATCAGGCACTGGCCCGAAGCCCGGCGCGGCTATTGCCGCGCTGGCGCCGTTTCAGTGCTGGCAGCTGTGCGGGGCAGGCAGTGCCGCTCAGGCTTTAAAACGGTCCACCGTATGATGCAGCCGGGCCGCCTGCGCCGCGACTTCTTCGCTGATTTGCGCATTGTGCCGGGCGATATTGGTCGACTGCTCGGAAATATCACGGATACGGATCACGTTTTTATTCACTTCGGCGGCCACATGGCTTTGTTCTTCAACCGCAGTCGCGATTTGAGTAGTCATTTCCATGATACTGCTGACATCGCCGGTGATCGCCGATAACAACCGGCTGGTCAGCCCGGCCTGTTCGGCGCTGGTCTGACCGCGCTCACGACAACTTTGCATCGATTGCACGATATCGCGCGTACGCAGCTGCAAACCGGAGATGATACTCTCAATCTGCCGGGTCGATTCTGCCGTGCGCTGTGCCAGGCTGCGCACTTCATCCGCCACCACAGCAAAACCGCGGCCCTGCTCACCTGCCCGCGCCGCTTCGATGGCGGCATTGAGCGCCAGCAAGTTGGTTTGCTCGGCGATACCACGGATCACATCCACCACTGAGCCGATGGTCGCGCTGTCGCGCTCCAGCTCCCCCACCACATTGGCGGCCTGTTGCAATTCATCCGACAGCTGACGGATGCGATTGACCGTTTGCTCCACTTCGCGCATCCCGTTGGCGGCATTCTGGCTGGTTGCATCAGCTTTATTCGCGGTGTTTTCGGTGTTACCGGCGATTTCTTCAATGGTCGCCCCCATTTCAGTCACCGCAGTGGCCACCATATCGCTTTCCAGCTGCTGCTGCGCCATACCGCGGCTGGTTTCTGCCGTGGACTGCGCCAGCTCAGCGGTTGCCTGATCGAGCATCTCCAGCGCCTGATTGACGTTTCTGACCAGGTTCTGAAAATCCGACAACATGGCGTTAAAATCCTGCGCCAACAAGGTCATTTCGTCATTGCCTTCAACAGCCACCCGTTGACGGAAATCGTTATCGGCACGGATCAAACCTATGGTGCTACATACATTCTGAATAGGCTGCAAAATGCTGCGCGAGGTCAGCAGTACCAAGGCAATCACCACCACCAACACCACGGTAAACAGCGTAAAAGCAAGCAGCTGCGCAGAAGACGAAGCCTGTTCCAGTGCCGCATTGGCTTGACGGCTCAGCTCCGCCAGGCTGCTTTCGGTGCCGTGCACTGCTTTGCGCATATCTCCCATGAT
The DNA here is from genome assembly GCA_966252055.1 of uncultured Rheinheimera sp. Classification (GTDB taxonomy): domain Bacteria; phylum Pseudomonadota; class Gammaproteobacteria; order Enterobacterales; family Alteromonadaceae; genus Pararheinheimera. The sequence goes on along the minus strand of CBINNO010000009.1, from coordinate 30,465 downwards.
GCCCTGATCATGCGACAACCCCATGCGCTGACTGCCACTGACCAGATTACGAAAAGCGCTGGCATAGCTGTCGGCCGCTTCACCGACAGCCGACGGGACACCCGCCTGACTGAGCAGCGACTTAAACTGGTTGAATTCCTGATTAAAACTGTCGAGGTATTTGAGGTCGCTTCTGAGCATAAAATCTTTTTCGGCGCGGCGCAGCTGCAGCAGGCTGACCAGTAACCGGTCATTGTTCAGTTGTTTAAATTGTGATTCCAACTGATGGGCGCTGCTGCGCAGCGCACCATAAAGGCCGGCCTGCGGGTCCAGCCCGACCTGCTCTGCCGCCTGCACCAAAGCGCTGAATTGCTGCTGATAATTCTCGGTCTGCTGGCGGAACGTCACCAGCGCAGCGGTACTGATGCCCTGCGCCTGTAAATCCTGCTCCAGTCGCTGCAAATCCTGGCGAAGCCGCCCAACGGTGCTGTTAAATTCATCCCGGTACTTTAAATCCTTTCGCATCAGAAAATCTTTTTCGTCTTTTCTAAGCACCAGCACATCCTGCTCCATCGCTGCGATCTCCAGACGCAGCGCCGACAAGGCGCCAAATTGCATATTCTGGTAAATCAACAGCAATAACATGATCAGCATGGCGATACCGACCACCACACTGTTGACCATCAGACGTTTTTTAATCGAGAAATTTCGTAACATGCCGGCTCTCCGCACTCTTCAAAGCTTGCCTAAGCATAGAGAAGGATTGGCGGATACGGTTGCTTTTGACGGAAAAATTCAGCTTTAACTAAGACTTAGTGCTGCCAATATGGTCGCAACGCAGCCGAGGAGCATACCGGCCAGAATATCGCCCGGAAAGTGCACGCCAAGCAGCACCCGTGACATCCCCACCGACAGTCCCCACAGCAACAACAGCGGTAACCACAGCGGCGACAACAACGCCACGGCACTGACCAGCACAAAAGCACCGGCGGTGTGACCGGACGGCAGGCTGAACCGATCGGACGGCTCGATATGCGCACGAATGGCACCGGCCAGCGCGACTGCGGGTCGCTGGCGGCGGAACAGATTCTTCAGTAAAAGGTAAGCAGGCAGTTCGATGGCAAAACCAAGTGCCAGTAAGCGCACCAGTTCCTGCGCCAGCTCACCGCCAGTTGACCAGAGCCAGCAGGCCAGCAAGACGTAACAAGGGCCGTCGGCGGATTTGGAAACCCAATAACTAAAGCGGCGCAGCGGCCCCTGACCAAGCCGTAAAAACAGCAAGGCGAAGGTCCGTTGGTCCAGTTCGATGCACAGTTGCCGGTAGCGTTTGGGGGCTGACATCAGATGCTCCTGCCGTATGGTTCACCAGCAGGCTAAAACGAGCAGATGACAACAGCATGACAGGCGACGGTCAGAACTTCAGCGGCTGGCGAAGCAGCGCCAGTGCTTCAGTTTCCGGCAAGGGTTTGGCTATCAGGTAACCCTGCGCCGCATCACAGGCCATGTGGCGCAGTAACAACAGCTGATTGGCATCTTCCACCCCTTCGGCCAGAATACGTTTGCCAAGGCCGTGAGCCAGCGTGATCATGGTTTTGACAATCATCATGTCGGAGTCACTGCCGGCCATATCCATAATAAAGCTGCGGTCGATTTTGATTTTGTCGATTGGCATGCGGCGCAGATAGCCCAGTGACGAATAACCGGTGCCGAAATCGTCAATCGAGACCCGGATCCCCATCTGCTGCAGTTCTGTCACAAAGTTACGTCCCTGCTCCATATCGACCATCGCGGTGTTTTCGGTGATTTCCAGCTCCAGCATGGTGGGCGGCACTTCATATTGCTGCAGCAACTGCTGAATGCGTAACTTGAGGCCGGATTGTTCAAAATGCAGCGGCGACATATTGACCGCCACCGACAACACAATGCCCTGTTTGCGCCAGCGCCCCAGCGTCTGCACCGCCTGTTCCAGCAACTGCATATCCAGTTCACGCATCAGCCCAATCTGTTCCATCTGCGGTAAAAACTGCCCCGGCATTAACAGACCTTTTTCCGGATGCTGCCAGCGCACCAAAGCTTCAAAACCATCAATGCGCTGCTCGCGAATGTTCCACTGCGGCTGGAAATACAGCACAAACTGTTGTTCTGCCAGCGCTTTGGCCAGCTCTTTTTCAAGCAGCAGCAAGCGGGCCGTTTCTTCTTCCATGCCCGGATGATACTGGATCCAGCGCTGTTGCTGACGTTTGGCCTGATGGAAGGCGATATTGGCTTTTTGCAGCAGAGATTCAGCACTGGCGGCATGCGCCGGATATTGTGAGACGCCGACAGTCGCGGTCAGTTTTAACAAACCGGAATCAAAACTAAATGGTTTTTCAATGAGTTGTTCTATGTGGTGCAGGCAAAACTGTCGCTGTTTGTCGGTCACAATGTCTTGCAACACCAGCGCAAAAATGTCGCCGCCGGTGCGGGCGATCAGCCGAGGTTTTAAAATGCTGCTTTCCAGCCGGCGCGTCACTTCCCGCAAAATACGGTCACCTTGTTTCAGGCCGACCGTTTCGTTGATGGTTTTAAAGCGGTCAAGCCCAATCATCACCAGCAGCAGCGGCTGCGCCACCTGCGTCTGAATCACGCCGCCAAGTTCCTGCAATAAGGCGTCGCGGTTCAAAGCGCCGGTCAGTTGGTCATGCGTATCCAGATACTGCGTTTTGGCCGCCAGCTGCTGATTGGCATGACGCTCGTCTTCCTGCAGCCAAATCACCAGGCCAAGCCCTAACAAGGTTTGTAAAAACAGTTCCAGATGTTTACTGACCAACACCACCCGCAGAAAAGCATTGCCTTCACCCAGCCAACCGGACAGCAGCGCCAGCGTCAGCATTTGCAGGCCCCACAACAAGATAGAGATGGCCACCAACCGGGCTATCAACAGCCGGTACGGCAAGGCAAACAGCCAGATGCCGGCAACGACCAGCGCAGCACCTATAAACAACAAACGCAGATTAAGCTGAACCGTAATTTTCCAGACTGCAGAAGCGTCTGCCGATAAAAACAGCAAGACAGAACCTGCCGCCAGAAAAGCCACCAGCGCCAGCAGCTGATTCATCAGCCGGCTGCTGATCCGCGCCCCGCTGACGGCTTCACGCACCCCCACCAGCATCCAGATGGCAAACGCATAACTGCAGAACAGGTAACCGAACTCCAGCGCCGCCCGGCACCAGAACAGCCAGCCAGCGTCTGGCGAGATCAATGAGTGTGCGGTCAGCATGGCGAGGTAGCAGGCGAACACGACAAAAGCGACCGCCCAGGACTTCAGATAATGACGCTGATAAATCCGGTAAAAGTACCAAAGGATATAGCCCAAAGCACAGGCAAGACCTGTCTGGATCAGCAATAACGCAATTCGGGCCAGGGTCAGTTCAAAACTCAAGGGGTGCAAACCGGCGACAACACAATTAAGCAAAAGCTAACACAGCGCCAGCGCTTTTGCACAGTGTTCTGTCACAGAATTCCAGACAGGATGATTGCTTGAGCTTAACGGCGATCCGTTTATACTGTGGGGCTAACTGGTTGATCAACAGGCGGGAATTTGCATGCAATACAATACTTCTGAATTATGTGATCTGTATGCCGACATGATTGATGTGGTCGAGCCCATCTTTGCCAACTACGGCGGTCGCCGTTCTTTTGGTGGTGTGATCCACACCGTCAAATGTTTTGAAGACAATGGTCTGGTGCGCCAGATGCTCAGTGAGCCTGGGGTTGGCAAAGTGCTGCTGATTGACGGCGGCGGCTCAGCCCGGCGGGCACTGATTGACGCAGAACTGGCGGCGCTGGCCAGCGAAAACGGCTGGGAAGGCATTGTCTGCTACGGCAGCGTGCGTGATGTCGACACGCTGGAAGACTTCGATCTCGGCATTCAGGCCGTGAATGCCATTCCGGTCGGCGCTGACGATCAGGGTTTTGGCGAAACCGACGTGCCGGTCAATTTTGCTGGTGTGACCTTCTTGCCGGAAGACCATCTGTACGCCGACAGCACGGGCATCATCCTCTCCCCGGAGCCGCTCGATCTTGAATAATCCTTTTGTGGTGTACCAGCGTGCCGATCTGGCGCGCTGGCAACAAAGCCGCGCCGGCGAAATCCGGCTTGGCGAAGCCCTGCAGTTTCTTGACCCCTTGTCAGCCCCCGCCGATGCACTGGCCGCAGCCCGCCGGCGAGGTTGTCGTTTTGCCATCCTCGGCGTACCGGAAGACATCGGCCCCAGAGCCAACTTTGGCAATGGCGGCGCCGATGAGGGCTTTGCGGCCTTTTTAAGCCGTTTTATCAATCTGCAGCACAATACGCTGGCCGACGCCGGACAAATCCTGCTGCTGGGCACTGTCGATTGCGCAGATCTGCAACAAGCGGCCAGCGGGCTGGACCCGCAGCAACCGGCTGAGCTGGCAACCTTGCGCCAGCTGTGCGGCGAACTGGATCTGCGCGTCGCGGCGGCACTGCAGCTGATCTTCGCCGCCGACCTTGAGCCTGTGGTGATCGGCGGTGGTCATAACAATGCGCTGCCTATTCTAGAGGCGCTGGCCGCACACAGCGGTCAGGCCGCTGACGCCATCAACCTGGACCCACACTGCGATTTTCGGCTGTTGGAAGGCCGGCACAGCGGCAATGGCTTCAGCTACGCCCATCAGGCCGGCTGGTTACGTAAATATTTTGTGCTGGGGCTGCATGAGCTGAAAAACTCGCAAGCTGCGCTGGCACAGCTGCAACAAGCGGGTGCCGGCTACTGCAGTTATCAGCAAATCTGGCAACGCCGACAGTTGAGCCTGGCCGATGCGTTAGCGCAGGCCGTGCAATTTGTCGGCGCAGATGCGCAAAGGCCGCTGGGCCTGGAACTCGACACCGACAGCATCAGCGGTATGCCGGTCAGCGCTTACAGCAACTGTGGTGTGTCGGTGGCTGACGCCGAGTTTTATGTCTGGACTTTGGCGCAGTTACCGCGGGTGCGGTATCTGCATCTGGCTGAAGCGGCCCCCTCACAACATCCGGCGGGCGCCAAAGCCGGGTTCAGCGAAGCGGGACAAGTATTGGCCGCCTTGGTGCTGGCCTTTATTCAGGCCCGCCAACAGATTCCGCCACAGGCCTGCTCTGGCTGACGAAGCCTGTGGCAGCAGTTACTACTGACTTCAGCTGCGAAAGTGATGTGACGAAAAGTGATGTGGCGAAAAGTGAAGCATTACACCCTGAAGCGGCAAAACGCCAACAACCTCTGGCGCAGCCGCGCGCTTCAATAAAGGCCGGGCTGTTCCGGCTGACCACTGCTGAACTGGTGCTGGCGTAACCAGGCTGGTAAACCAGCCAGTGCAAAAGGCTGAGTAAATAAAAAGCCCTGAGCGCGCAAACAGCCCATCCGGTACAGTTTTTCAGCCACCGCCTGTTCTTCCACCCCTTCTGCGACCACTGTCAGTTGCAGATTTCTCGCCAAATCAATAATGGCGCCGGTAATGGCCAGCTGCGCATCAGATCTGTGCATGCCGCTGATAAACTGCGCGTCGATTTTGACCTGTTGCAACGGCAGCTGTCTGAGCATCCCGAGCGAGGTATAACCGGTACCAAAATCGTCCAGCACCAGTGTCAGGCCAAGCGCGCGCAACCGCTCCAGCATCGGCAGCACCGCCTGCGGCCTCTGCATCAGCGCGTCTTCTTTGAGTTCCAGGATCAGCAGGCCCGGTTTCACCTGGTACTTCTCCAGCAACTGCTGAATTTGTTCAACCAGTTCGATTTCTAGCAAATCGGTACTGCTGATATTGACTGCCAGCTGCACGGCTGAACCTTCGGCCTGTAAAGTTGCCAGCAACGCGATACTTTGCTCCAGCACCCAGCAAGTAAGCGGAAACATCAGGCCCATCTCGGCCGCCAGCGGGATAAACTGTTTTGGCGCCAGCAAGCCTTGTTGCGGGTGCGCCCAGCGCAGCAGTACTTCGGCGGCGACCACCTGACGATGCGGCAATAACACCTGTGGCTGGACATCAAGCTGCAGTTGCCCCAGCGCAATCGACTGCTGCAGCTGCGCCATCATCGCCAGTTTTTGCGGATTAATGGCCGACATTTCTGCCTGATACAAAGCCGGCACTGTCGGGCTTTGCTGATGATGCTGCAACGCGAGATAAGCTTTTTCCAGCAAGTCGGCAAACTCACTGCCATGTTCAGGCGCCACGGCTATCCCGCACTGTACCTGATAGCTCACGGCTGCGCCGCGCAGCAGCATAGGTTCGGCCAGCTGATGCTCCAGTTGATGCGCCAGATAGCCCGCCTGATGCTGCTTGCCTTGCTGATCCACCAACAGCAGAAAATCGACACCGCCCAGATGCGCGACCCACTGCTGGCCAGCGCCGAGCGCCACGACCCCGCCAAACTGGCTCGCCAGCAGGTTCAGCCGCTGCGCTATCTGGCTCAGCACCAGATTGGCATGGCTGTAACCCAGCACTTCGTTCACTTTATGAAAGCCGTCAATTTTGACCACCAACAAGGCCAGTACGACCGACCGCTGGCGCTGATGTAAAAAAGTCTGGCGGGCCAGCCATTTGTTGGGCAGACCGCTGATATCGTCGAACAGCAGTTCGGCAGGCAGTTGCTCGGCAACCGGCAATACTGGTTGACGGCGGCTGGCGCGCCGCCACAACAGGCCCTGCACGACAATCACCACGCCGGCTAACACCAGCAGCAGCCAGAGCCACAGCGGCGCCGCCGGAGCGGCCGGCTGCGCCACGGCCGGACCGGATAACAGCAGCAACACTGCCAGCAAGCTTGTTTTCATCGGATGATCCGCAACAACCGGGAGTCCGCTGAGCTTACCGCTTTTTTTGCGAATGTAAAAGCACAGGGGTTAAAGGCGGCTGTTAACCTCTTTTCCTTTAATAATCAGTTGTTTAACCTGACTTACACCCAGCTGATAGCAAAGTTCTGCCGGCTGTGCGATCTGATAAAGCGCAAAGTCTGCTTGCATACCCACAGCCAGCATACCGCGGTCAGCCAGACCGAGCGCTTTGGCGGCGTGCCGGGTGACGCCGGCAAGCGCTTCTGCCGGCGTCAGACGGAACAAGGTGCAGGCCATATTCAGCATCAGTGGCAACTGACACAACGGCGAAGTGCCAGGGTTCAGATCGGTCGACACCGCCATCGGCACTTGGTATTGGCGCAGCAATTCAATGGGCGGCATTTTGGTCTCGCGCAGGAAATAATAAGCGCCGGGCAGCAGCACGGCCACAGTGCCGGCTTTTGCCATCGCCGCCACATCCCCTTCTGTTAAATATTCAATGTGATCGGCAGACAAACCGCCAAATTCCGCCACCAGACTGGCGCCGCCCAGGCTGGAAAGCTGCTCGGCATGCGCCTTGACCGGCAAACCCAAAGCTTTCGCCTTTTCAAACAAGCGCCGGCTTTGTGCCACCGAAAAACCAATGCCTTCACAAAAGACGTCTACCGCGTCGACCAGACCGGCGCTGTGCAGTTCCGGCAACATAGTGTCGACCACCAGATCGAGATAGCCTTCGCTGTCGCCGGCAAACTCGGCCGGCAGTGCGTGTGCGCCTAAAAAGGTGGTGCAGATGTCAATGGGGTGATGTTCGCCCAATAAACGCGCCACTTCGAGCATTTTGCGTTCGTTGGCAGCATCAAGACCGTAGCCGGATTTAATTTCCACGGTCGTCACCCCTTGTGCGAGCAGCGCGTTGAGCCGGTTTTTGCCCAGCACAAACAACTCTTCATGCGAAGCCGCCCGGGTTGCCGCCACTGTTGATTTGATGCCACCACCAGCCGCAGCAATCTCCTGGTAAGTCGCGCCATTTAAGCGCATTTCAAACTCATGAGCGCGACTGCCCGCGTAGACCAAATGTGTGTGGCAATCGATAAAACCGGGCAAAATCCAGCCGCCCTGGCCGTCGTAGGTCGGCGTGGTCAGCGGGTCGAAGGCCGGCAGCGCCGATTTAGCGCCGATAAAGGCAATTTTTCCGTCGGCAATCGCCAGCACCGCATCGCGGACTTCACCATAAAGACCATCAACCGCCGGGTCCATCGTGGCGACATGCACATTGTGCCAAAGGGCGTCAAACTGTTGCATCGGTATATCCTGTTGATTATTTTGAATTTCTGCTGACACTTCGCCCAATACGCACAACCGGCGGGCGGCTTTGTGGAAATTTTACCGCGTCTTGTTGTCTATACAACTGCTATCCGCTATTTTTTGTCCATCCCGGCGACACAGAGCCCACATCATGCAGCGCAGTAACGACAGCGGCACCCCGAAATTTGCCGCCATTAAAGAGTTTATTCTCAGCCAGATAGAAACGGGCAACTGGCCCGAGCACAGCCGCGTTCCTTCTGAGAATGAACTGTGCGGCCAGTTTGCCGTCAGCCGGATGACCGCCAGACGCGCCCTGCAGGAACTGACCGAACAAGGCGTGCTGTACCGTACTCAGGGAGTCGGCAGTTTCGTTGCGTCGCCCAAATCACAGTCCGCCCTGCTGGAGATCCGCAACATTGCCGACGAGATCCAGGCGCGGGGCCATTTTCACAGCGCCCGGCAAATCCAGCTGACCAGTCTGCCCTGCCCGGCCATAGTGGCTACCGCGTTGGGGCTGGTCCGCAATGCGCCGGTGTTCTTTTCGCTGATCGTGCACTACGACAACCAGACGCCGCTGCAACTGGAAGCCCGTTTCGTCAATCCACAGATGGTCCCGCTGTATCTGCAACAGGATTTTAACCAGCAAACGCCGCATGAATATTTAAGCGCTGTCGCGCCCCTTACTGAAGCGGACCACGTGGTGGAAGCGGTGCTGGCAGATGAATTTACCTGCAAGCACCTGAAAATAGGCCCGCATGAACCTTGCCTGCGCCTGACCCGCCGGACGTTCAGTCGCGACGGCGCAGTCAGTTTTGCTTACCTGACGTCAGCCGGCAGTCGTTACCGGCTGGGCGGGCACCTCAACATCAAAAGCTAGCGAAGAGCCTCCCTGTCTGCAAAAGCCAGCATGAAAGCAGCGAAAAAGCCACAATTCGCTGCAAATATCTGCCAGATCAATACTTTAATTTTCGCTGCTTAACTGGCTGGACCAGCTGAGGGATCTCTGTTAATTTCAGTAGCTTCTTTGACGCCCAAAGAACTTCGCCAGATACTAAAAACCAGAGTGGCGAAGCTGATAAGACAACAGGATCAGACATGAAACTCACCGTGGCTCACAAAGTCATTTTTGGCTTTGGCTTTATCGCTTTGTTATTGTTATTCGCCAGCTTATCAGCATTGTGGAGCTTTGCTGTCGTTTCAGATTCCAGCAGCCGGATGGACGAAATTGCCGTGCCTGCTCAACAAAAAAGCAATCAGGCTGAAATTCAGCTGTTAAAGCTCGCCAAACTGTCGGCGCTGGCCTTTCTGGCCGAAGATCCGCAGACCATCACCGATTCTCAGCGCGAATTTCAAAGCGCCAGCGAGCTGTACCGCCAGCAAATGCAGGAACTGACCCGTCTGGTGCAGCATGACAAGACTTTGCTGGCGCCGCTGCAACTGGCCGACCAGCAGTTTCAGCTGTATCACGAAGCAGTCAGCCAGATGTTCAGCAGTAAACTGAAAACGCTGAGCGCGGCGCAAGCGGCAGCCAGCGAACTCAAAGCGCTGGTCCAGCAAATTGACGATACCGGCGCCACGCTGGTCGATTTATCTTACCTGGAAACGCCGGGCAAAAAAGCGCAGCTGGAATTACTGGCTGGCGCGGCAGGCAGACTCGATGGCCAGCTGCTGACGTTGCTGCAGACCGTGCGGGAAACCGCTGCTTTTAATGAACTCAGTCAACTGGACGAAAGCCAGCAGAATATCGAATTCGCGCTCAGCGACATGCAAGGCAATCTCGACTATATCGGCAATCTGGTCGACGAGGTTGATGCCACCGAATTGTGGCAAACCTTTAACGAACAGCTTGCCAGCCTGAAACAACGAGTTGCGGCCCCACAAAATCTGGTCAGCCTGAAACAACAGCAATTAGCCGCACTCGCCGATGCCCGTCAGCAGCTGGCAGCATCTGAGCAAGCGGTGACCGCCGCCATCAGTGCGCTTGATCAGTTGCTCAAAGCCGCAGATCAGCAATTTAACGCCTTGCAGCAGGAAGTGTCCTCCGCCTTGTCTTTTGGTCAGGTCCGCACCCTGATCATTATGGTGGTGCTGATTGCGCTGGCCGCCACCACCGCTTACCTGACCATCAATGCCATGCTCAAACCGCTGGCCGGCATCAATAAAGTGCTGGGTGAAGTGGCAGCCGGTGATTTGACGCGGCGCCTGCATATTGAACAGCAGGACGAATTCGGCGCACTGTCAGCCAAGGTCAACAGCCTGATCGAAGCACTCAGTCAGCTTATCAACCGCATCGTGACTAACGCAGGCGACTTGCAGCAAAATGCCAGCCGCTCCGCCGACGAAGTGCAGGACATCGCCGCCGCACTGCAAAGCCAGCAACAGCAAATTCAGCAGGTTAATCAGACAACCGCCGAACTGAGCGACAGCACCAATCAGATTGCCACTCAGGCAGGTCAGGCGGTGCAGGAAATGCAACTGGCGCTGGACCAAAGCCGGCAAATAGACAAAATCTCCAGTGAAAACAATACGCTGATTAGCGGTTTGTCCGGGCAGCTCAGCAATACTGCCGAGATCATGCTGAAGGTCAATGAACAATCCAACAATATCGGCAGCATTCTGGCGACCATCCGGGGCATCGCCGAGCAAACCAACCTGCTGGCACTGAATGCGGCCATCGAAGCGGCGCGGGCCGGTGAACAGGGCCGTGGCTTTGCCGTCGTCGCTGATGAAGTGCGTTCACTGGCTGTGCGCAGTCAAAGTGCGGTCGATGAAATTCGTCAGATGATCAGTAACCTGCAACAGGAAAGTACCGCGGCCGTTTCTGCCATCACGCGGGGCAAAACCGACGCCGAGAACTGTGTCAGCCATACCGCGGAATTGGTGCATGCGCTCAGTCAGGTCAATCTGGCGATTGGTCAGATGCACGATATCAGCACCGCTATCGCACAGGCTACCGGGCACCAGCTGGCGTTGGGAGACTCAATTTCAGCACGTATGCACGAAATGGTGGCGCTGTCTTCGCAAAGTGCGGATAAAGCAGCCCTGACCCTGTCGCATAGCAATGCTGTCAGCGACAACGCCAGTCAACTGACCGGCGCTATCAGTACCTTCAAAATCTGACACTGGTAGCCCAGGCCACTCTCTTCACACCGGGATGCAGCGCAATGGTTCATCCCGGTCAAACCTCTCGGCATCTGCGCGCTGATCTGGCGGCGTTACATCGCGCAACCGCAAATGCGTGATTGACGGCACCACTCTGTCTTGCCCGAACACCAGGTTCACCCGGGGTGCAGCCGCATACGGTGCTCCCCTGGCAGCCATCTCCCGACAGCAATCTCATGACAGCAATCTCCTGACAGCCTTGCGCAACAACAGACCAGCAGCGGCTGGTGCTCTTTCCACTTCATTCTGACGAGTTCAGCGATTAAATGGAAAAAATGGAAAGAGCACTGGTATCGTTTTGCCAAGACAGCGGCGACGCTGAACCTGCTGAATGAGAACAGCCGCTGCCCAGCCGCCGCCGGGCAGCGTCCGGCACCGGACAACCCGTTAATGGGCTACACCGTCTTATCATCAGCAACAGGCCGACAGTTGTTGGCAAGCTTCAGACGGCTGCAAGGCGCAAAAACAAAAAAGGCTGGAACAAGTCCAGCCAGGCAGGCAGTGTTTCTACCCATCCAGGGTATTTGTGTCGATCCATCAGCGTTCTACGCTTTGACAATTTGCCAAAACAGATACAAAAAAACCTTACCGAATCTTGATATTGTTGTCAAAATCGGTTTTTTGTTGCGCCAACCGGTATTCCAGCTCTGCAAAATTCAGCACCCGAATATTGGCTTCCAAAGCAAAAAACTGTGCAGGGGATTGTAAACCTGACGGCGCGAGAATTTGTGCACTGTGGCATTGGTACTTCAGCATCAATTGAAAAACTTGTCTGAGCAGCACGATATCAACCGGTTGCCCGCTGTCCTGATGCACGACGTACAGCACATCTCTGCTTTGATGCAAATGACAATTAGCTTCAGTAAAGCTGACAGACACATGCTGTCGTGCCAGATAGCGACTGACCAATACTGCAAATCGTTGTTGTAGCTCGGCCTCAGTCGCGGCGCTGGGCTGCGGACTCTTTTGACGGCCAAATAACGCCAGCACATTGAGCAGCAAAGCCGTCAGCAACATCGCACAAAACAACAGCAGCAATGCCTGATGTGGCCAGCTTTCACCTGCCAGGTTGAGCCCGGAGCCAACATTGAGCAAATACAACAAACCTGCGCCGACAGCCAGCGCTGTGCACAAACCAGACCCCAGGATCCATTTATTCAGTTCCAACAAATACATCTCCGATGTTGCAGCTGTCACCGGATGCTGCCTGCATTTATCAGGAAAAAGCCAACCAAGCTTTGATAAAAAGATGATATTGCGCCGACAGCCGGCGCAGAGGTAAAACAAGCAGAGTCTTTATGTAGGCAGTTGTGCTAAGTCTGTGAATTTATAGTAAAAGCCATCCAGTTTACCAGTAGCACTGCCATCAACCTGATGCCCCGCCATCAAGGCAGGTTTAAAGCCGGGAACCGGTTGCCCGGCCTGCTGACAGGCTGCGGTGTAGAACTGTTGCTTGGTCAGCGTGATGGGCGCACGCAGGTTAAAGACTTGCGTAGCAGGTGGTTTGGTCAGCAATAAGCAGAGAAAACGGCAGATATCTTCACTGTGGACCAGATTGACCGGGTCGTCGGGCCCGCTCAGCGGACCATGACGGCAGAATTCCGCCGGATGGCGTCCGGGCCCCACCAAACCCGCCAGTCGCAGCACATAGCTGTGCGGCTGAGCCAGCACCAGCTGTTCGGCCTGCCACAGCAAAGCTGCCCGCGGTGAAGGACCTGGCGAGTCGCCTTCTGTTACAACGCCACTGAGCCCACTGTAAACACCGGTTGAAGAGCAAAGCACCAGGCCTTTGCTGAGCGGCGCCAGCGCACTGATCTGGCGTAAAGTGGCCAGGTAACCGGCGCCCCCGTCGGTCGAAGCGGATGGCGGCATGGCACAAATCAGCCAGCTGTCGCGAGCGGCGATGAGCATATCCTCCGGCCAGGCACTGGCTCCGTCCCAGCAAATTTGTCCAACACCGGTCGGTAACTGCGCCAAAGCAGCCGGCGAACGCCGGGTGCCGGCGACCACATAACCTTGTTGTTGCAATGCAACCGCTATCTGCTGACCCAACCAGCCACAACCAACAATCAATGCCTTCATGCGCCAGTCACCGGCAACACAGCAAAACGGCCCTGAAACACGGCCAGTACCTGGTCGCCGGCCAGCAAGCGGACAGTCAGTTGCTGACGAACACGGCGACCTTTTGACAGCGCATCAAGGCTGCCCACCGCATCCAACAAACTGACCTCAGCGCGGGCATCCCCTTTCACCGGCGCCAGATAGCGGATATCCGCATCAGCCAGCACAATATCACCGGTCAACCCGAGCGCCTGCAGTTGCAACCAGACCATGCCCCAGCCAGTCAGTGTCAGCAGACTGTAGATACTGCCGGCAAACATGGTGTGATGCAGATTTTTGTTAGGCGCCAGTGGCGCCTGGCAAGAAAGTCGGCTGCCATTAAATTCTGCGATGCTCAACTGCATAAAAGCGGACAGCGGGATCGTCTGATGCCAGGTTTGTTGCAAAGCGGCGCACCATTGCAAGTAAGTGTGGGCGTCACCAGTCAGCTTGAGGGTCTTATGCATTTGCTGATGAGGGATGCCATACAGCGGTTCCAGCATGGCGCCGGCCTGATACCCGAGTTTCTGATAAAAACCCCAGGCATTTTCCCGCGCATTCAGCACCAGATGATGGCAACCCCAGTCAAGACCCTGCTGTTCCAGCGCGCGCAGTACCAGCGCCCCCAGCCCTTTGCCCCGCGCGGCCTCAGACACCGCCATATAGCGAACCTGACAACCGCCATCGTCAAGCCGGTGCAGACGCCCGACTGCCAGCACAGTTCCCTGTTCATCCCGAATCATCCGGTGTGCACTTTGAGCCTCCAGCGCATCACGCTCCGAACCGGGCGGCTGCCCCCAAGGCTCGCGCAGGATCTCATAGCGCAACTGATAATAAGCGGCGTAATCTTCGTTACTGACCGGACTGACTACCTGCCATGTCATATTAATCTCCTGCGCCTTGCGAAAGGGTTTTCGGCTTGACCTGCAGCCAGAAGGTAACGGGCCCGTCATTGACCAGACCGACCTGCATATCCGCACCAAACTGGCCGGTCGCCACTGCAACCCCTTGCGCCCGGCAATAATCAGCAAAAGCCAGATATAAAGGTTCCGCCAGCTCCGGCCGCGCCGCCGGCGTAAAGCTCGGTCGCAACCCCGACTGGGTGTCAGCGGCCAGCGTAAACTGCGATACCACCAACAAAGCGCCGCCACTTTGCTGCAGATTCAGGTTCATTTTGCCGTTTTCATCATTAAACAGCCGGTATTTCAATACTTTGTCGGCCAGCTTTGTCAGCTCACTTTGACTGTCACCGGCTTCCACGCCAAGTAGCACCAGCATGCCGGCATCAATCTGCCCTACCACGCTGTCAGCAACCTGCACTTGTGCCCGGCGCACTCTTTGAATTAACGCAATCACACCGACTCCTGTAACCTGGCCGCTAACATCACAGAGGCATCATACAAAGCGCGGCTGATGCCGGCTTCACTGGCTGAGTGGCCGGCATTGGCCACTATGGTCAGCACAGAACCTGGCCAGCGCTGATGCAGGCTCCAGGCATTTTCCAGCTTACAGACCATGTCATAACGGCCATGCACGATATAACAGGGCAAATGACTGACTTTTGCGGCGTCCTGCAGCAACTGTTCGGGAGTTAAAAAACAATGGTGCAGGAAATAGTGATTTTCGATGCGGGCCAGCGGCAAGGCCGATTCTGGCTCGACCGCGCCATCGCGCATCAGCTGATTTGGCAACAAAGTGGCCACTCTGGATTCCCACAGGCTCCACGCCTGTGCCGCCTGCAGCTGGCTCGCGCTGTCTGTGCCTTGCAGCAGTTGTTGATAGGCCACCAGAATATCCAGCCCTTTCAGATGAGCCACCGGCGTCAGAAAATCGGCATAATAATCCGGAAACAGCTGACTGGCCCCGCCACCGGGGCGATATAACCAATCGATATCTTCCGGCCGGCCGAGAAAAATGCCGCGTAAAATCAGCCCCAGACACTGCTGCGGATACTGACTGGCATATGCCAGCGCCAGTGTGCTGCCCCAGCTGCCGCCTGCCACCACCCAACGCTCAATGCCCAGATGCAGGCGAATAGCCTCAATATCGCTGATTAAATCGGCGGTAGTATTGTGCGCCAGACTGGCAAAAGGCGTTGACTGGCCACAACCACGCTGGTCAAACAAAATGATGCGGTAGCGCTTTGCATCAAACAAAGTGCGTTGAAAGGGCGAACTGCCACCACCCGGGCCACCGTGGCACATCAGCACCGGGATACCATGCGGATTGCCGCTTTGTTCCAGATAAATGCGCTGCCCGGCCGGTCTTGCTAAAAATTCACTGTGATAAAGCTCTACCGGTTCAGTGCGGTACATCCAAAGACTCCTGCGGTAACTGCGGTGTGGCCGAAGGCTGGCGAAGCTCTTGCAAAAAAGCAGTCAATTCTGCCCCCAGCAACACCACCAGCCAGGACAGATAAATCCAGACAAACAGAATAGGCACCAGCGCCAGCGCGCCGTAAATGGCCTGATAAGACGGAAAATGCTGGATATATAAAGCAAAGCCTTTTTTCAGCATCTCAAACAACACAGACGCCAGCAGCGCGCCCCACAGCGCATGGCTGTAACGCACCTTCACATTGGGCACCAGCTGGTAGAGCATAAAAAACGCCAGCAATGAAATCAGGGATGGCGTAAAAGCCAACAGCAGGCTCGACAGCCCCGGCGTGTAATCATCGGCCAGATGGCTCAGCGACATCAGATAAGAGCTGAGCGCAATCGAGGTGCCAAGCAAAATCGGGCCAAGCGTCAGGATCATCCAATAAATCGACAATGAAATAATCAGTCTTGGCCGCTTGTGTACGCGCCAGATCCGATTGAGCGTTTTGTCGATGTTGTGGATCAGCATCAAAGCCACTAACACCAAAAACAACACACCGACTGTGGTCATCTGGCCAATATTTTCGACAAAGCCGTTGATATAGTTACGGATCTCTTCGCCGCGCGAGGGCACAATATTGACGTAAACAAAGGCTTCAATGTCAGTTCTTAAACTGGCGAACATCGGAAATGCGTTCAGCACCGAAAAGGCCACTGCGACCAGCGGTACCAGTGAAAGGATCGAGATGTAAGCGAGATAACCACCAATCATGCCAATCTGGTCATGCTGGCAACGCAGTAAATACAAGCGGCAACTACGCCAGAAATTTTGCAGTAAAAACGGCATCCTTGGGAACCTGCAGTCAGACAATCAGACCCAGCCTATCACAAAGCCGGGTCTGGTACAGCCTGCCGCGTTATTGCAACTCGACCGTCTGCGTGTCGCGCAGCGCCTTGCTGTACTTTTCGGTCAGCTCTTCACCATTTTGATCGATAAACAGCACGGCCATTCCCAACTGGTCAGCCACAGCCATACCTTCCTGGCTGCCCAGACACAAAAACGCCGTCGACCAGGCATCCCCCAGCGTGGCATTGTCGATCAAAACGGTGGTCGCCACCGTCTGATGGCGTACCGGCGCACCGGCCCGGGCATCCAGCACATGGCTGTAACGCTGGCCATTGTCATCAAAATAATGGCGATAAGTCCCGGAACTGATAATCGCCAGCGGTTCATCTTGCTTGACGACTATGACTTTCTGTAACCGCTGTTCACCTGGCAATGGCTTTTCGATCGCCACTTTCCAGGGCTGTTCACCCGGCTTTTTGCCACGGACCTGTAACTCACCACCCACTTCAACCAGATAATTGGTGATGCCGGCCTTTTCCAGTACCTCAGCCAATTGCCGTACCGTATAACCTTGCGCAATAGACGACAAATCGATCCGCATCTGCGGCAACGCTTTGCTCATCTGTCCGTCTGATGTGGTGACAATCTTATCCATGCCAGTGATGGCCAGAGTCGCGGCCTGCTGCTCGGGTGTCGGACGATTAAACTGATCGGCTTTGAAACCCCATAAATCAAACAGTGGTTTGACCGTCAGGTCGTAACAACCTTGGCTGGCTTTGTTGACTGTTCTGGCATCTTCCACCATTTGGGTCAGCTCAGTTCCAACCGGCTGCAAACCGGTATTGGTGGCTGCGTTAAACTGCTCAATCGCGGAGTCTGGCCGGTAGTTCGACATCGCCAGATCAATGCGTTCCAGCTCTGTGACTATCTGGTGCTGCAGTGCTTTGGCATCGACATCCTGCTCAGTCCAGTAACTGATGTTATAGCTGGAGCCTTGCGCGGGGCCAGAGAAACGCTGGATAGGATCTGCCGGGCTGCAGGCTTGCAGCAGCAATGCCAAAGGGAACGCCAGACGGGGAAGATAAGCAGGCATAGAAGTCTCTCATTGCGAAAATTCGCGCGCAGTTTAATCAAAGCGACGCTGAAACTCCAGCCGCCCTGCCCCCGTGCTCTGGCGATTGAGCTGATTTGCGGCCGCTTACAGCCCCAGATCCTGCAGATGCGCCAAAATCACCTGATAGCGTTTTTTCTGCTCGCCCGGCAAGCCCGCCTGTTCAATCAGTGTCATACAGTGGCGCGCCAGCGCCCTGTGGTCGCTGCTCAGCGAATTGCCAATGGTCAGTGCCTGTAGCAGGTTGAGCGCGATATTGACATTGGCCGGCATCGTCTCAAGCGCGCGACGGAAATAATCAACCGCAGCGGCGAAATTTCCGCTGCCGTAGGCCTGCATACCTGCGGTATTGCCGGCCAGCAACTGAGCACGCAGTTGCTGATGCTTTTTTTGTTCATGCTGCATCATCAGCGCAATCGCACTGCTGTAGAGGTTATCGTCCTGTGTTTGGGCTGATAACGACGCCATGTAATGGTCACACATCGACAAATTACCGGCTTCAAAATAGGCCCGCGCCCGATCTAACATCGCTGCAGCCGACAACTGCCGCTCCAAACTCAGCATTTCACTGTGCTCCAGTAGCCGCAGCGCTTCTTTGGTTTTGCCCTGGATCATCTGCATTCGGGCTTCGATCACCAGCCGGTCGTGCTCAAAACTGGCCGGGTGGAATCGCTTCTTGATCGTCGTGATAAAGGTATCGATTTTCTGCAAGGTGTCAGATCTTTGTCTCGGTTCCTGATCTTTTGCCTGCTCGACCAGTGCCCGGGCGTAGTTCAGCATGTTGTCGGCGGTATCGTACATCGAATAACGCGCGGCATTGAGCAGACGCTGATGCACCTGAACAGCCAAATCTTTGCGGTTTTCCACCACCGCCAGCGTCGCCAGCACATGCTGGCGCAGATAGTTGCGCGGCGACGTGCGGGCCACCTCTTCGACAGCCTCCAAAGCACTGGCAGGTTTCTGCTGGCTGATATACAACCGTGTCAGCCAGTCCAGCGCCTCGACCTTCGTTTCGGGCTGGCCGGCCAGCTCTGTCAGCATCGCCTCCGCTTCCTGGCTGCGGCCCTGGTAGCCATAAGTAACCGCCAGACCAAGTTTTGCCCAGGCAAAATCCCGCACGGTCAGCGCCCACAGATACAGATGTTCGGCTTCATCAAACTTTTCCATCCGCACTAAGACTTCCGCTTTGAGCCGGGTGGCATGCATCGCATATTTGCTTTTGTGATCAACCACATAGTCACAGGCAGTGACTGCATCTTCAAAAGATTGCTGGTGGATTGCCTGATAGGCCAGCTTCAGTGCGTTTTTACTGTGATAGGCACGCAGGATCCGCCGTTGTAACTCGGCGTAACTGAAGGGTTTGAGCAGATAATCATCGGGCTGATATTCGATGACGCCATAAACCGCCTGCCGTTGGCGCTCGGCGCTGACAATCAGAAAACAGCAACCCGGTTTGAGCAGACGTTCATTGCGCAGAATTTCAAACAGCTGATAACCATCCCGGCCAGTACCCAGCTGAAAATCACACAGAATAAAATCAAACGCCATACGCCGGCAGGCGGACAACGCCACATCCGCATCACGCGCAAGCGTGGCATCGTCAAAGCCAATCAGCAGCAGCATGCTTTTGAAATAACTGCGGATCTGGTCTGAATCATCCACAACCAGCACAGTTTTGTTTTTGAAAAAAGACTGACGGGAACTCATATCCGCCCAGAAACTCCGGTGTACCTTCCTTCGGTGCCTTTGCACCATACACAGCCACGCCAGCAGACACCAGAACTTTAGCGGTGAATCACGGAGGAATACTATGAACCGCCATCAGCCGCCTCAACTGACAGGCTCTGGAACGCCGGCTGTCGCACATCTGTGGGAGTCAACAACAACGCCTGAGGCGGTCTGCTGAAATCGCCATAAAAAAAGACCGGCGTGGCCGGTCTTTTCACCATCAAACAGCGATCAGCCTTCAGCGCGGCTGGCGCGTTTACGGTCGTTTTCTGTCAGATGACGTTTACGGATCCGGATAGACTGTGGCGTCACTTCGACCAGTTCGTCGTCATCGATAAACTCCAGCGCCTGCTCCAGTGTGTAGCGGATTGGCGGCACTAAGTTGATGGCTTCATCTGTACCTGATGCACGCACGTTGGTCAGCTGTTTACCTTTTAAGCAGTTGACCGTTAAGTCGTTGCTGCGGCTGTGGATACCAATGACCTGACCTTCGTACACTTCTTCAGCGTGACCGATAAACATCCGGCCACGTTCCTGCAGCGAGAAAATCGCATAACCGGCGGCTTTACCCATCGCATTGGAAATCAGCACGCCGTTGGTGCGAAGACCGATTGAACCGCCTTTGAACGGACCATAGTGATCAAAGCTGTTATACATCAGACCAGTACCAGAGGTCAGCGTCATGAACTCAGTGCGGAAACCAATCAGACCACGGCTTGGCATCTGGAAATCCATCCGGATGCGGCCTTTACCGTCTGGCTGCATGTTGGTCATTTCCGCTTTACGCTCGCCCATTTTCTCCATGATAGAGCCCTGGTGCTGCTCTTCCACGTCGATGGTGACGTTTTCCATCGGTTCCATCTTCTGACCGTCGATCACTTTCATGATCACTTCCGGACGAGACACTGCCAGTTCAAAACCTTCACGGCGCATGTTTTCAATTAATACGCCCAAGTGCAGTTCACCACGGCCTGATACTTTGAACTTGTCACCGTCCTGAGTTTCTTCAACCCGCAGTGCCACGTTGTGTTTCAGCTCGTGAGTCAAACGCTCCAGGATCTGACGTGAAGTAACATATTTACCTTCTTTACCGGCAAACGGCGAGGTGTTGACCTGGAAAGTCATAGTCACAGTCGGCTCGTCAACCTGCAATGCAGGCAGCGCTTCAAGATTGGTTGGGGCACAGATTGTGTCAGAGATTTTCAGCTCCCCCAGACCAGTGAAGGCAACGATGTCGCCGGCGCTGGCTTCTGGCGTATCAATACGCTCCAGGCCTAAATAGCTAAATACCTGACCGACTTTGCCATTCCGTTTGCTGCCATCAGCACTCAGGATAGTGACCTGCTGGTTTGGTTTCAGCGTGCCGCGTTTGATCCGGCCGATGCCGATGATGCCCAGGTAGCTCGAATAATCCAGCTGAGAAACCTGCAACTGGGTGTCACCATCCAGCTCGACCGCTGGTGGCGCCACGTGCTCAACAATCGCAGCGAACAGATCGTCGATATTGTCTTTTGGCTCGTTGTAATCCAGTGTTGCCCAGCCGTTGATGGCTGACGCATAAACGATTGGGAAATCTAACTGTTCGTCCGTCGCGCCCAGGTTGTCGAACAGGTCAAAAACCTGATCAATGACCCAATCCGGACGTGCGCCCGGCCGGTCGATTTTGTTGACCACCACGATTGGCTTCAGGCCGTGGGCGAATGCTTTTTGCGTCACAAAACGGGTTTGTGGCATTGGGCCTTCAACCGCGTCAACTAACAACAGAACCGAATCTGCCATCGACAGAACACGCTCAACTTCACCACCAAAGTCAGCGTGACCTGGTGTATCGAGGATGTTGATGTGGTAGCCGTTCCAGCGTACCGAGGTATTTTTTGCCAGGATGGTGATACCGCGCTCAGATTCCTGCGCGTTTGAGTCCATCACACGTTCCTGTAACTTAGCCCGTGCGTCAAAAGTGCCGGACTGTTGCAGTAGCTTGTCAACAAGTGTAGTTTTACCGTGGTCAACGTGCGCGATGATGGCTACATTACGCAACTTGCTGATATCATAAGACATTTATTTGGTACTCGCTTAGTAAAGTGTAAATGTGTACCCGCCTGTAGTGCCCCACCGCAAGTACCCGAAAAAATTGTGCGCGCATTTTACCTGCTTTACGACTGGCAGGGAAATTTATCTGGTTTAATCTGTGTTGTTTTTTTCAACAGTCTTGGCCGGTCCAGTCTGCTGGCTTGCCGGCGCTCGCGGCCACAGCAAGCAAAACCTCTGCCATCACTTGATTCTTTTTGTCCTGCAAGGCCCGTTACTGCAGTCAGCCGCAGCGGTTATCCACTGGTTTTACGGCGAATTTATATTTTTATCAGCTGGCGGAATTCGGCCAAAATCTTGCTATCGTTATCGCGGCCCTGCGCAGCTGCACAGAAGCAGGGCAATACGGGGAAATGCGCACCATAATGGAGCTCAATAGCACCATAATGGTGCAGAGCGAATAAATCCTTTGCAGCCAAAGTTTAATATGTCATTTAAAATCATATCGTTATGATTATGGCATAGCTTTAGCATCTGAAGCGCAACCCGGCGGCGAGCCGCACCTGAACCTAAGTTTGAGTTGAATCCGGAGGAATGCATGTCTGCATCGAACGTGTTGAGTTTTATCAAAGAAAACGACGTGAAGTTTGTTGATTTACGCTTTACCGATACCAAAGGTAAAGAGCAACACGTCACCATCCCGACCAGCCAGATTGACGAAGATTTCTTTGAAAACGGCAAAATGTTCGACGGTTCTTCTATCGCCGGCTGGAAAGGCATTAACGATTCAGACATGATCCTGATGCCAGAAGCATCATCGATGGTGCTGGACCCGTTCTTCGAAGAAACCACTATTATCATCAGCTGTGACGTTATCGAGCCAAGTACTATGCAAGGTTACGAGCGTTGCCCGCGTTCTATCGCAAAACGCGCTGAAGAGTACTTAAAATCAACTGGCATTGCCGACACTGTGCTGTTTGGCCCTGAGCCAGAGTGGTTCATGTTCGACGACGTGCGTTTTAAAAACGACATGTCAGGCGCTTTCTTCAAAATTGATTCTTCTGAAGCAGCATGGAACTCCGATGCTGAATATGAAGATGGTAACAAAGCACATCGTCCTGGCGTCAAAGGCGGTTATTTCCCGGTCCCACCAGTAGACCAACACCACGACATCCGCAGCGCCATGTGTATGGTGCTGGAAGAAATGGGCCAGGTCGTTGAAGCGCATCACCACGAAGTGGCAACTGCTGGTCAAAACGAAATCGCGACCCGTTTCAACACGCTGACCAAAAAAGCTGACGAAATTCAGCAACTGAAATACGTTGTGCACAACGTGGCCAACATGTACGGCAAAACAGTCACTTTCATGCCAAAACCAATGGTAGGTGACAACGGTTCAGGCATGCACTGCCACCAGTCTTTAGCAAAAGACGGCGTGAACCTGTTTGCCGGTGACAAATACGCGGGTCTGTCTGAAACTGCGCTGTACTACATCGGCGGTATCATCAAGCACGCGAAAGCAATCAATGCGTTCACTAACCCTTCTACCAACTCGTACAAGCGTTTAGTACCGCACTTCGAAGCGCCGGTCATGCTGGCTTACTCAGCGCGTAACCGCTCTGCGTCAATCCGTATCCCACTGGTACCAAGCGCCAAAGCCCGTCGTATCGAAGTGCGTTTCCCGGATCCGGCTGCTAACCCGTACCTGGCATTCGTAGCTCAGCTGATGGCCGGTCTGGATGGTATCCAGAACAAGATCCACCCAGGCGATGCGATGGACAAAGACCTGTACGATCTGCCGCCAGAAGAAGAAGCGCTGATCCCACAAGTGTGTGGTTCTCTGGACGAAGCACTGGACGCGCTGGATGCCAACCGCGCTATCTTCACCAAAGGTGGCGTGATGTCAGACGCGATGATCGATGCGTACATCGACCTGAAGCGTGCAGAAGCAAAACGCGTTTCTGTCGCAGTACACCCACTGGAATATGAACTGTACTACAGCGTGTAATTTCGCTGATGATCTGAATTAACTTCCTGATGGACAAGGGAGTTTTCTGATAATACCAAGCCCGCTTCTGCGGGCTTTTTGTACTGGTCAAACAGCAAAAAGCCAGTTAGAGTTAAATTCACCTTCCCTGCTGACGAATGGATACTGTGATGAACCAAAGCACAGCTCTGGTTTTATGCTGCCTCTGCCTGGCAACACCTGCGGGCATAGCGCAGGAAAAAAAGGATGACAAACCGGTCTTTGTCACAGTGGATAAAAACAATGTGCCGGTGTTTTCTGACAATCCGACACCGGGCGCTTCACAGCTGCAGTTACGGGAAGGCAACCGGATGGCCGCGATTACCCCTGCTGAAATCAGCCAGCAAAGCACTCCTCAGGTCACCCAGTACGAAGTCGGCATCAGCAAACCTGAACAGCAAGGTACAGTGCGCGAAAATAACGGCACTGTTTATGTCTCCGGCAAGGTAAGTCCGGTCTTTGCGCAAGGCTTTCGCGTCCGGCTGTTTCTGGACGGTCAGCTGGTCGGCGGCCCCAGCGGCAATGCCAACTTTATCCTGCACAATGTCGAGCGTGGCGAACATCAACTGGTGCTCGAACTTTCAGACCAAAACGGCAAGATTATTGCTACCAGTCCTGTAACTACTTTTTATATGCACCGGGCGTCGGTGATCAAACCAAAATAGTGCAAAACGGCCCAGACCGGCGACAAATCCGCTAGACTGGCTCCTGAACCGCACCATTTTGGTGCACTATAGGATGAGCCGTGACACAAGCCTCTCTTTCTCCCGAGTTGAACGGAATCAATCTGGCCGAACAGCTGACGACTGCGATTCTGGTGCTGGACGCACAACTGTTGGTCCAGAGCTTCAACACCGCTTGCTGCGCCCTGCTCGGTATTGGCGAGAAGCGCCTGTCGCAGCAGTATTTTCCGGCGCTGTTTCAATACAGCGATCTGAGCGCCGCGCAACTGGTCAGCACGCTCAACAGCCAACAGGGTTTCAGTGTCAGTGACGTCAGTTGTGTGATGCCGGATGGCCGCCACTTGCTGCTCGATATGACTGCCACCTGGCTGGAAACAGAGCAGCCGCTGCTGCTGATGGAACTGCGTCAGGTTGATCAGCAACGCAAAATCAGCATGGAAAGCCTGCAGCAACATCAGCATCTGGCCGCCCGTGAATTGATCCGTGGCCTGGCACACGAAATTAAAAATCCGCTCGGTGGCTTGCGCGGCGCAGCGCAGCTGCTGGAAGAATCGCTCAATGAAGAGCAAAAAGAATATACCCAGCTCATCATCGCCCAGGCCGACCGGCTGCGGAATCTGGTGGACCGGCTGCTTGGTCCTTACAAACCGCCGCATAAAAGGCCGTCCAATCTGCACCAGATCATTGAGCGCGTCAGCCAGCTGGCGCAAATGGATAATCCATCCAACGTCAGTTTTATCCGCGATTATGACCCCAGCATTCCGGATTTTTCACTGGACCCTGAGCTACTGGAGCAGGCGCTGCTCAACATCGTGCGCAATGCGCAGCAGGTGCTCAGTGACGGCGGCCAGGTCATTTTGCAAAGCCGCATTTTGCACCAGCACACGATTCATGGCCGTCGCCACAAACTGGTCGCGGTCGTGCGGGTCATCGACAATGGCCCGGGCATTCCAGCCGCTATCAAAGACACGCTGTTTTATCCGATGGTCAGCGGCAAACCGGGCGGCACTGGCCTGGGTCTGTCGATTTCGCAAACCTTGATCCATCAGCATGGTGGCTGGATCGACTGTGAAAGCTGGCCCGGGCGTACCGAATTTACCCTTTATCTCCCTATTCACGCAGAAGGAGCTTAATCCATGCAGCAGAATGTCTGGATCATTGATGACGACAACTCGATCCGTTGGGTGCTGGAAAAAGCTTTATCCCGCGCCGGTATTGTCTGTGAAAGTTATGCGTCGGCCGATCTGATGCTGCAACGGCTGGATTACGACCAGCCCGCGGTGGTGGTTTCCGATATCCGCATGCCGGGGACCGATGGCATGCAGTTGCTGGCCCGCTTGCAACAACTGGCGCCCGAACTGCCGGTGATCATTATGACGGCGCATTCGGACCTCGACAGCGCCGTTAATGCCTTTAAAAGCGGCGCCTTTGAATATCTGCCAAAACCTTTTGATGTCAACGAAGCGGTAGCGCTGATCAGCCGGGCGCTGGAACATGCCAGCGCGAAAAAACCACGCGCTGGCCAGCACGCACCCTCGCATGTGCCAGAAATCATCGGCGAGGCGCCGGCGATGCAGGAAGTGTTTCGCGCCATTGGCCGGCTGTCACGCTCCAGCATCAGCGTGCTCATCAACGGTCAAAGCGGCACAGGTAAAGAGCTGGTCGCGCATGCGCTGCATAAACACAGCCCACGCAGCGAGCAGCCGTTTATAGCGCTGAATATGGCGGCCATTCCAAAAGATCTGATTGAATCTGAGCTGTTTGGCCATGAAAAAGGCGCTTTTACCGGCGCGGCGACGCTCAGAAAAGGCCGCTTTGAACAGGCCGACGGCGGCACTCTGTTTCTGGATGAAATCGGCGACATGCCGCTGGATGTGCAAACCCGCCTGCTGCGCGTACTGGCTGACGGCCAGTTTTACCGGGTCGGCGGCCACCAGGAAGTCAGCGTTGATGTGCGTATTATCGCCGCTACCCACCAGAATCTGGAACAACTGGTGGCCGAGGGTAAATTTCGCGAAGATTTGTTTCACCGCCTCAATGTCATTCGTATTCAGATCCCGGCGCTGAAAGATCGCAAACAGGATATCCCCAAGCTGACCCGCCACTTTTTGTTGCAGGCCGCCCGCGAGATGAATGTCGAAGCCAAAGATTTAGCGCTGGAAACCGAAAAGTTTTTAGCGCAGCTCGACTGGCCGGGTAACGTCCGCCAGTTGGAGAATACCTGTCGCTGGCTGACGGTGATGGCATCGGGCAAACAGATCCTGCTGTCCGACCTACCACCTGAGCTGACGGCAGCGCCAAAACCGCTGGTGCCGGCTGGCGACAACCATGCGCATAGCTGGCAGGATTTGCTGGCGCAGTGGGTGGCGCAAAAACTGGCGACAGGCGCTGAAGATATTTTGTCAGAAGCAGGCCCGGAATTTGAGCGCATTGTGCTCAAACAAGCACTGCAGTTTACCCATGGCCACAAACAGGATGCGGCCAAGCGGCTTGGCTGGGGCCGCAATACGCTGACGCGGAAGCTCAAAGAGCTGGATATGGAATAAGCACAGCCCGGCATCTGCCGGGCTGCGTTTTTTTACTGCTTTGCCGCTTTGGCTGAGTGTTAAGGTTGCTCACCCGCGTTTTTTTCTGCCCGCTCGGCCATGCGTTGCTGCATTTTGGCGGCCCGTTCATCCAGCTTTGCTTTTTGTTCGTCGGTCAGCACCGCCCGGATTTGATGCTGCAGCTTCAGTCGTTTCAGTTGCTGCTCCAGCATTTGCGGCTGTTGTTTTTCCAGCAGCTGGCGCGCGGCGACTTCGTCAAACTGTTCGGCTTTGACAAGTGCCTGCATCGCCTGATGCGCTGCTGAGCGGCTGGCCGGATCGGGTTTGTCCGTGTGCGCTTCTTTCATCAGACTACGAATTTGTTCGCGCTGGCTGTCCGTCAGATCCAGGCCTTTGAGCAGACGCAGCTCAGGCACTTCATGGCCAGCAAATTTGCCACCATGTTTAGCACCGTGGCCATCGCCCGCCAAAGCAGGTTGCGCCATCAGTAACGCCGCGCCAACGAATAAAGGTAATAATTTCAGTGCTTTCATCTTGCAAACTCCTCGGGTTTCGGTCATTACATGCATCAACTGTTTTGCATGAATTCAGCTTACGCCGTGCAGCGCAAAGCAACGCAAAGCCGGGGTAAAGGTTTGGTAAAGAGAGTTGTCCGCCGATGTCGGCTCCTTACACTGACCGAATACAGAATTCACGACTGATGAAACGGAATCACCGATGCAACACCCGAATATTCTGCTGATTGACGACGACGCCGAACTGAGTCAACTGGTCATCGACTATCTGACGCTGGATGGTTTTAGCCTTGATCATGCCGCTGATGGCGTGAAAGGACTGCAAAAAGCGCAAAGCGGCATGTATCAGCTGATCTTACTGGACGTGATGCTGCCGGGCCTGGATGGCTTGTCGCTGCTGCGTCAGCTGCGCCAGACCAGTTACTGCCCGGTGCTGATGCTGACCGCGCGCGGCGACGACATTGACCGCATTCTGGGGCTGGAACTGGGGGCAGACGACTATCTGGCGAAACCCTTTAATCCGCGCGAACTCAGTGCCCGCGTGCGCGCTATCCTGCGACGGGTCGAATTGGCGCATCAACCGGTACAGCACCAGACGCCGCTGCTGGAAGTCAATCAGGTCCAGCTGAACCGGCAAAACCGCCAGGTGCTGTCAGCCGGCCATCCGGTGCTGCTGACCGCCACTGAGTTTCAGTTGCTTGATTATCTGATGAGCCATGCCGGCCAGGTGGTCAGCAAAGAGCAGCTCAGTAAAGATGTGCTGGGCCGCGCGCTGCAACAATATGACCGCAGTCTCGACATGCACATCAGCAACATCCGCAAAAAGCTGGCACAAGGCGAAACAGCCGACAAAATCCAGACACTGCGTGGCAGTGGTTACCTGTTTTTGGAGGCATGATGCAACTGAAATGGGTCAATCCGTGGCGTTTTCTGGCGTTCCGGCTGTTCAGCTGGTTCTGGCTGGTGCTGGGTCTGACCATCATTTGTGCCTGGTTGTTGGCCAAAGCTTTTCTCGATGACACCGTGATCCGCCGCTTACCGCCCGGTGTGCACGAGCAGGCCGAACGGATGCTGCACAGCGTCAAACGCTTTGACAGCGTCGAAGATCTGCTGGAACGGCTGAATAAACGGCAAAACAACCGCTGGCTGCTGATAGATCCGGTGTCGCAGCGCATCCTGAATGCGCATATTCTGCCGCGTGGTTTTGATCAAAGCTGGCTGACGGAGCTGTCTCAGTTTGAGAAACCACGGCTGCTGCTGCACCGTCATGTCAGTCTGGCCGGGCCCTTTTTTGTCCGGCTCAATGGTCAGCCGCTGGTGTTGTATCAACAACAGCCCAGACCGGACAAACCACCGCTGCTGGGTTTGCCATTGCTGCCGGAGCTGACACTGCCCTTGCTGTTTCTGCTGGTGTCGGCGCTGGCCAGTATCGGCCTGGCGCTGACAATCACCCGGCCGCTGCGGCAATTGCAGCAACAGAGCCTGCAGTTTGCCAATGGTTTGCTGAGCGCCAGAGTCCAGCAGGCGGCAGAGCGCAGCGATGAAATTGGGGAGCTGGCACGTGGTTTTAATACCATGGCCAGCCAAATCAGTACCTTACTGCAAAACCAACAAAGATTGTTGCGGGATATCTCCCATGAGCTGCGCTCACCGCTGACACGGGCGCAACTGGCAATTGCCCTGGAACAACGCCAGGGTGGCGGCACTCAGCTGCCCCGGCTGGTGCAGGAGCTGGATAAAATCGACCAGCTGCTGGACGAGCTGCTGACCTTCAGCCGGCTGGATGCCGGTCAGTATCAGCTGGCTTTGCAGGAGCTTGATGTGGTCGAACTGCTGGAGGAAATTATCCGCGTCAATCAACTTGAAGCCGCGCAGAAACAACAGCAATTGCAACTGGACGCACCGGCGCAACTGCTGTTGCAGGCAGACAGCCGGCTGCTGGCCCGGGCAGTGGAAAATGTGCTGCGTAACGCCATCAAGTACAGCCCGCCGCAGAGCCGCATCCGCCTGCAGCTGCAAAGCGACGGTCAAGCCGCAGAGCTGCGGGTGCAGGACCAGGGCCCGGGCATCCCCCCTCAGGCGCTGGAACAAATTTTCGAACCCTTCTACCGGGTCTCGGATGCCAGAACCGCCGGCACTGGTGGCACCGGCCTGGGGCTGGCGATTGCGGCGCAGGCAGTCAAGCAGCATCAGGGCCAGATCGGTGCCGCCAATTTAATGCTGGAACAGCAGGTCCAAGGACTGGAGATTTGGCTGCGTCTGCCGCTGCATCTGGAGACAACCGTTTGAAAAAATTAAGTTTTCCCCTGCTACAGCACCAATTGACTGAACAAATGCTGCAAAGTGACGCCGGCGTGCAGCGGCTGGAACAATGCTGGCAGCAATTCAGCAGGACTGAACTACGCGGCCGCGACGGCGTGCGCTTTGTGTTGTACAGCCGGACGCAGCTACCGCAATGGCGCAAAGCCAGCGCCGCCTTGCTGATAGTGCCGGGTCGTATTGAAGCGGCACACAAGTATGCTGAACTGGCCGAAGACGCGCTGTGTGCCGGTTATCAGGTGTTTGTGCTGGATCATCGTGGCCAGGGGCTGGCAGAGCGGCATCCGCGGGCGTCACAGGTCGGCTTTGTCGCTGATTTTGACCACTATGTGCAGGACCTCAGCCTGGCCGTGGCGACGATTCGCAGCCAGACCAGCCTGCCCTTGCTGGCATTGGCCCATTCGATGGGCGGCGCCATTTTGTATCGTTACCTGCAAACCAGTCAGCCATCTTTTATTGATGCAGCGGTCTGCTGCTCACCGATGTTCGGCATTCCGCTGGGCCCTTTGCCGGCGCTGGTGCCACCCCTTGCCACTATGATGTGGCAACTGAACCGCTGGCTGTCCGACCGCCCTTGGTATGTGCCGGGTCAGGGCCCTTATACCGACAAAGTTTTTGCCGGCAACGATCTGACCTGTTCAGAAGTGCGTTATCAGTGGTTTCGTCAGCTGTACCGTCAGCAACCAGACTATCAGCTGGGGGGCGTCAGCTGGGCCTGGCTGGCCGCCGCGCTGCGCGCCTGTCAGCAAATCAGGCAGCAACCTGCTCCACTACAGCCTTGCCTGCTGCTGCAGGCTGCAGATGAAACTGTGGTCGACAATCAGGCACAGAACTTTGTGGCGAACCGCAGCGGCAACAGCTTAATCAGTATTGCCGGTGCCAGGCATGAACTGTTTGCCGCACCAGATCCACAGCGTCAGCAGGTTTATGCCGCCATTAACCAATGGCTGGACAGCCTGAGCCGCTAGGGCCCACTGTGCCCCTTACTACGAGCC
>CBINNO010000008.1:0-49366 GCA_966252055.1 uncultured Rheinheimera sp. | reverse complement strand
ATGTAATCCAGCGTATCGGCGTAGTTAAAACGGCGGACATGACCGAAATATTTGTCTTCCAGCGACAACAAATCGGCGCCTTCATAGCTGCGGCCGAAGAATTCAATCAAGACGGCATACAAGGAATCGTCAGTGCTTTTAGGCAGCAACCAGGCGACCGGTTGCTGCTTTTTCAGCGACAGGGCCACGCCGAGATTGGGATAAAAGCGCTGATTGATCGCCAGCATATGCGAATCTGCAAGTGTGTATGCAATTTTGCCTTCGGCTACTTTTTGCAGCAGTTCGGTCGGGTCGTCAGTGTCGTTCAGTTCAATTTGCAGTGTCGGTTGTTCGGTTTTCAGTGCCAGCAGGGTTTCGGCCTGGCTGGAGCCTTTTAACACCACGATAGGGCCGTCGAGTTCCTGCAGATTTTTTGGTCTTTTACTGCGCTGGCCATAAACCAGCACTTCGTCAGCCAACTGGTAAGCCGGCGCCAGCCGGTATTTTTGTTGTAGTGCTGTGGATACGGTCGAACCACTGGCAATCAGGTCGATGTCACCATTGCCGAGTTTGACCAGCAATTCGTCGATATGAAAGGCACTGACCAGCTGCAGTTTGACACCTAAGCGGTCGGCCAGTGTTTGTGCCAGCTCATATTCATAGCCGGTGGCGCCTTCCGGGCCGATAAAATAACTGGTTGGGCCGTTCAGAATGCCGACTCTGATAGCATCTCGTTGATATATTTGATGTAAATGCATAGGCGCTGGCGCCGGCGCACAGCCGGTCAACAGCAAAACCCACAGCATTAAACACAACATCACACGCATTAAATCGGGACCTCTGGTCGGATAAGCCGGTATTTATATCAAATTTTGCTCAGTTCGTCAGGCTTCCGCCACCAAAGCCGGTACCTGGCTATTGGCTTTTGCTGTTGCCGGCCTGAACAAGCAGCTTGGCGGCGCGGCTTTTTAATACCCAAGGCAGGCAAATTTCTATATAATGCGGCGCCGATTTGAAGGTTCCGTCCACGACCAACCCACGGGAAAAAAATCTATGTTAATCCTGCGTGGTGCAGCTGCACTGTCCGAGTTCCGAGTTCAGAAAATCATCGATTTGTGTGCCAAGGCCAGTCTGCCTGTCAGCGATGTTTATGCTGAATTTATGCATTTTGCTGATTTGACAGCAGAATTGAATGCCGAAGAACTCAATACCCTGGAAAAACTGCTGACTTACGGACCGACGCTGGCCAGCCACCAGCCAAGCGGCCAGCTGTTTCTGGTGACGCCAAGACCCGGCACTATTTCGCCATGGTCGTCGAAGGCTACTGACATTGCGCATAACTGCGGCCTGGCCAAAGTACGCCGGCTGGAACGCGGCATCGCGTACTATGTGACCACGACTTCCGCGTTAAGTGCCAGCCAGCAACAAGTGCTGCAAGGTGTTATCCACGACCGCATGATGGAAGTGGTGTTTGCCGAATTTGACGCCGCAGCCGCGCTGTTCCGTCAGGCCGAACCGGCACCGGTGGCCTCGGTGGACATGCTCAGCGGCGGCCGCGCGGCGCTGGCAGAAGCCAATATCCGTATGGGCCTGGCGCTGGCGGACGACGAAATCGATTATCTGTTTGAGAACTTCACGACACTGGGCCGTAATCCAAACGATATCGAACTCTATATGTTTGCGCAGGCCAACTCTGAGCACTGTCGCCATAAAATTTTTAACGCCGACTGGACCATCGATGGCGTCAAACAGCCTAAATCGCTGTTTAAAATGATCAAAAATACCTTCGAAACCACGCCGGATTTTGTGTTGTCAGCTTACAAAGACAACGCCGCCGTGATGGAAGGCTCCAAAGCCGGTCGTTTTTTCCCGGACCCGCAAAGCCAGCAATACGGCTATCACCATGAAGATATTCATGTGCTGATGAAAGTGGAAACCCACAACCACCCGACGGCGATTTCGCCGTTCCCGGGCGCGGCCACAGGTTCTGGTGGCGAGATCCGCGACGAAGGCGCGACGGGCGTCGGTTCTAAACCTAAAGCTGGTCTGGTTGGTTTCTCGGTGTCAAATTTACGCATTCCGGGTTTTGAGCAGCCATGGGAAACCGATTTCGGTAAACCAAACCGTATCGTCAATGCGCTGGACATCATGACCGAAGGCCCGCTTGGTGGCGCCGCCTTTAACAACGAATTTGGCCGGCCGAATATTCTCGGTTATTTCCGCACTTATGAAGAACAAGTGCCAAGCCACAATGGCGACGAGGTTCGTGGTTATCATAAGCCGATTATGATTGCCGGCGGTCTTGGCAACATTCGCGCCGAACACGTGCAAAAAGGTGACCTGCCGGTTGGCGCCAAGTTAGTGGTGCTGGGTGGCCCGGCGATGAATATCGGTTTAGGTGGCGGTGCGGCGTCTTCGATGGCGTCGGGTCAGTCGGCCGAAGATTTGGATTTTGCATCAGTACAGCGGGAAAACCCGGAAATTGAGCGCCGTTGTCAGGAAGTGATCGACCGCTGCTGGCAGTTAGGTGCCGACAACCCGATCGTGTTTATCCACGACGTCGGTGCCGGCGGTTTGTCCAATGCCTTCCCGGAGCTGGTCAATGACGGCGGTGTGGGTGGTAAGTTTGAACTGCGCAACGTGCCGAACGATGAACCGGGCATGTCGCCGCTGGAAATTTGGTGTAACGAGTCGCAGGAACGTTACGTGATGGCTATTCCGGCTGATAAAATGCCGGTATTCGAACAAATCTGTAAACGTGAACGCGCGCCTTATGCCGTCGTCGGTGAAGCCACCGCCGAGCAGCATTTGTCGCTGTCAGACCGCCATTTTGGCAACACGCCTATTGATCTGCCGCTGTCGGTGCTGCTGGGCAAACCGCCAAAAATGCATCGCGATGTGCAAAGCAAACAAACGCAAGGCAAGGCGCTGGATTTTGCTGGTGTCAGCATCAAAGATGCCACTGAACGCCTGCTGCGTCTGCCGACTATTGCCGAGAAAACTTTCCTGATCAGCATTGGTGACCGCTCTGTCACCGGTATGGTGGCGCGTGACCAGATGGTCGGTCCCTGGCAGGTGCCGGTAGCAAACTGTGCGGTCACCACGGCGGCACTGGACACTTACCACGGTGAAGCCATGTCGATGGGCGAACGTACGCCAGTGGCGCTGCTGGATTTTGGCGCCTCGGCACGGCTGGCGGTGGCTGAAGCCATCACCAACATCGCCGCGACTGACATTGGCGACATCAAACGTATTAAATTGTCGGCCAACTGGATGTCCGCCGCCGGTCACCCGGGCGAAGACGCCGGTCTGTATCAGGCGGTGAAAGCCATTGGCGAAGAACTTTGTCCGGCGCTGGGTCTGACTATTCCGGTCGGTAAAGACTCGATGTCGATGAAGACCAAATGGCAGCAGGATGGCGAAGACAAAGCGGTCACTGCGCCGATGTCACTGGTCATCACGGCCTTTGCCCGCGTCGAAGATGTGCGTAAAACGGTGACGCCGCAACTGCGCACTGACAAAGGTCAGAGCTCGCTGCTGCTGATTGATTTGGGCCTTGGCGAAAACCGGCTGGGCGCTTCCTGTCTGGCGCAGGTTTACAAGCAGCTGGGACAAAGTGCGCCAGATTTGGCCAGCCCGGAACTGCTGCTGAACTTCTATCAGGCTATCCAGCAACTGACACACGAACAAAAACTGCTGGCGTACCATGACCGCTCTGACGGTGGTTTGCTGGTGACGCTGGCCGAAATGGCGTTTGCCGGTAAAGCGGGCTGGCATGTCGATATCAGCGCGCTGGGCAGTGATGATCTGGCGGCGCTGTTCAGCGAAGAGCTGGGTGCCGTAATTCAGGTCGCTGACAGCGAACTGGCGGCTGTGCAGCAAGTACTGGCCAAACATGGCCTGGCGGCAAACAGTGTGGTGCTGGGTAAAGTCGAAGCCTCAGACGCACTCACCGTGCGCCGTGGCGATGCGGTGATTTACAGTGACAGCCGCATTCGTCTGCGCAGCATCTGGGCAGAAACCACGTATCAGATGCAGGCGCGCCGTGACAATCCGGCCTGTGCCAAACAAGAACATGACGCCAAAGCGGACCAGGCCGATCCGGGCCTGAACGTGAAGCTGAGTTTTGACCTCAATGAAGACGTCGCCGCGCCTTATATCAGTAAAGGCGCCAAGCCGAAGATTGCCGTGCTGCGTGAGCAGGGCGTCAACTCACACGTGGAAATGGCTGCAGCCTTTAACCGCGCCGGCTTTGACACTTTTGACGTGCACATGAGTGACATTCTGGCCGGTCGTCGCAGCCTCGAAGACTTCAACGGTCTGGTCGCTTGTGGCGGTTTCAGCTACGGCGACGTGCTGGGCGCCGGCGAAGGCTGGGCCAAGTCGATTTTGTTTAACGAACGCGCCCGCAGCGAGTTCAGCCGCTTCTTTGAACGCGACAGCACCTTCACGCTGGGTGTCTGTAACGGTTGCCAGATGGTGTCGAACCTGAAATCGCTCATTCCGGGCGCTGATTTGTGGCCGCGTTTTGTCCGCAACAAATCTGAGCGCTTTGAAGCGCGTTTCAGCCTGGTTGAAGTGCAGCAAAGCCCGTCGCTGCTGTTTGCCGGTATGGCCGGTTCCCGGATGCCAATCGCGGTATCGCACGGTGAAGGCCATGCCGAGTTCGCCAACGCGCAGGCACTGGCTGCAGCCGAACAAAGCGGTACCGTCGCGCTGCGATTCGTCAATAACTACGGTCAGGCTACTGAGCAGTATCCGGCCAACCCGAATGGTTCACCAAACGGCATCACGGCGCTGACCACCACCGATGGTCGCGTCACTATCATGATGCCGCATCCGGAGCGGGTGTTCCGTGCGGTCAGCAACAGCTGGCATCCGGACGACTGGCTGGAAGACAGCCCATGGGTGCGGATGTTCCGTAACGCGCGGGTCTGGCTGGGTTAATTTCCTGCCTTCAGCGTCATGCACAGAAAAACCAGCTTCGGCTGGTTTTTTTCTGTTGGCGGACTCGCTTGTCCGTCATGGCGCCGCCATGTTACTGTCAAAGGCTAACAACAAGAACCCCATCAAGGGCTTAGTCATCGTGAGCCGACCTCTGTTTCGTCCCGAAGTGCAGGCAAAACAACAGCAGCGCCTGGCTGGCACCGTCAATCTGACCAGACCGTTGTCGGTGGTTAGTCTGACCTGGTTGTTGCTGCTGATTGTCACTGTCGCGGTTATTTATCTGGCCAATGCGCAGTACAGCCGCAAACAAACCGTCAGTGGCGTGCTGCAACCCAGCGCAGGTGTGGTGCGATTGCAATTGGCCGAAAGCGGCATCATCGGTGCGCTGCTGGTGCGGGAAGGGGAGCAAGTGCGCCGTGGCCAGCCGCTGTTGCTGCTCAACAAACAACAATTTGACAGCAGTCAGCAGGAACTCGGTTCGACCTTATTGCAACAAAGCACCGAAGTGCTCAGTCGCCTCGGCAGCGAAAAGCAGCAACTGCAACAGAGCCATCAGCTGGCCGTGCGTCAGCAGCAGGATAAAATCGAAGCGCTGGCGCGTCAGCTCAGCGAAACCGACAACCAGCTGATTACTTTACAGAGTCGGTTGCAGCTGAACCGCGAACAACTCACCCAGCTGAAAAAACTGGCCGGCACCGGCTATATCTCGCAGCTGGAAATCAATCGTCAGCAAGATAGTTTGTTGCAACTGGAACAACAGGAGCAACAGCTGCAGGCGGCCCGCTTGCAGCTGCAGGCCGAACAGCGTCAGCAGCAATCGGCGGCCGCACAATTGCCACTGTTGCAGCAAACAGAACTCAGCCAGCTGGAAAATCAAATCGCTGAGCAAACGGCCCGCCAGGCGCAGCTCAACGTGCAGCAAACGACCACGCTGGTGGCGCCGGCCGATGGCCGGGTCAGTGCTTTACAGGTCAAGGCCGGTCAGTGGCAGGCCCAAGGGCAGGTGGCGCTGACCTTGTTGCCACTCGATGAACAGTTGGAAGCTGTCCTGTATGTACCGACGTCGGCCATCGGCTTTTTACAGCAGGGCCAGCAGGCGCGGCTGCGCTACGATGCTTATCCTTATCAGCGTTTTGGTGTGTTCAGCGGTGAGGTGACCGAAGTCAGCGAAACGGTGTTGCTGCCGGCCGATGTCAGTGATTTTGTGCTCAGCGGCCCCAGTTTCCGCGTCCGGGTCCGGCTGCCGGCGCAGCAGATCAGCGCTTATCAGCGTCAATTGCCATTGAAGGCCGGCATGACGCTGCAGGCTGATTTAATCACTGAACGCCAGACGTTACTGCAGTGGCTGTTTGACCCGATTTACAGCCTGCGAGGACAACTTTGATGACGGCCGGTATGCATTTTTCTTTGTTTTCCGGCGCCCGTTTGCCGATGTTGCAGCAAAGCGAAGCCACCGAATGCGGCCTGGCCTGTCTGGGCATGGTGGCAGCTTATTATGGCAGTCACTGGAATCTGGTCGAGCTGCGCCAGCGCTTTTCGGTGTCGCTGGCTGGCACCACCCTGGCGGACTTGCTGCAATTTGCTGAGCAGCTGCAACTGTCGGGGCGCGCTTTGCGTATCGAGCTCGAGCAGCTTGCTCAGTTGCAAAAACCGGCGATTTTGCATTGGGATCTGAATCATTTTGTCGTGCTTAAATCGGTGCGGCGTGGCTGGTGCGAGATCCACGACCCTGCCGTCGGCGTGCGCCGGCTGAGTCTGGCGGAAGTGTCCGAACATTTCACCGGCGTGGCGCTGGAACTGACGCCGCTGCAGGATTTTAAAGCCAGAGCCGCCAGCGGGCGCATCGGTTTTCGCGATTTCTGGAGCCGGCTGGTCGGCTTTAAACGCAGTCTGGCCTTGCTGTTGACGTTATCTTTGTTGGTGCAGCTGTTTAGCATGGCGGCGCCTTATTATATTCAGCTGGTGGTCGACGATGTGCTGGTCAGCAGTGACAGGCAATTGCTGCAGGTGCTGCTGTTGGGTTTTGGCCTGGTGCTGGGGCTGGAAGTTCTCAGTCAGGCGCTGCGTGGCTGGATGCTGGTGCAGTTTGGCAACACGCTGAATCTGCAGATGGCAACCAATCTGTTCCATCACCTGCTGCGGCTGCCGCTCAGTTATTTTGAAAAACGTCATATCGGCGATGTGCTGTCACGATTTACCTCGTTACAACAAGTGCGGGACCTGCTGACCAGTGGCATGCTCGAGGCGCTGATCGACGGTCTGATGGGCGTCCTGTTGCTGGGGTTGCTGGCGCTGTACAGTCTGCCGCTGATGTTGCTGGTACTGGGTTTTGCCGCTTTGTATGTGTTGCTCAGACTGGCGTTGTATCCGGCTTACCGGCGCATTTCTGAGCAGCAGCTGGTATTGCAGGCCCGTGAACACAGTTATCAGATAGAAACAGTACGGGCGATGCAGACGCTGAAATTATTCGGCGGTGAAGCGCGCCGCGAAGCGCAGTGGCAACATTTATACGTGGATACGCT
Source organism: uncultured Rheinheimera sp. (assembly GCA_966252055.1). Classification (GTDB taxonomy): domain Bacteria; phylum Pseudomonadota; class Gammaproteobacteria; order Enterobacterales; family Alteromonadaceae; genus Pararheinheimera. The sequence goes on along the minus strand of CBINNO010000008.1, from coordinate 41,918 downwards.
CAATCAGGGCATCCGGCTGGGCCTGTTCCAGCTCAGTTATCAGTCGGCGCAGCGTTTACTGGCCGGCCTCGAGTACCTGCTGGTGATTTATTTTGGCGCTCAGGCGGTATTGCAGGGCGGCTTCAGTACCGGCATGTTGTTTGCGTTTCTGGCTTATCGGGGCCAGTTTGTCGAGCGGGCGCACCGGCTGATTGATAAGTATCTGCAGTTCCGCATGCTGAGCCTGCATTTTGAACGTTTATCCGATGTGGTCCTGACGACCAAAGAGCAAACCGCCGGTAAGCAGCTAAGCCCAGCGCCGCTGACGGGGGAGCTGTCTGTCCGGCAGGTCAGTTTCCGCTACAGCGAACTGGCGCCGGCCGTGCTGCAGGATGTCAGCCTGCAGATCCGCGCCGGCGAATCGGTCGCTTTGGTCGGGCCCTCCGGTTGTGGCAAAACCACGCTGATGAAACTGATGCTGGGGCTGCTGGAACCCAGTAGCGGTGAAGTGCGGGTGGATGGTCAGTTATTGCGTGAATATGGCTTGTCGGCGTACCGCAGCCAGATTGGCGCTGTGATGCAGGATGACCAGTTGTTGTCGGGCAGTATCCGCGACAATATCTGCGGTTTTGCCGAGCAGGTTGATCAGGCCTGGCTGCAGCAATGTGCGCAAGCCGCCTGTATTGCCCATGACATCGAACAGCTGCCGATGGGTTACCACAGCCTGATTGGTGATATGGGGTCCAGTCTGTCCGGCGGGCAGAAGCAAAGGCTGCTGCTGGCCAGGGCTTTATACCGTAAGCCGCGCATCTTGTTTTTGGATGAAGCCACCAGCCACCTGGACAGTGCGACTGAGCAGGCTGTCAATCAGGCCATTCGCCAGTTGGCGATTACCCGGATTGTCATCGCCCATCGGCCGGAAACCATTGCGTCCGTTGAGCGGGTCGTCACTTTGCCCGCTTTGCAATTGCAACCTGCTGTAACATCAGGCGGCTGATGATAAAAAAACAGCGGCCGAAGCCGCTGTTTGGTTCCCCCTTATTTCGCACCGGCCCAGGCAACGGGTTTGCCGTCCCACTGCCAGAACTTGCATTGTTGCAATACTGCGTTGCTGCCAGTCCCGGCCGGTGTTTTTATCCTGTTGCCGCAGGATAAAACTTTATATGCTCCAGCGCACGCCGAGCATCCAGACCCAAGGATCTATATCCACATCCACGCTCTGAATGGTGTTGCCATTCACCAGCACCCGGCCTGTGGTATCAATGTCCATTTTGCTGACGGCGCCGTGCAGGCCCCAGTTGTCCGACAGCTTGTAATTAAAGCCGGCCTGCAGTGCCAAACCCCAGCTGGCTTTGAGCTTCAGGTCGACATCATCGCTGGCGGTGGTCACTTTCAGCGCCTGCAGCGTGCTTTTTAACGCCCCGGATGCTGATTCGTCGAAGAATTTGGTGTAGTTCAGGCCCACGCCGACGAAAGGGTCGAAGTTACTGTCGGTGTCGAAGTGATACTGGGCCATCAGCGTCGGTGGTAAATGTTTGGTCTTGCCAATGTCCAGGCCGTCAATGGCGGAGCCTTTGACTTTCAGGTCATGGCTGAATGGGGTGGCGGCAATCAGCTCCAGTGTCCAGTTTGGGTTCAGCCGATAGTCCAGCGTAATGCCGAGCTGAGTGTTGTTATTGACCGACACTGCGGTAGAACCCGCCGGCAGTTTCGCCACGCTCTCCACCACATTTAATGAACTGCTGCTGTCATTGGGCGCAACAGTAATGGCGCCGACATTGACCGAAAAATTGGCAGAGGCAGATGCGGCGAAAGTGGCCAGCGCCAGTAATGTCAGTTTGCCTGATGTTCTCATGATGTCTTCCTTCAAGGCTGCTTCGTGAACTGGCGCCATTGTGCGCGTTGTGGCGGGCAAAACTTTGGGCTGGATCAAGCTTTTACCGCTGCAAGCGCGGTTTCACCGGCAAAGTTTGATACAGAACAAACTTTGCTGCTGGCAGCACGCCACGGCGCAAAAACGACGGAAATACGCTGAAATGTTGGAAACTTACATACGTATGACATTGTGGGTCATTTGCAATCAGCTATTTGATGCGTATAGTACGGAAAGCTTAAACAAGGCGCGGGCCGTTGCTGTGCAGGCAGAGACGGGGGAGAGACCGCAATATTCTTGTTGGGCGACACACAGGATAGACATTCCATAACAAGAGAAAATTGTATGTCAGTTACAACACCATCCGTCGGCACCGCCAGTTCGGGCGCCAGTGGGCAGAACCATGGTTTCGCCCTGACCAGCCTGACTTTTTTGTTTTTTATCTGGGGTTTTATCACTTGTCTGAATGACATTTTGATCCCGCACCTGAAGAATGTGTTCGACCTGACCTACACGCAGGCGTCGCTGGTGCAGTTCTGTTTCTTTGGCGCTTATTTTCTGGTGTCTTTACCGGCTGGCTTGCTGGTACGACGCGCCGGTTATCAGCGCGGTATTGTCGTGGGGCTGCTGATCGCTGCGGCCGGCTGTGTGTTGTTTTATCCGGCGGCGACTTCCAAAACCTATGCCTTGTTCCTTGGCGCGCTGTTTGTGCTGGCGGCCGGCATCACCATTTTACAAGTGGCGGCAAACCCTTATGTGACAGCGCTGGGGCCGGTGCAGACGGCATCGAGCCGCTTGTCGATGACCCAGGCGTTCAACTCACTGGGGACGACCATTGCCCCCTGGTTTGGCAGCCTGATGATTATCGGTGCCGTGACGGCCGCCGCTGGTACGCCTGAATTCAAGCAGCAGGAAGCCGAAGCCGTGCAGCTGCCTTATCTGATGCTGGCGGGTGCCCTGGTACTGATGGCGGTGATCTTCGCATTTTTGAAACTGCCAACAGTTGACGAGCATCATGTCGACGAAAAAGTGAATGCTGACCCTGGTTCTGCCTGGCAGTACAGCCATCTGGTGTTAGGGGCTATCGGTATTTTTGTCTATGTTGGCGGCGAAGTGTCGATTGGCAGTTATCTGGTCAACTTTATGGGCGAGCCGCATATTGCCGGTTTGCCGGAAGTGGAAGCGGCGAAAATGCTCAGCTACTACTGGGGCGGCGCTATGGTTGGCCGCTTTATCGGTGCGGCGGTGATGCAAAAAATTGCGGCCGGCAAAGTGCTGGCTTTTAATGCGGTGGCCGCGGCGGTGCTGGTGCTGCTGGCGATTGTCAGCAGCGGTGCTTTTGCCATGTGGGCGCTGCTGTTGGTGGGCCTGTTTAACTCCATCATGTTCCCGACCATTTTCAGTCTGGCGGTGACGGGCCTGGGTCGTTACACCAGTAACGGCAGTGGCGTGTTGTGTGCCGCGATTGTCGGTGGCGCGCTGGTGCCGGTGTTACAGGCCGTGCTGGCCGATGCCATTGGTCTGCAACTGAGCTTTATTATTCCGGTGCTGTGTTACGTCTATATCTGTTATTACGGCCTGGTTGGCTCGAAAATCAAACAACCGCAGGCGTAAATTGAGCATAAGAGAAGGGCGGGGCTGTGATGGCCCCGCCCTTTGTTTTTGCGCCGGCATTCAGCTGACGCTGTCAGCGCCCAGATAACGGGCCCGCTTTTGTGGTTTGAGTTGTTGTAAATCCAACAGCACCAGGCCGTCGATGCAATCGGCAAAGGCCGGGTCGACGCCAAAACTTAAAAACTGCACACCGCCGGGTTCGGCCACTTCACTGTATTGTTTGTATAAGGTGGGCACAGCCACCCCCATGTTGGCCAGCAAATGCTTCAGCTGGACAAAGTCTTCGCTGTAATTGTCGCCGCTAAACTGCAACTGCAGTTGCAGCATGGTCTGATGATCCAGCTGATAAGGCTGATTGGGCAATGCGCTGTCATCTTCCTTGGAAAAATACAGCGTGTAAAAGTACACCAGTAAATCCCGTGCCGCTTTGGGGTAACTGTTGGACAAACTGACGCCACCAAACAGATAACGCAGCTGCGGCCGCTGTTTCAGGTAAGCGCCAATGCCGTACCAGAGATAATCCAGACTGCGTTTGCCCCAATAGCGCGGCTGCACGAAGCTGCGGCCCAGTTCCAGCCCTTGCGCCAACACCGGCGCCAGCTGGGGACCAAAACGAAACAGCGATGCGGTGTAGAGGCCTTGTTCCCCGTGTTCTGCGATGACCTGGGCGGTTTCGGCAAACCGGTAGGCGCCGACAATTTCCAAATCGTCCTGGTCCCATAAAATCAGCTGGCTGTAGTAGCTGTCGTATTTGTCGGTGTCCCGCCTTTTACCGGTGCCTTCGCCGACGGCCCGAAAGGCGATTTCGCGCAGCCGGCCAATTTCACGCAGCAGCACAGCTCTGGCATCAGGCTGGTCCTGTGATGGCTGATACAAATAGATGTGCTTGCCATCAGCGGTCTGGCCCAGCAGCGGACACTGGCGAATGGCTTTTTTCAGCGCCTGCCGCTCTTCCGGGTGGGCAATGGCAGACTGCGTTTTCAGCAGCGGCTTTTTGTCTTTGGCCAGGCGATACAGATGTTTCTTAAACAGTTTGACCAGCGTTTTAGGGTCCAGCTGTAAGTCGGCATAGCTGTCACAAGGGATGATTTCGCCGATGCGCAGACTGATATGTTTATGTTTTTGTTTAAACATTTCCTGTACCAGCAGCATGGTCGACAGCGGCTTGTACAGCATCGAGGCGCCATAAAACAGCAACGAATTACGGGCATCAATGTAGACAGGCAAAATTGGCGCTTTAGCGGCGCGGGCAAAGCGGATAAAACCGCCATGCCATTTGCCGTCCCGGACGCCATTGGGTTGTAATCGTGACACCTCGCCGGCCGGAAAAATAATCACAGCGCCTTCGCCGGCGAGCTGGGCGCCGATGTTGTCGAGCAGGCTGCGTGCAGTGCTGCCTTGCATGTTATTGACCGGCAACAGCAAGCTTTCCAGCGCGCTGATGCTCGAAAGCAGCTGATTGGCCACTACTTTGACATCAGGCCTGATGTCAGACACCAGCTTAATCAGTGCCAGACCATCCAGCGATCCAATCGGGTGATTGGCAATAATCACCACGCGGCCGTGGCTGGGAATACGTTCCAGTTCGTTGTCACGCACCTGAAAGCGGAAACTGAAATAATCCAGCACCTGCTCAACAAAATCGAGGCCACGCAGATGCGGATACTGCTGACCGAAGCGGACAAAGTCATCTTCATGTAGCAGATGTTTCAGCGCGCCTTTGACAGGCCTGGCCAGCCAGGGTTTTTCATTCAGTTGCGGCAGATGACGTTCGACAACCTGTTCAACATTTAACATCAGGACACTCCACAAGTGGGCCGCCCGCCGGCGGGATTTGGCGCTGTATGTCGCCAAGGCTAAGCAGGCTGTATGACAATCAGGTCGCAGATTTATGGCAGTTTGCTGAATTTTTGCGCGCGCGGCGCTGGTCCCGTCGGGCAGGCTGCGACTAGTGCTTTTTCCATTTAATTCCGACTGAATCGGGCACAATGAAGTGGAAAAAGCACTAAAATGTCCGTCCCAATAAAAGGATCTGATATGAGCATTGCGCTGATTATTCCCGATCGGAAACTGGATGCGGTGGTGGCCGCTTTGCAGCAACAGTTACCGGATACGCCGCTGCAGATCTGGCCTGAGCTGACAGATCCGGCTGCCGTTGAATTTGCCGTTGTTTGGCGCCAGCCGCCCGGAGCGCTGAACAACCTGCCGAACTTAAAGGCCTTGCAGTCGTTCGGCGCTGGTGTGGACAGCATCCTGACCGACCCAACCTTGCCGGATTTGCCGCTGGCCAGAATTGTCGACCCGCACCTGACACAATCGATGCTCGATTACCTGCAGACGGTAGTCAGTTATTACCGGCTGCGCTTTGACGAGTTCGGCGCGCAGCAACGACAATGCCAGTGGAAACCGCGTTCAGCCCGTAAACTGCAGCAGATTTGTGTGTTGGGGCTTGGTGAACTCGGCGCTGCGACAGCGCAGCATTTTGCCCGGCAGGGCTACAAAGTGACAGGCTGGTCCGCCCGGCCGAAGCAACTGGCAGAGGTTAACTGCTTTGATGGCGACAGCGGCTTTCAATCGGCCGTTGCCGGCGCCGATGTGTTGATTTGCCTGCTGCCGCTGACTGCCCAGACTGAAAACCTGCTCAATGACGAGCGTCTGTCGATGTGTAAGCGCGGCGCTATTCTTGTCAATGTCGCCCGCGGTGCTGTCATCGATGACGATGCGTTGCTGGCTGCGCTGGCGAGTGGTCAGCTGGCGGCGGCCTGTCTGGATGTGTTTCGCACTGAACCCTTGCCGGCCGAACATCCGTTCTGGCAACATGAACAGTTGATGCTGACCCCCCATATTTCCGCGGTGACCAATGCGCAAACCGCAGTGGCGCAAATTGCCGAGAATTACCGCAGAGTCCGCTGCGGTCAGCCCATGCTGAATCTGACCGATCGCAAAAGAGGGTACTGATGGCTGCTTTTACACTGGATATTCATCAGCATTTAGCAGTGCTGACGCTCAACAGCGCAGAGAAACGGAATCTGCTGACGCCGGATTCGGCTCTCGCCATCGCAGAGGCGGTCGAAGGACTCAGTCGCGATCCGGAAATTAAAGCGCTGGCGGTCACTGGCCGCCAAGGTGCTTTTTGCTCAGGCGCCGACTTACAGGCGTTGCTGGACGCCAGTCAGGGCGAAGGGGAAGAACTGCAGCAAATTTATGCGGCGTTCACGTCGGTCGCCCACAGCCCTTTGCTGACGATTGCACTGGTGAATGGTCCGGCGCTGGGGGCGGGTCTGAATCTGGCGATGGCGTGTGACATCCGGCTGGCCAGCCCGGATGCCTGGTTTGAGAGCCGGTTTTTTAATCTGGCGATCCATCCGGGCGGTGGTCATTGCTGGTTGCTGCCGCAGCAGGTCGGCTGGCAACAGGCGGCATCGATGATCTTTTGCGGCGAACGGTTGTCCGCGCAGCAGGCGCTTTCTTGTGGTTTCGTTAAAGAGTTGCTCGACGAAGAAGTGTTGCTGACCCGTGCCCGTCAACTGGCGGCGCCGCTGGCGGCTTTACCGACTGAACTGGTGCGTCAAACCAAAACCTCGATGCTGAAACTGCGCACCTGCTACCGGCAGGACGATGCGGTGGCTTATGAATTTCGCCAGCAATTTCAATCTTTACAAACCTCAGATGCACAGCAGCACATTGCCGCGCTTTTGAGCAGGATCAGAACTAAATAAGCAGGTGCCAGCTGGCATGGGCGGTCATCAGGATAGCAGTCGATGAATCAAGTCACAGAGAATACCGCAACGCTGATGGGCGTTGCCGGGCCCGGGCAGGTGATCACCTGGTTTATGCAATATCAGGGGCCGACTCTGGCGTCACCGGACTGGCCGGCCGGGGCCTGGTTACAGGAAGCGCAAGTGCCCAGTCCGGAGCTCAGTCAGTTTTTGTTCACTGCCGTCGGTGCGCCGTGGCGCTGGTACAGCCGGCTCAGCTGGACCTATCAGGACTGGCTGGATTATCTCACTTTACAACAGGTGCGTACCTGGGTGTTGTACAAGCAAGGCACACCCGCAGGCTTTATCGAGTTGTGGCGCCACCCTGAAGATGCTGACAGTGTTGAAGTGAAGTTTTTCGGTCTGTTACCGGCCTTTATTGGCCAGGGACTCGGCGCGCCGTTGGCAAAAGCTGCCATTGCACTGGCGCAGCAATGGACATCAGGGCGGGTCTGGCTGCATACCTGCAGCGACGATCATCCGTCGGCGTTAAATACCTACCGTAAAGCCGGATTTGTCGTGACCGGCGAGACCATCGAGCCCGCTGAAGTACCGCCAGATTTTGAAAGCGCTTCATTGGCGGCACCTTATGTTCACAGCAGGCTGCAACGCTTTCGGTAAGAACTGTAAATAAACAACCGGATCAGCTGGTTAGAACTGTTGTGATCTTCGGGCAAAGCGCATAAACTGACAAAGATCCCAAGTTGAAGTCAGCAGATCCGTTTGATCTGTGCAGGTCGCGTGACCGACATCTCGATTGGGTGCACCTTCATTGAACCCGGATAAAAGCAAAAAAAGGGATTCCGACATGCGCAAAGCGTCCAGTCGTGGTTTTGGCTTCAGTGTCATTGCCGTCTTGGTGGTGTTGATGGCGCTGTCTGCGCTGCTGACCAGTGCCGAAGCGGCGGTGTTGTTTTATTAAGTCAGCAGTTCCTGCAGCCTGATTGCTGTGCCCAGGCTGCCATCGCAGGCCGCTGCTCAGCGTTTTTGATGTAACTCGCGGTTTTCTCTTTTTTGCTCGGCATTTTTCTGCAGCAACACATAGGTCGCGGCATAGCCACCATGAGGCTTTAAAGCAGTATGGCAGGCCAGTACCTGTGGAATTTGTTGTAGCCACTTAAAGGTATAGCTGCGCAGGATGGCCGGATGCGGCTTACTGTCGCGCCCCATGCCATGATGGATCAATAAAGTACGAATACCACGCTGATGACAGTCCAGCACAAATTGCGACAATGCAGAGCGTGCTTCGGTCAGGGTTTTTCCAAGCAGCATCAGCGTTGCATCCACCTGATATTTACCTAATCGCAGATTGCGGTAGACACCGTCCTGTACACCGTCTTTTTTGTAGGCCAGTACTTCGTCCGGTTTCACCAGATCGACATACTCCATACTCAGGTAATTCGCATCGTACTCCGGCTCCTGTTCCGCAGCTTTGCGGCGGGCGAGTTGGGCAAGAGTCGGATTGGTGTTGCCATTTTCTTCTGCCAGCACATCGGCACTGAGGCGTTTGACTCCGGCCATTTCCTGCAGAAACATTTCTAAATCGTCTTGAGCCATATCAGGTACAAATCTCAATAAACAGACGCAGATTATACGTGCTCAGCGCCAGCAAAATCACCTTTGAGACAGAAATCATCCGGTGACTGGCAGCCTGCAGCTGTTGAGCTAGACTGCAAAAGAGTTGATGTAACCAAATGTGTTGCGAAGGAGAGCGAAATTGATGTTGCCACAACGGGTGTATGAAAGCCTGCCATACCTCTATATTGCGGTCGGCCTTGGTATTTTATGTGGAGTCAGGCATCCCTATGCACTGATTTCTGCGCTGGTGTTTGTTTGTGCCGGTGCTTTCGTCTGGATTGAGCGCTCGCGTCATCGCCGCACTCGTCACCGGCTTGGCGCATTGCAGGACGGATTGTTGCCATTCTGGTGTTACGAAATGCTGCCATTCAGCTACCTGGCGCTTGGGGTCAGCTTAATGGTGTACAGTGATAATCTGTATATGTATCCATCGGCCGTGATACTCACCGTGATTGGCTTGCAAGTCTGGACTTTACGGGCTTTGCAGCGCAGACCCAGTCGCCATTTTCAGAGAGCTGCTGGCTGACGGCAGGGGATGCAGGCCCATCAGTAAGAAAGAGCCGGCAATAGCCGGCTCTTCTCATCTTAATAAAGTGCTGCGTGTTATTTACGTAAATCGAGGGCTGAATTCGCCACCGCGCGTGTCATGATAAGCCAAGCCTGCAGGTTTTGTTCAAGTGCCGCCGGGTCAACCTTATCCAGCGTGTCGTTTGGCGTGTGGTGATAATCAAAGTAATCGGTACCATCCTGCTCCAGCGTCACGACAGGCACTCCGAGTGCTTTTAAGACAGAAACGTCGGGGCCACCGAAAGCATCGTTGCCCCCGGCTTCAATTCCGAGCGGCGCCAGCTGCTGTTGAATTTGTTTGGCAAACGGCAGTGCGCTGGCGCCGAAGCGGGTTTCGAATCGCCAGATGCGACCGGCACCGAAGTCTGATTCTGATGCCAGCACATGCTTGCTCAGTTCTTTGGCGTGGCGGGCTGCGTAAGCACGGGCACCAACCAGACCGCCTTCTTCATTGCCGTATAGTACAACCCGGATAGTCCGTTTGGGCTGTCCTTCTTTTTTCAGCAAAGCGGCAGTGGCCATCACCAACCCGACTCCGGCGCCATCATCAAGCGCTCCGGTGCCCTGGTCCCAAGAATCGAGGTGCGCACCAATCAGCACGATTTCGTCGGGCCGCTCAGAGCCGGTAATTTCGCCAATTACATTGTGACTGATGGCATCTTCGGTTTGCTGATTGTCCATCTGCAGTTTTAGTTTTGCTTCCGGCGCTTTTTGCAGAATACGCGCCAGTTGCTGAGCATCCGGTGCTGAAATGGCCACTGCAGGGATTTTAGGGACCGCCGGGTCGTAGCTCATTTTACCCGTGTGGGCAAAACGGTTCGCGCTGGTGCCGACTGAGCGGATAATCAGCGCTTTCGCGCCAAGCCGCGCAGCATCCACAGCACCTTTGGCGCGGGCACCGACAACTTTGCCGTACTGAGAGCCGGCGCGGTCTTTGGTCATCGCTTTGTTGATAAAGACGATTTTGTCTTTGACCTGCTCTGACTTCGCAGCGAGCAGGGCTTCCAGGCTGTCAAACTGGACCACTGTGGCATCAATACCATTGGCGGGGGTACCAACAGAGCCGCCTAATGCCGTCAACACCAAAGATTGTGGAAACGGCGTCAGAACTTCCAGTCGGGCCTGGCCGCGCTGCCAATAGGGGGTGACAAACTCTTCCGTCCAGACTTTGTCAAAGCCCAGACTTTTCATCTGGCTGGTCGCCCATTGCACGGACGCACGGTCGCCGGGGCTGCCTGCTATACGCGGGCCTACTTCAGTCGTCAGGCTTTCGACCAGCTGATAAGCCAGCTGAGGGCTCAGGGGTAATGGCTGGACGGGGGTGTTGGCATACAATGCCGGTGTAAATAGCGCGAGCATTAGCAGGTTGTGCAGGTTTTTCATTTGAGTCGCTTGATCCGGAGATAAAGAACCAATTTAGCACAGGCCGATCTGTCATCAGAAGCGCCACACAGCCCGTTTTCTTCGATACTGGCCGAATGACACAAAAGTTAACATTTTGTGGGTTCGGCCTTACTTAATTAGCAAGATATAATGCGAAAACCTGGCAGAACCCAGGCACGACAAGACGTTATGCAGATAGAAATGAAAGTGCGCCCGGCTTTTGTTTATAAATATTTATTTATAAGTTAATTAATTAGAAGAAAATAGCCGGTTTTTTTAGCTTTTCTATTGTAAGCGGTGATTGGGCTGATAGATAATGAGACGTCTAGACATGCACGGTATGAGCGATATGAACTTACAAGATATGATGAATAACTCGGCTAAAGCGGTGAAGTTACTGAAAGCAGTATCGAATGAACGCCGACTGTTGATTCTTTGCCACTTGCTCAGTGGTGAATTATCTGTAGGCGAAATGAACGAGAAGCTGGGGCTTAGCCAGTCAGCATTATCGCAGCATTTGGCGCTGTTACGTCGCAATAAGCTGGTCAAAACACGCAAAGAAGCACAAACAGTGTTCTACAGCATGAATAGTAAGGAAGCTGAGGCAGTCATTGGGTTGATGCATTCGTTGTATTGCGCAAAAGCTGCCTGAAAAAGGATTTCAATGAAAAAACCAGCCGAAAGGCTGGTTTTTTTATATTTTCTACTCGAGCTGTCTGGTGCTTCTGACCGATAAAAACAACAAGTAAGTACTTGAAGTTCAATCAGATAAAACAGCAGACACAAAAAAACGCCTTTCGGCGTTTTCTTGTTAGCAGGTCAATTAAGCAGCAACGACTAATGCTTTGACGTGAGCATTCAGACGTGACTTATGACGAGCAGCTTTGTTCTTATGGATCAGACCTTTGTCTGCCATACGATCCAGCACTGGAACCATCTTTTTGAAGGCATCCTGTGCAGCTGTTGCATCATTGGTCAGTACTGCTGCGTAGGTTTTCTTGATGAAAGTACGCATCATTGAGCGCTGACTTGCGTTTTGCTGACGGCGCTTTTCTGACTGAATAGCGCGTTTCTTAGCAGACTTAATGTTAGCCAAGGTAACACTCCTAAAAACTAAACCGGGACTCTTTAAAGGCCGCATAATATGCCTATTTTATCGCCCTGTGTCAAATGCTTTTGCGGCTGTTTGACAGGAATTTAACCGTAATAAAAACCGCGCCGTGCTGGCATTCGCCGGGCGCTTTGGTGACAATAGCGCCAACAGAAAAACACGGAGTTTATCTTGTCTGCAAAGTTGTTGAAATCTGGCCTGATTGTCAGTCTGATGACCTTCATTTCGAGGATTCTGGGCCTGGTCAGGGACGTGGTCACAGCCAATGTGTTGGGGGCTGGTGCCGCCGCTGACGTTTTTCTGATGGTGAACCGGATCCCAAATTTTCTGCGACGTCTGTTCGCTGAAGGCGCATTTTCACAGGCTTTTGTGCCGGTTCTTTCTGAAGTCAAAGCCCGCCACGGTGACGATGCGGTGCGCGAACTGATGGCCAAAGCGTCTGGCACGCTGGGGCTGATTGTGACAGGCGTCACGTTACTGGCGATGCTGGGCTCGCCTGTGCTGATGGCATTGTTTGGCATGGGCTGGTTTGAGGATTACCTGCGTGGCGGGCCAGATGCTGTCAAATATGAGCAGGCCAGTGCGCTTTTAAGAATTACCTTCCCATATCTGTGGTTTATCACTTTTGTCGCGCTTTCCGGCGCTGTGCTGAACGTTTACAACCAATTTGCGGTGGCGGCATTCAGCCCGGTATTTCTGAATATCGCGATGATAGGCGCTGCGATCTGGTTGTCGCCACAGACGGACAGCCCGGCAACTGCATTGGCCTGGGGCGTCTTCCTCGGTGGTTTGCTGCAGTTTATTTTTCAGCTGCCTTTTCTGGCCAGAGCCGGCCTGCTGGTGTTGCCGCGCTGGGCCTGGCACGACGAATACATTGTGCGGATCCGTAAGTTGATGATCCCGGCGCTGTTTGGCGTGTCGGTCAGTCAGATTAATTTGCTGCTCGATGCCATTATCGCCTCGTTTTTGCAAGATGGTTCGGTCAGCTGGTTGTATTACTCAGACCGTCTGCTGGAGTTTCCATTGGGCATGTTTGGTATCGCCATTGCGACCGTGATCCTGCCCAGTTTGTCGAGGCTGCATGCACTGGATAACCAAAAAGATTTTCGTGCCACTATGGACTGGGGCATTGGGTTGATTTGTCTGCTTGGTATTCCGTCGATGTTTGGCCTGCTGATGTTGGCAGAGCCCATCCTGCTGACGGTATTCGCTCACGGCAAATTCACGGTGCAAGACGCCAGTCAGGCCAGCTGGAGCCTGATTGCTTATGTCATCGGTTTGTTACCGCTGATGCTGATTAAAGTGCTGGCTCCGGCATTTTACGCCCGGCAGGACATCAAAACCCCGGTGCGCATCGGCATTATCGCGATGGCGGCGAATATGGTGTTTAACCTGCTGCTGGCGCCTTTTATCAGCTACGTGGGCCTGGCGCTGGCGACCACATTGTCCGGGGCTCTGAATGCCTGGTTGTTATATCAGGGGCTGAAGAAAGCTGATATTTACCGGCTCTCCCGCCATACGCTGTTGTTGATCGCCAGAGCCCTGGCCGCGGGTCTGGTGATGGCCGCGCTGCTGGCTTACCTGCTGCCGGATGTGGCAAGTTTGCGGCAAAGTCATTTTGCCGGCCGGGCCGAAGTTGTCGGGTTGCTGGTGCTGGCGGCTGTGCCGGTTTATTTTGTTGCGCTGTGGCTGTTTGGTGTCAGGGGGCGGGATCTTAAACGCCAAACTATTGCTGAAAGTCAGCAGGGATGACGTTATAATCGGCCGTTTAGACAGCAAGACAGAGAAGCGCAAACGGATGGAGTTGATTCGTGGCCTGCAGAATATTCAGCCACAGCATCAGGGCTGTGTGCTGACTATTGGCAACTTTGATGGCGTCCATCTCGGGCATCAGGCGGTGCTGGCCAAAGTGCGCCAGCTGGCGGCAGAGCTGCAACTGCCGGCCGTAGTGATGGTGTTTGAACCGCAGCCACTGGAGCTGTTTAATCCGGCGGCGGCCCCAGCCCGGCTGACTCGTTTTCGCGAAAAGTACCACTGGCTGGCCAGTCTTGGGCTGGACCGGTTGTTGTGCGTCAAATTCGATCGTGACTTCGCCAGCCAGCAACCTGAGTATTTTATCGAGCACTTATTGCTGGAAAAACTCGGGGTGCGGCATCTGATCGTTGGCGATGATTTTTGTTTTGGCAAAAACCGCAGCGGCAATTATGCCTTGCTGCAGGAAGCGGCCAGTCGGTTTGGTTTTGGTCTGACGCCGACCGCCAGCCTGAAACTGCAGGAACACCGAGTCAGCAGTACCCTCATTCGCGAAGCGTTAGCGACTGACGAGCTGGACAATGCGACCGCCATGCTGGGCCGGCCTTTTTCATTGATGGGGCGGGTGCGACATGGTGAAAAGCTGGGCAGACAGTTAGGGTTTCCGACGGCGAATGTCTGGCTGTACCGGAAAAAACTGCCCTTGCATGGCGTTTATGCGGTCGAAGCGCACACCGCCAGCGGTTTGCTCCATGGTGTGGCCAATATCGGTGTTCGGCCGACGGTGCATGGCAGAGTCGAACAGCTGGAAGCGCATTTTTTTGATTTTAAAGGTGATTTATACGGCCAGCAGATTGAAGTGGTGCTGCGTAAAAAGATCCGCGCTGAACAGAAATTCAGTTCAGTGACCGAATTACAGCAACAAATTGAACGGGATGCCGCGGCGGCCCGGCAGTTTTTTGCTGCTGAGCTTCATAAATAGTCAGTCGGCCATGGCCGTTGGCACAGTCATTACGGAATTTATTGGATGAGCGATTACAAGCATACCCTGAACCTGCCGGATACGGCTTTTGCGATGCGTGCCAATCTGGCGCAGCGCGAGCCGCAGATGTTAGCAAACTGGACTCAGGCCGACCTTTACGGCCAAATCCGCGCAGCGAAAAAAGGTAAAAAGACTTTTATCCTGCACGATGGCCCGCCGTACGCCAACGGCAATATTCACATCGGTCACGCCGTCAATAAAATCCTGAAAGACTTTATCGTCAAATCCCGCACGCTGGCAGATTTTGATGCGCCTTATGTGCCCGGCTGGGATTGTCACGGTCTGCCGATTGAGCTGGTGGTTGAGAAAAAATACGGCAAGCCGGGCGTCAAGTTATCCGCTGCTGAATTCCGGCAAAAATGTCGCGACTATGCGCAAACACAAATCGAAGCGCAGAAAACAGATTTCATCCGTCTGGGAGTGCTCGGCGACTGGGACAATCCGTACCGTACGATGGATTACCAGACCGAAGCCAATATCATCCGTTCTTTGTCGCGTATTATTGAAAATGGCCATTTACATCAAGGCTTTAAGCCGGTGCATTGGTGTACCGACTGTGGTTCTGCACTCGCTGAAGCGGAAGTGGAGTATCAGGATAAAGTCTCACCAGCCATCGACGTGCGTTTCCGTGTTGTTGATGAAGCCGTTGCCGACAAATTCGATCACCCGGCCGGTCATGCCGGCACAGGCGTCATTTCTGTGGTGATCTGGACCACCACGCCATGGACCATTCCGGCCAACCGCGCAGTGGCGCTCAATGCGGTCTTAAGTTACAGCCTGGTACAGGTTGAAGAAGGCCCGAATGGCGCTGAACGCCTGATTCTGGCGACCGATCTGGTCAAAGACGTGATGGCGCGAGCCGGCATTGAAAAATACCACGCGCTCGGTTTTGCCAAAGGCGAAGCATTGGAGCTGGTGCAGCTGCGCCATCCGCTTTACGACTTCACAGTGCCAGTGGTGCTGGGGGACCACGTGACGACTGATTCTGGTACCGGCGCTGTGCATACCGCGCCAGGCCATGGTCAGGAAGACTTTGTGGTCGGCCAGAAATACGGTTTGGAAGTGGCGAACCCGGTCGGTGGTAACGGCGTTTATCTGCCGGATACGCCATTGTTTGCCGGCCAGCACGTGTTTAAAGCCAACGATTCTGTAGTTGAAGCGTTAAAAGAAGCCGGCGCTTTGCTGGTGCACAAAGCCTACAAACACAGCTATCCACATTGCTGGCGCCACAAAACACCGATTATTTTCCGCGCCACGCCGCAGTGGTTTATCAGCATGGATCAGGCTGGCCTGCGTACCACTTCATTAAAAGAAATCGACAACACCCGCTGGATCCCGGACTGGGGTCAGCAGCGCATTGAAAACATGGTTGCCGGCCGGCCAGACTGGTGTATCTCCCGCCAGCGCACCTGGGGTGTGCCAATTGCACTGTTTGTTCATAAAGACAGCGGCGCTTTGCATCCCAACACTCAAGCGCTGATGGAACAGGTTGCAGTTAAAGTTGAACAAGCCGGTATTCAGGCCTGGTTTGATTTAGACGCAGCAGAACTTTTAGGCGAGGAAGCGGCGGATTACATAAAAGTGACCGACACACTGGATGTCTGGTTTGATTCTGGCGTGACGCATGCCTGCGTGATTGACCCGCGCCCTGAGTTTGGCGGCGCGACGCAAGCCGATATGTACCTGGAAGGCTCAGATCAGCACCGCGGCTGGTTTATGTCATCGCTGATGACCGGTGTTGCGATTAAAGGCCATGCGCCTTACAAGCAAGTGCTGACGCACGGTTTTACTGTCGACGGCGAAGGCCGCAAGATGTCAAAATCGCTTGGCAACGTGGTGTCACCGCAGGATGTAATGAACAAACTGGGTGCTGACATTCTGCGGCTGTGGGTGGCAACGACCGACTACACCTCCGAAATGACAGTGTCGGATGAAATCCTCAACCGCGCCGCCGACAAATACCGCCGTATCCGCAACACAGCCCGTTTTATTCTGGCCAACCTCAATGGCTTTGATCCACAAACGGATTTAGTGCCGATGGATCAACTGGTGGCACTTGACCTGTGGATGGTGCAGCGCGCGGGCGAACTTCAAAAAGAAATCGAAGCCGATTACCTCGATTATCAGTTCCACCTGGTCAGCCAGAAACTGATGAATTTCTGTACCGTCGAGCTTGGCAGTTTCTATCTGGATGTGATTAAAGACCGCCAGTACACCGCCAAAACCGAAGGGCATGCCCGCCGGTCCTGCCAGACGGCGCTGTACCACATCATCGAGGCGATGGTGCGCTGGATGGCGCCGGTGATGAGTTTCACCGCGCAGGAGATCTGGGAAGCATTGCCTGCCCGTACTGAAACTTTTGTGTTCACCGGCACCTGGTATCAGGGCCTTTCTGAAGTGCCGGCCGGTCCAATCTCCGGCGAGTTCTGGCAGCAGCTGCTGGCGGTGCGTGATGAAGTGAACAAAGTCATCGAAGTGGCGCGTAAAGAAGGCAAAGTCGGCGCTTCGCTGCAAGCGGAAGTCACCTTGTTTGCCGATGAAGCCTTGGCCGCCCAGCTCAATCAGCTGGGCGACGAACTGCGTTTTGTGCTGATGACCTCCACCGCCACAGTGGTTGCCGGCGCGCCGGCGGCGGATGCCACTGCGACCGCAGTCAAAGGCCTGGCGGTACAAGTGGTGACCTCAACGGCGCCCAAGTGTGACCGCTGCTGGCACCATCGGCATGATGTGGGCGCCAATCCGGCGCATCCTTTGATTTGTCTGCGTTGTGTCGACAACGTCGAAGGGGCCGGTGAAGAAAGGAAATTTGCCTGATGCAGTTATTTACCCAAACAGGCTGGCGATTCTGGTGGCTGGTATTGCTGGTGCTGGTGGCCGACCAGCTCAGCAAAGTCTGGGTGCTGAACCACTTCAGCCTTGGTGAGTCGGTCGAATTATTGCCAGTGTTTAATTTCACTTATGCCCGCAATTACGGCGCCGCGTTTTCATTTTTAGGCGATGCCGGCGGCTGGCAACGCTGGTTATTCACCGGGATTGCGGTGGTGGTGACGCTGGTGCTCAGTGTCTGGCTGGCCCGTTTACAAAAAACGCAGTGGAAACTGTCACTGGCGCTGACGCTGATTGTCGCCGGCGCTATCGGCAATTTGATTGACCGCAGCCTCTATGGCTATGTAGTTGATTTTATTCATGTGTATTACCAGAACTGGCATTACCCGATTTTTAACATCGCCGACTGCGCCATCACGGTCGGGGCGGGGTTATTGATTTGGGATAGTTTCAGCGCCGACCAAAGCGAAGGCGCGTCACAACCGGAAGGACAGCGCAAATGATTGGTGCACGCAGTACGGTCATTTTTCATTTTGATATCAAACTGGCCGACGGCAGCGCCGCCGAGAGCACCCGTGTGCATAATAAGCCGGCCAGGCTGCAGATGGGCGACGGTTCTTTGTCTGCCGCTTTTGAAGCCCAGTTGCTGGGCCTGGTGGCCGGTGACAAAAAAACGTTCACGCTGGCGCCGGAAGATGCGTATGGCATGCCCAACCCGGATAACATCTATTACGTGGATCGCAGCCGGTTTTCGCTGGACGCACCGGCCCAACCGGGCATGATCATTGGCTTTACCATGCCAGATGGTGCTGAATTGCCCGGGCTGATCCGTGAAGTAGTGGGTGATTCAGTGACGGTCGATTTTAACCATCCGCTGGCTGGTCAGACGCTGACCTTTAACGTCGACATTGTTGAGGTAATCAACTAGTTATGGACATTTTTCTCGCCAATCCCCGTGGTTTCTGCGCCGGTGTAGACCGGGCTATCAGCATCGTCTCGCGGGCGCTGGAGCTGTACGAACCGCCGATTTATGTCCGCCATGAAGTGGTGCACAACAAGTTTGTGGTCGATGGCCTGCGCCGTTCCGGCGCTGTCTTTGTTGACGAACTGGACGAAGTGCCGGACGGCAATATCGTCATTTTCTCCGCCCATGGTGTGTCGCAGGCGGTACGTGAAACGGCGCGCCAGCGTGGCCTGAAAGTGTTTGATGCCACTTGTCCGCTGGTGACCAAAGTGCATATGGAAGTCACCCGCGCCAGCCGTAAAGGCGTCGAATGTATCCTGATTGGCCATGCCGGCCACCCGGAAGTGGAAGGCACTATGGGCCAGTACGACAATCCGGAAGGTGGCATTTATCTGGTTGAATCGGTTGAAGATGTGGAAAAACTGCAGGTGAAAAACCCGGCTGAGCTGTGTTTTTCCAGCCAGACCACCTTGTCAGTCGACGACACCGCTGATGTGATTGACGCATTGCGCCAAAAATTCCCGGACATTGAAGGCCCGCGCAAAGACGATATCTGTTATGCCACGCAGAACCGGCAGGATGCGGTGCGTGAACTGGCCGCTAAGGTGCAGTTGCTGCTGGTGGTCGGTGCCAAAAACTCCAGTAACTCCAACCGGTTACGTGAGCTTGCCGAAAAGATGGGCTGTCGTTCTTATTTAATTGATACAGCGGCTGACATTCAGCAGGACTGGCTGGCCGGCGTCAGCGCCATCGGCGTCACGGCCGGCGCTTCTGCACCAGAAGTGCTGGTGCAGCAAGTGGTACAGCAGCTGACGGCCTGGGGTGGTCGTCAGGTGATTGAACATCCGGGTCGCGAAGAGAACGTGGTGTTCGCGGTACCGGCCGAACTGCGCTGAGGCTGACTGGCATGGCCGGGGCCCCTTCTCGCATGCCAGTGGTTCCTGCTAATTCGCCGCCAATCCTGCCGGCCCAGTTGCTGCCGGCTTTCTGTCGCAGTGACGTGGTGCTGCGGGTGCTGATCCTGGCGCAGGCGCTGGCCACTTTGCTGGCGCTGGTGCCGGGCGTCGATACTGAATTCTGGCCCAGGCTTGGGCTGATTTCGCTGTATATTCATTGGGTCACGCTGCCGTTGCTGGCGTTGCTCTGCCTGTTTCAGCGGCGCTGGCAGCACTGGCGTGCCGGCGTGCTGGCCTGGTTTATCCTGCTGATGCTGGTGTTACTCAGCCTGTCGGTCGGGGTGGTTTCTTATCCATTTCTCAGCAGTGCCGGCTGGATTGTTGACAGCACTTTGCATGGTTTTTTATTGCAACTGGCGCTGATGACCCTGCTGGTCGGCGGTATTGCGCTGCAACTGGCGACCTTGTATCTGCAGCAGCGGTTGCGACTCGACGCGCAGGCGCGGGCAGAACTTGATGCGCTGCAGGCGCGGATCCGGCCGCATTTTTTGTTCAACAGCTTAAACACCGCAGCCGAACTTATCCATCAGCAACCTGAACAGGCTGAGCAGGCCTTGCTTGATTTGGCCAGCCTGTTCCGGGCGGCGCTGCATTCTGATACCGCTATCAGCCTTGAAGAAGATTTACAGCTGGCGCGCCGTTATCTGGCGCTGGAGCAGCTGCGCTTACAACAACGGCTGGTGCTGGACTGGCAGGTTCCCGCCGAACTGCCGGCACTGAATATTCCGTGCCTGACGCTGCAGCCGCTGCTGGAAAATGCGGTGCGCCATGGCATTGAAACCCGTAGCGAACCGGGCGTTATTTCGTTACAGCTGACTATGAGTCAGCACGCCTTGACTATCCTGCTGCAAAACCCGGTTGGCCAGGGCCAGCCGCATGCCGGTGGCAATGGCATTGCGCTGGGTAATATCCGCCGGCGACTGGAGCTGATGTACGGCGATGAAGCCCGGCTGACGCTGGCGCCCTCCGACGACAGCTACGGCCTGAAGCTGACGTTACCGCTTGGCCCGGCAGGTGCGCGATGAAAGTGGTGATCGCCGATGATGAGCCGCTGGCGCGCAGCCGGCTGGCCCGCTTGCTGGCAGCCCATCCGGCCTATCAGCTGGTAGCGGAAGCTGAAAACGGCCAGCAGGCGCTGGAATGTGCGGCCCGCCACAGTGCCGACTTGGTGTTGCTGGACATTGCGATGCCCGGAGAAGATGGCCTGACGACAGCCGCCAGGCTGGGCCAATTGCAGCCGCCGCCGGCCGTGGTGTTTGTCACCGCGCATCCGCAGCATGCGCTGGCGGCCTTTCAGGTCGCGCCGGCCGGTTATCTGCTCAAACCCGTATCGGCCGCGCAACTGGCGGATTGCCTGAACCGGCTCGGTGTCAGCACCAAAGCCCATCTGGAACGGCAAAAAGCGCTGGAGCCAAGGCTCAGCTTTCGCATCGGTAACGAGCAGCGCAGCATCGCGTTGTCCGAACTGTGTTATTTGCAGGCCGAAGACAAATATGTCCGGCTGGTGTTTGACGGCGGCGAAGCGCTCAGCGAGCTCAGCCTGAAACAGTGGCAACAGAAATATCCGCAGCAACTGGTGCGGGTCCATCGCAATACGCTGGTACTGGCCACGCGCATCCGCGGTATCTGCCGTGGCAGCAATGGCGAGCATCGGCTGCTGCTGCGAGGTTGTGCCGGCCAGCCCGAAATCAGCCGGCGGGAACTGGCGCTGCTGCGCGAGCGTTTGTCACAACAAGATCTGACGGACTGATTCTGGTCCGGCCATCTCGCCGACTAACGGTCAGTTTTCCCCGACCACTGGTTTGAATCCACTTTCTTTTGTTTGCAAAATGGGCAAGCTGTCCTTTTTCTTTTCTCCGATACAGGAATGCAACATGCAGGCGCAGACACGACAACGCGGCGTGACCCTGATTGAATTGTTAGTGGCCATGATAGTGGTTGGTATTGGTTTGGCTTTGGTGATCCCGGCCGTGTCGGTCATTGGCGCCACTGGCAAGCTTGATACACAAAGCCGGGAAATTCAGAATGCATTGGCGTATGCGCGCTCAGAAGCCATCCGACTCAATACCAATGTGTTGTTTTGCCACACCAGTAATGGCCTGGTTTGTTCAGCGCCTGGTGACGACGGCTGGCAGGGCTGGCTGGTGCGGGCTGCCGGTGCTGCGGTCGGCGGGGAAACCGGTCCTGTACTTAGAACAGGCACGCTGGTCGACCCGCAACTGGTGGTAACCTCCGGCGCGGTGTTACAAGGAGCACAGCATGCGCTGCGTTTTAATCCTCAAGGGTTGATCCGGGCTTTTGGGGCCAATACACCGCTCAGTGACCAAATCCGCATCTGTATCCCGGTCAGCGTCAATCCGAATATTTATCTGGTCAATTTCAACTCCGGTGGCCGCCTGCGTGTGACGACCGAGAACGGCGATGGGGACTGCGTATGACGACAGCAATAAACTGCAGCGGCGCCCAGCGTGGTTTCAGCATGATTGAAACCCTGATCGCGGTATTGATCCTTGCTGTTGGTTTGTTAGGCGTTGCCGGCTTACAAACGGCCAATCTGAAAAATAGCCAGAGCGCGCATCAACGGACGATGGCGGTGCTGCTGAGCAGCAACATGGCCGAGCGGATCCGCGCCAATGCAACTCTGGCTGCTACAGGCGCGTTCACAATGGCAAAAACCTGTTCTGCTTACAGCGCGGGAGGCTCGGTGCAGAATGTTGAGCGGGCGAACTGGATTGGCGAGATCCGGCTGGCGTTTGGTGATCGCAACACCAGTTGTGGCGAAATCACCTATAACGGCGGCACCCGCACTTACACCGTCATTGTCAGCTGGGACGATTCCAGAGCACTGGGTGGCAATAACGCGATGTCATTACGTCAACAGGTAAGGATCTGACATGCAGCATGACAGCAAAAGGTATTCGGCGGGCTTTACGCTGACGGAGCTGCTGATCGCGATGGTGCTGGGCAGCTTTCTGGTGGCAGGCGTGGTGACAGTGTATGTCTCTAACGTGCGGACATCTGAGGTGCAACAACAACTGATGCAGGCACAACAATCCAGTCAAATCAGCTTCCAGCTGTTGAGCCGGGACGTGATGAATGCCGGTTTTTCCGGTTGTGGCAACATGCTCAGCCCGCGTGTCGTCAATGTGCTGAACTTACCGATGCCCTGGTGGGGCGTCTGGACTGGCGGCGTGCAAGGCTTTGAACAGGGCGCTGTGCCGGCTTTTGCCGCCGGTATAGCGCCAGTGGCGGGCACCGACGGGGTCAGACTGATGTACGGCCGCGGCGTGACCGCTTCAGTGGTCTCACATGATGTTGCAGCAGTGCCGCCGATGGTGATCAATCAGAATACGCCCGGCATTGTCGCCAATGACATTGTGATTGCCTGTGACTCCCGCATGGCAGTGATTTTTCAGGTGACGGCGATTGCCGGTAACAACATCAGTCATGCGGTGGGTCCCGGTGCGCCGGGCAATGCGTCGGTCAATTTTGGCTTTGGCGCCAATGGCGTCACTGTGCCACAGAACATCGCGCCGGACGCCGGCACTGTGATGCCGCTGGAAAGTGTCGGCTGGTATGTCGGCAATGGCCCGAACGGCAGTTCGCTGTACCGGATTGCCCTGATCGGCGGGCAGCTGCAGACCGAAGAGGTCCTGGCCAATGTCGATAATTTGCAGCTGCAGTATCTGGTGCGTGATGCGGCCAACTATGTCGATGCAACGGCTGTCGCTGATTGGGAGCAGGTGATTGCTATCCGGGCTACCCTGACACTCGCCGCAGATGACGACAACCCGGTGGCGGCAGGCATGCGGACTTTTACCCAGGTCGTCAACCTGCGTAATCATTGAGGACTGGTTTATGCGAATTCAATCAACAGCAAGCTTCCATTTGTTCGGCCAGCAACGCGGCGTGGCACTGGTGCTGAGTCTGCTGATGTTAGTGGCCATCACTTTATTGGCAGTCACCGCAATGCGCGGCAGCACTTTGCAGGAAAAAATGGCCGCCAATCTGAACGACCGTGAAATTGCCAAGCAGGTGGCCGAAGGCACTTTGCTGCAGGTGGCCGCTTTATTGCCGCCTGCGGCCGGGGTAGCCTGGTTTAACGCGCCTATTCCGGCGCCGGTGCAAGGCACGGCAGATCGCTGGAACAATGCCGCAATCTGGAACAACGCCGGCGTCGTCAATGTCACCGTCAATGGCCAGAATTACAACGGTCAGTTTCTGGTGGAAAACTTAGGCATGTGGACCAGCCGGCAGGACCCAACCTGTAAAGTGAAAGAAAACCCATTATGCGAACGTCAGACTTACCGCATCACAGTCCGCAATCAGCCGGTCGCCGGCCGGGCCGGTACTATGGTGCAGGTCGTCTGGCGTATTTGAGACAGCAGGCAGGAGACAGCTCATGCGTATTCAGTTCAGGAGTCACCGGTGCTGGCACAGTTTGTTGTGCAGCACTTTACTGACCAGCACAGTGGCGCATGCCGCTGTCGACATCGCCCAGACGCCACTGGAAACCGGCAGCACGGTGGACCCGAATATTCTGTTTCTGATCGATGATTCGGGTTCGATGCAACAAGGCATGATGCCGGAAAACCTGGAAGATAACGGCAATATCAGCAGCAGCTGCTCTGAAAAAGACTATGCCGGTATGAAAGTGTGTTTATACAACACCAGCGGGCGGGCATTTCTGGCTTCCAGCCATCTGAACAAAATGTATTACAACCCGGCGGTGACTTACAATGCACCGACCAAGGCGGATGGCACCACTTATGGCAATGCCAGCTTCACGGCCGCTAAGGTGGATGGCTATGCCACCAGCTCGACGACAGTCAATTTGTCGAAAGATTACCGGGCAGTGATGGCTGCGGCAGCCAGTGGCACCAGTACCGGCGCCAAAGCAAACTTTGCCATTACGCCTGACGGCAATCTGGCGGCTGCCTTCTATTACACCTACAACACGGGTTGCAGCAATAGTGTGTACAGCGACTCCTGTTACACCCAGCGCGCGCTGAGTACCACTGCGGAGAAACAAAATTTCGCCAACTGGTATTCCTATTACCGCACCCGCATTCTGGCTGCTAAAGCCGGTATTTCGGCCGCTTTCCATCAGCAGGGGACGGCGATGCGGGTTGGCTACGGCGGGATTAATAAAATGAGCTCGCTGGCTGGTGTCAGTAGTTTTAGCGGCAGCAGCAGAACGGCATTCTTTAACTGGTTGTTTGCGGTGCAGGCCAATGGTGGCACACCGCTGCGTGAAGCCTTGATCAGCGCAGGCGAGTATTTTAAAAAAGAAGAACCGTGGCGGGTGAATCCGGCCAGCAGTTCTTCGGCATTGCTTGAATGCCGGCAGAACTACACCATCCTGATGACCGACGGTTATTACAATGACAGCAATACCGGTGGCGAGCACGACAATACTGCCGGCAGCACAATCACAGGTCCGAAAGGACGGACTTATACCTACAGCCCGAAAGGACCGTTCGCGTCGTCTTACAGCAATACATTGGCGGACATCGCGATGAATTATTGGAAGAACGATATGGATGCGGGCTGGTCGGCCTCGAAAAAACTGGAAAACACAGTGCCGACTTCCAGCATGAATCCGGCTTTCTGGCAACACATGGTGACCTTTGGCGTTGGTTTTGGTGTGCAGGGCAGTATCAACCCGACCACTGCATTTAATGCCATCGCCAACAATGGCACCATCAACTGGCCGAGCAATTCGACCGATCCGGGCAAAATCGATGATTTGTTGCACGCGTCGGTCAATGGCCGGGGTGGTTTCTTTGCTGCCAGCGACCCGAATGCGTTTGCGCAGGGCATGGCAGAAACGCTCAGTTCGATTGCCGAGCGGGTGGGAACTTCGTCCAGCATCGCGGCCACAGCCATCAACTCATTGCAGTCAGAATCGAACCTGTATCAGGCCCGCTATGTCGCGGGTGAATGGAGTGGTGACATCTGGTCCTATGACGCCGGTGACACCAATACGCCGGTCTGGAAAGCCAGTGATGTGGTCCCGGCGCCTTCAAGCCGCAATATCCTGTACGGCGCCGACAACGGCGCTGCAAAAACCTTTTTATGGAGCAATCTGTCGAGCGCCGAAAAAACTGCCCTGAGTAACGTCAGCACTGTACTGGATTATCTGCGGGGCGACACCAGCCTGGAAAAACGCAACCCCGGCGGCATTTATCGCAACCGTGGCAAAGTGCTGGGTTCATTTGTGAACTCATCGCCTGAGCTGGTCGAAGGGCCTTATGATATGAGTTACCACAGATACAATTGGTCTGGTGCCAGCAGCTACCGCACTTTTGTGGAAGGCAGTGCCAAGAGCCGTACGCCGATGATCTACGTCGGTGGCAATGATGGCATGCTGCATGGTTTTAATGCGCTGACCGGGGTCGAAGTATTTGCTTATATCCCGCGCAATGTGATGTTGCCGCTGTCTGGCGATACCGTCAACGTGCTGAAAAAGTACTCGGAGCCGGCTTATGCGCACCGCTACTCTGTCGATGGTTCACCGGTGGTGGCTGATGTTTACGTCGGCGGCAGCTGGCGCAGCATTCTGGTTGGCAGTCAGGGCCGCGGCGGCAATGGTTTGTTTGCCATTGATGTGACCAATCCGTCGGCTATTAGCGCCAGCAGTGTGTTGTGGGATAAGTCGTTCAGCAACCTCGGCATGTATCTGGGTACTCCGCAGGTGACACGGCTGAAATCGGGCCATTGGGCGCTGATCGCCGGTTATGGTTACAACAACAGTACTGAGCAATCTGGCTTGCTGGTGATTGATCTGGCCACAGGTAACGTGCTGAAAAATATGCCAACTGGCAAAGGGTCTTCGACAGATTCCAATGGTATGGCGGAAATCAACCTGCTGGATTTGGACGCTGATGGCAACACGGACTGGGTGTTTGGTGGCGACATGCACGGTTACGTCTGGAAATTCGATTTATCAGGCAGCTCTACCAGTGCCTGGAACATCGCATACAGCGGCCAGCCATTATTTCAGGCGAAAAACAGTACCGGGGGGCGTCAGATGATCACCGGTGGCGTGATGACCAGTGTCGAGCCCACCACCGGCAAAGTCTGGGTCTTTTTTGGCACCGGCCGTTATCTGAATGTCAATGACCCCAGTAACAACGAACAGCAAACCTGGTATGGACTCATCGATGGCGCCGCAATCAGCGGGCGCAGCGAGCTTGATGTGCGTACCATCACCAATGTCGGTGAGCAACGGGTGATCACCGCAGCCGATAGCCTGACTCCGGGTAAGAAAGGCTGGTACATGGACCTGATTGATACCCGCGAGCGGATCGTCGATGCCCCGATGATGGTGGGCCCTGAGCTGGTGATGAATACGACCATCCCGGATACCAACGTCTGTAACCCCAGCGGTTCTGGTTATCTGATGGTGGTGTCGCCATACACCGGCGCGCGGCTGAAAAAGAACTTCTTTGATATCAATGACGATAATAAATTTAACGACAGTGATAAGGTGACGGTTGGTGGGCAGCCAACAGTGCCGAGCGGCGTGAAAGTGAGCAGCCTGACCAGTTCGCCGACCTTGATCAAAGTGGAAGATATCATCAAGATAGTGACGAACTGTGATGGTGGCTGTATCGAAGATGTGTCGGTCGATCCGACCCGGAATATCGGGCTGCAGTCGTGGCGCGAACTGACGAATTAGCGGAGCGGATATGCACAAATCCAAGGGGTTCAGCTTGATGGAGCTGATGGTCGCACTGGCAATCACCGGAGTGTTACTGGCAATTGCGGTACCCTCTTACCAGTCCTATGCACAAAATAGCCGAAGGGCGGTGGCGGCATCTTGTCTGGTCGAGTTGTCGCAGTTTATGGAGCGGGTCTACACCTCCAGTATGAGTTATAACATCAACAACAACGCGGATACTGTGTTACCTGACACACAGTGCCAGCAGACGTTGGCGGAGTTTTATGGCTTTGCGCTGGATGCTGAGCCTCAGACTTACACGCTCAGTGCCACGCCTAAAGGTGGACAAACCAGTGACACGGCCTGCGGTACGCTGACCATTGATCAGGCCGGCACTCGCACCGCCGCGGGCAGCAGCGCAGCGGCGACAGTCAGAGAATGCTGGAATTAGTTGACCATTTGAAAATTTAAGTTAAATTTATTGTAAATTCAGGTGTAAGGATATACCTGCGATGAACAATGGATTTAGCTTCACTGAAGTCCTGTTGGCGTTATTGCTCGGGACTTTGTTATTTCTCAGTGCACTGCGGTGTCACTGGTTTGCCCGTCAGCAACTGGCACTCAGTTTTGAACTGCAGGCCGCCAGTTTGCTGTTAACCGAAGCCCGTCACCAGCTCAGTCAGAACCTCAACAACGAGTTATCTGCCGATCCCGTCAGCAGCCGGGATTTTATTTGCCCCAATTGTGACAACGCGCAGCAACAGCAATTGAACTTGCTCGGCCGGTTATTGGATGATGCGCCGGCCATTCTGCCGGATGCCGAGTTTTGTCTGATGGCGGGCTCAGACGGTCCGGTACTGCTGTTGAGCTGGCGCAGTGTGCTGCCGGCTGTCACCGCCTATGACAAAAACTGTGGCAGCGGCGTGCCGCGCCGCCAGTTACAGCTGGGCGCCGCGTCGTGATAGCCAGAGTCTCTTGCCAACGCGGCTTTTTGCTGATCCAGCAAATGGCCAGTCTGGCTTTGGCTGCGCTGCTGCTGATGATGCTGACTGCTGCTTTTGTGCTGCAATGGCAGGCATTTCACCACCACTCGCAGTTGACGCAGTTACATCAGACAGCCGCACAGCTTCAGGCATTATTCCAGCGTGAATTCGGCAATGCGCGTTTCTGGAGCGCGCTGGCGCCCACCACCATCAGTGCGACCGGGCTTTCGGTCAGTGGAGATTGTCGCAGTGCTTTTGACAGTGGCACCTTCGTGCAACCCAATCAGGGCTGGTTACCGTTGCTGGCTGGTCAAGCCGGCTTGGCTGGCACGCCGGTTTGCCTCGGCAGCGCATTCAAAGGCTCTGATTTTGTCCAGCTGAAACATCTGGCTGGCCAATGGCTGCAAATGCATCAGCTCAAAGCAAACCGGGTTTATGTGCAGCAAACAGGGCGTCTGGGCCGTGTCGTGCTCAGTGGACAGCCCGGTCTGGAGCCGCAGGCCTGGTTCTGGCCTTACATCCATGAATTGTATTACGTCATGCTGCAGGGGACGGCCGGGCAGGTTGTCCCCGTGCTGATGCGAAAAAGGCTGGTGCGTTCAGCCAGTGGTGAGCTCAACATGGATACTGCCGCTGTGCTGGATGGCGTTGAGCTGTTGGTGTTTGAGATCGGGCTCGACAATAACGGCGATGGTGTGGCGGACCAGTTCAGAGCTGCGGCGCAGATTGCACCGGCAGAGTGGCAGCAGCTGCGGCCTGTCCAGCTGCGCTATTTTGCCTTGTTACGGGCGCTCAAAGCAGAACCTGGTTACCAGAACAACCATCTGTACCGGCTGGGCCTGCGTGAGTTTCAGGCGCCCGGCGATCCTTACCGGCGATTGATGATCCGCAGTGCTGTCCGGCTTTGAGTGAAGACAACAGGAAAACGCTATGAAAACAAATGGATTTGTATTGGTCGTCTGCTTGCTGTTTGGGTTGCTGGCTGGCGTTTTGGCCTTGTCAGCGCTCACGCTGAGTCAGTTGAGCAGCCAGTTGGATCAGGGCGTACTGCTGCAGCAACAACAGTTGATGGCGGCAGAGAAAGAGGCATCCGCGCATGGCCTCGCTCAGCAAAATCTGGCGGATATGTGCGAAATATCGAATCCGGGCTGGCCGGTCCACTGGCAACAATGCCAGCTGGCACTCAGCTTTGCACCAGCGGCCAGTGACAACAGTTTTGGCCAGCTCAGTCTGAGCTGGCAAGTAAACCCACAAACCCAGGGAGGGGAATTATGAAGTTGATATGCAGCTTTACCTTGTTTGTTGTGTCGGCAGTTCAGGCGGCGCACTGGCAGGAGTCATTATCAGGCCAACTGACACTGCTGCCTGTGGCATCGGGCCAGCCGGCCTGTCCCGAGCTGGCGGGGCCCGCGTCGTACAGCGGAATTCGCACCGGCGGCAGCCAATTGACCCGACTGGCATTTGATGAGGGGGGCCTGCATCTGTGGCAGGCAGACGCTTCGTCGACTGAACAGGTGATAGTCAGGGGAACGGATCCCGATTCGCCCGAGGTGGTTAGCCACTGGGGATGGCAACCTCTGTCGCAATCCACTGAATCTTATCAGGTATTTTGGCATGAGCCGGCAACGCAGCAGCTCAGAGCTGTTGCTGTGAAAGCAGCCCCATTCACTTGGCAACCGCTCTGGAGCGCCAGTGCACAGGTACTACCGGCACAGCTGCCGGCTTTATTACGCCCGCAGCGTTTGGCAGATGAGAACGCTGCAGACTGGTTGTTGTTGCCGGGAAATAGTTCGGTGCCTGTACAGCTCTTTAACAGCCAGACTGGGGTTCCCAGATTGCTCCCGCTGCCGGCTATCTCTGGCAATTTCGCTTTGCAGCCATTAACACAAGATCTGAATGGCGATCAGGCCGCCGAACGGCTCTATCTGCTCAGCAGCGATGGTCAGTTGTTGCAGGTGGACTATCAGGTAAAAGCAGGCTGGCAGTCGCGTGTTGTAGCAGATTTGTCTGGCAGCGATCTCATTTTTGATGTCAGTCTGCAAAGGTTCGCTGGCCGCTGGCGTCATCAGGACGGGCACTGGTTGCAGGGTGATGTTTTTGTGATGATTGGCAGAAAACAGCAGCAATATCAGCTGATGGCTGTGCTTCGGCCTGACGGCTTTGCCGACACGGTGCGATTTGACGATTTGTCATCGTTGCCATCCGCTGGCGCCGATGCCGTTCAAGTTGCCGAAGCCACGCCAACAGATAGCCCCGGCGCCACTGCAGGCGCGTCTGGTCATGGCTGGTCTGTTGCGCTGGCGGCGAGGCCTGTGACGGCCGCGAAGCTGCTGGCGGGTGTGCTGTACCTGCCGATGACGGACCAGCAGAGTTGCCGCTATCCTGGCTATAACCAGCTGGCCGCCTTGCAATTGTATTCAGGCGCCGCTGTCTACCAGCAGTCGCAATGGCAATTAGCAGCTTCTTTGACTGAACCGTTGCGGCTGGAGCAAAGC
Source organism: uncultured Rheinheimera sp. (assembly GCA_966252055.1). GTDB lineage: Bacteria > Pseudomonadota > Gammaproteobacteria > Enterobacterales > Alteromonadaceae > Pararheinheimera. The sequence goes on along the minus strand of CBINNO010000008.1, from coordinate 11,371 downwards.
AGCGAAACGGGCTTTAATCTGGTGGCTGGTGCGGCTTTGCTGTTGACGGAGCTCAGAACCTTGTCGGCGGCTTGTACCGATTGCACTGAGTTGTTGGGCCCGCAACATCTGCAAGGGCGACAACCGTTGGCGTTGTTTCAGACTGAGCAGGTGTACTGATGAAGCGCGCAACAAAGGCTTTTGTCCTGATCGAGCTGATGGTGGTGACGGCGCTTTTCGGCATCCTGATGGCGATTCTGGTCCCTGGCTATCAGCAGCAAGTGCTGCAAAGTTACCGCAGCGAAGCGACGCAGGAGTTGCTGAAGCTCGCCATTTTGCAACAGCAGTACCAGCTTGAGCATCAACAGTTCACCGCAGCGCTGTCGATGTTGCCGGCGCCGGATGACAGCTACCTGACTGCCAGCGGGCGTTATCGTATCTCCGGCCGGCTGACGTCAGAGGGCTATGTGCTGGTCGCCGAAGCGGTTGGGCCCCAGTTAAAAGACAATCAGTGCCGGCTGTTTAGTCTTGATCAGGCCGGCCGGCAGCACAGCAGCCCGGAATCGCTGTGCTGGTCGGGCTGAAACGACATTGTCTGGCGAAAATGAAATCATCACTACAGGCAGGCCCGCACGTTGCGGGCCTCTTTCTGCTGTTTGCCCTTGGCCGGCAATCGGGAAGAAGCGGTCAAAGGGACTATGACAAGAGGCAGGGCTTTAGTTTGGGCAAGGGCTTTCATGCCACTGCAATTGGCTGCGGCCGGCCTGGCTCACGCTCAGGCTGGCGTGCCAGCGATAAGGCTCGACACAATATATGAATGTGCCGTTTTGCAGCGCATTCAGGCTGCCATCCGAGCGAAACTCCAGCAAGTTCCGGTTGTAAAAGAGACGATGCCGTGGTTGCAGTGCATCGACCTGACGCATGATAGAGCTGACCGGATTGCTGATAAAAATCTGCACCGGGCTTTGCGCCCATTGGCCGTCACATAAGTTGCCGGCCCTTGGACACACTGTAATATTGCGGCCCTGGCTGACCGCCTGCAGCCGGGCGTAGCTCAGTTGCTGGCGAAACTGTTGCATATAAGATTCCGCCTGTTGGCGGGCAAACAGCTCTGCGAGGCTTGGCAATGCCAACAAAGACAAAATTAAGAAAACCGCCAGGCTGACGGCGACTTCAATGAGGGTAAAACCGGTTGACCGCTGACGGTCCAGACAACATATCCTGTTCATCCGATGTCCTGTGTTTCTGTTCCCTGAATACACCCAACAACCATAGACCGGCAACGTCGGTGCTGCAAGGCCGCTTATCGCCTTTCACAGATGTGACATTGTGGTCAGTCGGTTTGAGAAAAGACTGAAAAATCGCTACCATAGCGCCCAATTTGTTGTCTGAGTGCCAGCCTATGTCCCATTCGATTTCTGTCAGTATGATCCAACATGGTTTCAGCGTCGGCGCGGTCCGGCAAAACTGTGACAAAGTGCTGGAGCTGGCGCAGCAGGCCGCCACCGAACTGGTGGTGTTTCCTGAACTGACTTTAACTGGCTATCCGCCGGAAGACTTGCTGTTACGGGCCGATTTGCTGGACTATGTTGGCCAGGCGCTGCAACGGATTGAGCAGGCCGCATTGCCCCGCACTTTAGTGGTCGGGCATCCCTGGCTGGAGAATGGTCAGCTGTATAACGCTGCTTCGGTCATATCTCACGGAAAATTACTCGGTCGTTACTACAAGCAGTGCCTGCCCAATTACGGCGTATTCGACGAACAGCGTTATTTTACTGCGGGCCAGCAGACTTTTGTGTTTGAACTGAATCAGCGCCGCTTTGCGGTGTTAATTTGCGAAGATGTCTGGCACGGCGAACCCGCTGCAGCCGCCAAAGAAGCGGGCGCTGACTGGGCATTGGTGCTGAACGCTTCGCCTTATGAAATGGGTAAAAGGGCGCAGCGCACTCATGTGTTGACCCGGCTGGCCAGTCGTTTGCAGCTCGGCTTTGTCTATGTAAACCAAGTGCTTGGACAGGATGAACTGGTGTTTGACGGCAGCTCTATGCTGGTGTCACCACAAGGTGAGGTGGTCCTCAGCGCGCCGTCATTCCAGTCTGATATTTTCAGTGCTCTGCTAAAAGACAGCCCGCAAGGCTGGCAAATCAGTCATCAGCATCCGCGCCCGGCGCCGTTGTCTGAAGAAGCTGAAGTTTATCAGGCGTTGGTGTTGGCGACCCGGGATTATATTGAACAAAACGGCTTTCCTGGCGCTGTACTTGGTTTGTCGGGTGGGATTGATTCTGCGCTGACCCTGGCAATTGCCGTTGACGCTATTGGTAAAGACCGGGTACAAGCGCTGATGCTGCCATTTCGCTATACCTCAGATATGAGTGTAAACGACGCTGCCGAGCAGGCGCGTCTGATGGGCATCGCATTTGACAGTGTGTCAATTGAACCGATGTACGACGCCTACATGGCGCAGCTGGCGCCGATATTTGCCGGACGTAAAGCAGATACTACGGAAGAAAACCTGCAGGCGCGCTTGCGCGGGGTGCTGCTGATGGCGCTCTCCAACAAAACCGGTCGTATCCTGTTGACCACCGGCAATAAATCAGAAAACGCGGTGGGCTATTGCACCTTATATGGCGACATGTGCGGCGGTTTTGCCGTCATTAAAGACGTGCCAAAGACACTGGTGTACCGGCTGGCCGCTTATCGGAATACCCTCTCACCGGTGATCCCGCAGCGGGTAATTGACCGGCCGCCGTCGGCAGAGCTGGCGCCGGGGCAGACCGATCAGGACAATTTGCCGCCTTATGATGAACTGGACGCCATTATTGAAGCCTACATGGAGCAGGACAAATCGCTGTCCGACATTATCGCGATGGGCTATGCTGAGGCTACAGTACGTCGTGTGCTGAATCTGATTGATTTTAATGAATATAAACGCCGGCAATCGGCGGTAGGCCCCAAAATCACTCGTCGCAATTTTGGTAAAGACCGGCGTAATCCTATCACTTCGGCCCTGCGGAAACAGAGGTAATCAGGCATGAAAAAAATCGAAGCCATCATCAAACCTTTTAAACTCGATGACGTGCGTGAAGCGCTGGCAGACATCAATGTCACCGGTATGACAGTGACCGAAGTCAAAGGCTTTGGCCGGCAAAAAGGCCACACTGAGCTGTACCGCGGCGCTGAGTATATGGTCGACTTTCTGCCCAAAGTGAAGCTCGACATTGTCGTGGCCGACGATCAGGTTGACCGTTGTGTCGAAGCCATTATTAAAACGGCCCAGACCGGCCGCATTGGCGACGGCAAAATTTTCGTGTTTGACGTGGAGCGGGTGATCCGCATTCGCACCGGCGAAGAAGACGAAGAGGCCATTTAACGGCGGTGGACAGCTCCAGCCTGACGGTCAAGCCGGCACTTCCGAGCAGAGCCGGTTGTTGCGACGCACCAGCGGCCAACGAGCTGGTGCTGTGCCGTTACTGCGATTTACTGCAGCATCTGCCACCGCTGCAGGATGGTGAAGAAGCGCACTGCAGCCGCTGTGGTCATGAATTGGATGCCCGCCAGCGCGAATCTGCGCTCAGGCCGATTTTGTATGCCCTGTCGGCGCTGTTTATGTTGCTGCTGACCAATCTGTTTCCTTTTGTGGGCATGGATGCGGCCGGCAGTCATCGGGATATGACCTTTCTGGATACTTCAGCAGTGCTGCTGAGCGAAGATTATCCGGGGCTGGCGGTGCTGGTCTGGCTGTTTATTCAGGCCATTCCGGCCATTTGTATGAGCGCCATTATTTACCTGAAGCTTGGCATGTATATCGAATTGCCGGCGCTGGTGCAGGTCGCGCGGCTGCTGTACGCACTGAAGCCCTGGAGCATGGTCGACATTTTCCTGATGGGCTTGCTGGTGGCTTTCGTCAAACTGCTGACCCACTTTGAGTTGTCGCTGGGCTTAAGTTTTTGGGCATTTTGTGGGTTTTGCCTGCTGCACCTGCGTACTTTTCAGGTGATAGACCGACACGAATTGTGGGCGCGTATCGCGCCGGCGCCGCAGCCGGTCAGCGGCCTGGTGGCTGGACAAAGCGGTCTGAGTCAGCAGCTGAAAGTCTGTCAGTGTTGTACCGCGCTGGTGCCATTGGCAGAGCCGCGTTGCAGCCGTTGTGGCAGTAAAGTCAGGGCCCGTATTCCTGCCAGTGTGCAGAAAACCATCGCACTGCTGGTGACTGCGACGATTTTGTACATCCCGGCCAATCTGTTGACGATGATGGAGACGGTGTCGCTGGGTGACAGTATTCAGTCGACGATCATCAGCGGTATTTTATTGATGTGGGCGGACGGCGCTTATCCCGTCGCCATTGTGGTGTTGCTGGCGTCGGTGGTGGTGCCGGTGGCCAAAATCCTGCTGATGTTCTGGCTTTGTTATCTGACCCGGCTGCCCAAAGCCGAACGCAGCCGCCACGGCACCTGGGTTTACCCGGTGGTGGACTGGATTGGCCGCTGGTCGATGGTGGATGTGCTGGTGGTGGCGATTCTGGCCGCGCTGGTCCGGTTTGACAGCCTGGTCGGTGTTTATCCTGGAGCCGCCACCTTAGTTTTTGCCGCCGTGGTGATCGTCACCATGCTGGCGGCCATGAGCTTTGATCCGCGTCTGTTGTGGGACCCGGGTCCGGATGAATCGGAGCAAATAAGTGACAGAAAGCCAGGTACAGGCCCGCGTTCGTAAAATCAGCCAGTGGTCGCCCATCTGGATAGTCCCGGTTGCCGCTATTTTAATTGGCAGCTGGATGCTCTATCACAGCTTTAAGAATCAGGGGCCTACTTTAACCTTGCTGGCCAGCAATGCCGAAGGCATTGTCTCAGGTAAAACCCAGATCAAAAGCCGCAGCGTGGATGTCGGCAAAGTGATTTCGGTCGAGTTGTCGCAGGATTTAAAGCAGGTTGTTATTCGGGCGCGGATGAATCCGGGCACTGACAACCTGCTCAAAGATGACTCTCAGCTGTGGGTCGTCAAACCGGCCATTGGCCGCGGCGGCGTCACGGGGCTTAATACGCTGCTATCCGGCGCTTATATTGAACTGCAACCCGGCAAAGGCGACAACGGTAAGTATTTCTACGAGTTGCTGGAAAGTCCGCCTATCGCGCCGCCCGATGCACCGGGGATCCGCATTTTCCTCAATTCCAGTGATGCTGCGGCGCTGACGGTGGGGGACCCGGTGCTCTACCGCGGTTATGACGTCGGCACCGTGGAGCGGGCTGAATTTGATATGCAAAACCGGGCCATGAAGTATCAGTTGTTTGTGCGGGCGCCATACGACGCACTGGTCACCGACAACGTCCGTTTCTGGAAGGCATCGGGCATGGCGCTGGATATGTCTGCCGAAGGCGTGCGCATCGAAATGGCGTCGATGGCGACTTTACTGAGCGGAGGCGTCACTTTTGATGTGCTCGAAGGCTGGCCGCAAGGAGACAAAGCCAAAGACGATACCCAGTTCCAGCTGTTTGAGAATCGCAAAAGTATTCAGGAAGGCTTGTACAGCCAGTACCTGGAATATCTGCTGTTCTTTGATGAGTCTATCCGCGGCCTGACGCCGGGAGCGCCGGTCGAATACCGTGGTGTGCGGATAGGCACTGTCACCGCTGTGCCGTATTTCTTTAAGATTAAAAACCCGCTGCAGGTGGCTTTCACTAAGGGGATTCCGGTGCTGGTGCGGATCGAATCCGGCCGGTTGTACGACAATCTGACGCTGGCGGAATTGCAGCAGGAGCTGGAGCAGGCGGTGGGCAATGGTCTGCGCGCAGTGCTGAAAACCGGTAATCTGCTGACGGGCGGTTTGTATATCGACCTGAACCAGCAGGAGCTGGCAGAAAACGACAAACCGGCTGCGGTGCCGGCGGTTACAGGCGATGCAGCTGACTCAGCGAATGTGCAAACCGCTGCGCTGGTGGAATCGCCAATCGCCGAATTTGCCGGCTACAAATTGCTGCCGACGGCGCGCAGTGGTTTGGGGCATATTGAGCAGAAAGTGCTGCAGGCGCTGGAAAAAATCAACAATCTGCCGGTTGAACAAGTACTGGCAGACAGCTCTGCGACACTGAACGCCACCCGCGACCTGATGCAGCAAAGTCAGTTGCTGGTGCAAAGTCTGGAGCAACTGGTCAAAGCTGACAGCACCCAGCAACTGCCGGGCGAAGTGAACAAAAGCCTGGCCGACCTTCGCAAAACACTGGCTGGTTTCGGCCCTGGCTCACCCGCTTATGAGCGGCTGAACAGCAATCTGCAGGCAATGGACAAGGTGCTGCGCGACTTGCAGCCCGTGGTACAGACACTGAATCAGCAAAGCAACGCACTGATTTTAAGTGCAGATCCAAAAGCCGACCCTGAACCGGAGCAAGGAACCCAGCCATGATCACCAAAGGTCTGAAAACGTGCGCACTTTTATGGTTACTGGCGGGCTGCAGTTCCGGCATCGAGCTGTCGTATTATCAGCTGCCGCAACCGGCAGTCGCAGAGGCTGCAGTCAGCCCGGTCAATGCGCCTGTGCTTTATGTTGAGCCCTTGCTGGTGGCGGCCTACCTGAACACCAATGCGTTGATCCTGCAGCAATCGGCGGTCCAGTTGCACAAAACCAGCCAGCATCAGTGGGCAGAGGCGCTGGACCAACAGTTGCAGCGGCTGTTAGTCCATGGCTTGCAACAGGCGTTACCGGCCTATCGGGTGACGGCGCAGCAAAGTCCGGCTAACGCGGTGCGTTTGCTGGTGCAGGTCGAGCAATTTCATGGCCAGCAGAATGGTCAGGTGCTGGTCAGCGGACGTTTTCATCTGTTATCAGGTGAACAGAGCCGCAGTCAGTCATTTGCGCTGAGCTTGCCGCAGCCGGCGGAAGGTTATCCGGCCATGGTGGAAACACTGGGACAGGGCTGGCAGCAGGCCATTGATCAGTTCGCGCAAGCCATACAGCAGCTGGCGGCAAAGTCCTGACTTGTCATAGATCCTGACAGAGACTGAGTTGCGACAGAGACTGGATTGTGACAGAGACTACTCCCGTTGCCGGGCCCCTTGTCAGTCAATCAGACAAACAGTCCGGGTTGTGGCAGGAGATTGGCTTCAGGGCGTGTAGCGCACACCGAGCACTAATGCCTGGCTGGCACCTGTCACTGCCGGCACATTGCCTGGCAGCTGGTTGTCATGAGCATAAGAGAGCCAGGCAAACGCCATCGCTTCGACATAGTCCGGATGCACACCTAAGCTGGCGGTCGAATCCACCCGGCACTGCGGCAGTAAATCAGCTAAATCCTGCAGTAACAGTTGATTATGCACGCCACCGCCACAGACATAGACTTCCTGCACCAGATAACGGCTGACGGCCAGCGCAATAGTGCCGGCTGTAAACCGGCATAAGGTGCGTTGCACATCGGCTGGTGCGACTGACGTTGGCAAAGCGCTGAGATGGCCGGCCAGCCACTGTGGCTGAAAGTATTCACGACCGGTACTTTTAGGCCCCACTTTATGGAAGTACGGGTCTGACATCAGCGCAGCCAGCAGGGCAGGGCACAGCTGGCCGCTGGCGGCATACTGCCCACCGGCGTCATAACTTTGACCCAGCTGCTGTTGGACCCAGTGGTCCAGCAGGCAATTGCCCGGCCCGGTGTCGAACCCTTCGGTTTGCTGATGAGGCAGCAACAAGGTGATATTGGCAATGCCGCCAATATTGACAATGCAGCGACCTGTCTGCGCATCGGCGAAAACAGCCTGGTGAAAAGCCGGCACTAGTGGCGCGCCCTGACCACCGTAGGCGATGTCTTTGCGGCGAAAATCGGCGATCACCGGAATTTGCGTGAGCATCGCCAGCCGGTGCTGGTCGCCAATTTGATAGGTAAAAGGCTGACGCGCGTAAGGACGATGGCGAATGGTCTGGCCATGACAGCCGATGGCTTTGATGTCGCTCGCCGCGACGCCGCTTTGCTGCAGTAATTGCAGCACGGCCCCAGCATAACAATCGGCCAAATCTGCCTCAGCAAGGCCTAATCGTTCAATTTCGTTATCTGCCGGCAACAATAAGGCAGCCAGCTCCGTTTTAAGCGATGGTGGAAAAGGGGTGAACAGGCTGTGGAGCAGGCGTGGATAAGGTGTGGAAAAATCCACCAGCACCACATCGACACCATCCAGGCTGGTGCCTGACATGATGCCGATATAGAGCTCGTCGCAGATCAAACGGAGTTACTGGTTAGCCGCCAGCACAACACGCTCATGTGCTTTGAGCTGAGCGATATATTGCTTGGCGTTTTTGGTGAATTCGACACGGGCTACGCCTTGCAAAGGTTCAGCCTGTGGCAGTTTGACGGTGCGAGGGTTACGGTGCACGCCACCGACCACGAATTCATAATGCAGGTGTGCGCCAGTGACACGGCCTGTTGCGCCCAGCCGGCCAATGATGTCGCCTTGTTTGACTTTGTCACCGCGTTTGACGTCGCGCTTGGACAAATGCAGGTACTTAGTAACAATGCCGTTCGAGTGTTGAATGACCACGTAGTTACCGTTGGCACCTTTCATCGCCGACTCAATCACTTTACCATCGCCAGCCGCCATGATTGGCGTGCCCATTGGCGCGACGTAATCCACGCCATTGTGGGCTTTGATTTTACCGAGAACAGGATGTAAACGACGTGGGTTGAAATTAGAGCTGACATAACGGAAGTTGACCGGCGCGCGCAGGAAGGCCTGTCGCATCGAGCCGCCGTCGGCCTTATAGAAGTTGCCATCGGTGTGACGGACAGCCTGATAGACCTGGCCCTGGTTTTGGAATTGTGCCGCAATAATGGCACCGTTGCCGATAAACTGGCCTTCAGCATATTGCCGTTCAAACATCACACTGAAAGAGTCACCAGAGCGGATGTCTAACGCGAAGTCGATGTCGTACCCAAATACGTTTGCCAAATCAATAATTTGTGATTCGGTCAAACCTGCATTGACTGCAGAGCCCCAAAAGCTGCCGCTGATGATACCTGCGACCACTTCAGTACGGACTTCAATTTCTTTTTGCAGTTGTTTGGCTTCAAAAGCACCGGCGGCGTTTTTACTGATGCGCAGTGTTTTTAAATTACTGAGATTGTGACGAATTTCCTGCAACTGGCCGTCGGCATTCAAGCCAAATTCCAGCTGAGTGCCTGGAAACAGCCGGGTCAGGTTTTTCGCTTCTTTACCAGCATCCAGCACGGCTTGCATGGTGACAGTGTCAAGCTTGGCTTTTTTGAAAATGCTGCCGAGGTTGTCGCCTTTCTTCACTTCGATCGACAACCACTCCAGCGAGTTGTCTTCGGTCGGGATGGTATTTTCAGCAGTTTGTTGCAGAGATTCGGTCACAACAGGAACAGCGAGGCTGTAACGTTTACCGACTTCTAAACTGCTTTTTTCGGTATCTTTGGACGCTTCAGCAGGATCTGTATTGATCAGCAGCATCACGGAAACTAAGGCAGCCAGACTGGCTATCAGAACACGGTGTGGAACAGGCAAAGATGAAATCATTGAAGGCGCATCTCTTATTATTATGGTTCTTCCCACGTAAAAAATGAGCATATAACGATTTTTTGCAAGATCCAAGACTTTTGTGCGTTTAATCGGGAGTAATGTTGCAGTAGAATGCGGACTTAGATTTTTAGCTGAAAAAATATCCGGAGAATTGGCGCATGACGCAGTGGCAACAGGCCCTGGCCGAGATCAAGCGGGGCTGTGAAGAGATCCTGCTGGAAGACGATTTGATTGAAAAACTGAAGGAAGGCAAACCGCTGAAAGTGAAAGCCGGTTTTGATCCAACAGCACCAGATCTGCACCTCGGTCACACTGTTTTGATCAACAAATTACGTACTTTCCAGCAGCTTGGTCACGAAGTGATTTTTCTGATTGGTGATTTCACCGGCATGATCGGCGACCCGACCGGCAAAAACGTCACCCGTAAGCCGCTGACCCGCGAAGATGTGCTTGCCAATGCGAAGACTTATCAGGATCAGGTGTTTAAAATTCTGGATCCGGCCAAGACCCGCATCGCGTTTAACTCTGAATGGATGGAAAAGCTCGGCGCCGCCGGCATGATCAAACTGGCCGCCCGCCAGACAGTTGCGCGGATGCTGGAACGCGACGATTTCAAAAAACGTTATGCCAATAACCAGTCGATCGCCATTCATGAATTTTTGTATCCGCTGGTGCAGGGCTGGGATTCTGTCGCACTGCAAGCCGATATCGAAATGGGCGGCACCGATCAGCGCTTTAACCTGCTGATGGGCCGGGAACTGCAAAAGGACGAAGGTCAGCGGCCGCAGACGATTATCATGGTGCCGCTGCTGGAAGGTCTGGATGGCGTGCAGAAAATGTCGAAGTCGCTTGGCAACTATGTCGGCATCACCGACAGCCCAACCGAGATGTTCGGCAAAATCATGTCGATTTCTGACGAGCTGATGTGGCGCTATTACGACTTGCTGAGTTTCCGTGCGATTGAAGATATTGCTGCGCTGAAAGAACAAGCCGCAGCGGGCCGCAATCCGCGCGACATCAAAATTGAGCTGGCGAAAGAAATCATCGCCCGTTTCCATAGTGATGCTGACGCCGAGGCAGCGCATCAGGACTTTATCCAGCGTTTCTCCAAAAACGCGTTACCGGATGATATCCCGGAACTGACATTGACCATCGAAGGCGACCACCTGCCAATCGCGCAGCTGCTGAAAGAAGCCGGCCTGGTGGAAAGTACCTCAGAAGCGCTGCGGATGATCAAACAAGGTGCGGTCAAACTCAATGGCGACACCAAAGTGGAAGACAGCAAGCTGGAATTTGCCAAAGGCAGCAGCACTATTTTCCAGGTGGGTAAACGCAAGTTTGCCAAAGTGACTTTGGCTTAAAACGCTGTGTTGGCTTAGATCATTGTCAAAATCATCGTGTTGATGTGAAAAACCGCCTCAGGGCGGTTTTTTTATGCTACTGCCTGATTTCCGTTTGATGAACCTCCGGTGTTTTATCAGGCAGAGCCGGCTCTGTGGCTATCGGTCTTCGTCAGACAGGCATGGAGCCTTGAATTCGCCGTGCTTCGCGTGCAGAGTCAATACTGTCAGGCCAGTGTCATGGATGAGGTGTTCAATGAAGGCGGTGCAGAAAATATCGGGCGCCCTGCTGTTTGCCACAGTGCCGGCTGGGCTTGGCGCTCTGGCGACGGCGCACAGTCAAAGCCCAATCTCAGATTGTCACAACCCGAAAACTTGCGAGCAAAGTTTGCGGGCACTGGTCAGGCAGCCGGGCTCAGCGGCAGCACTGAGTGGCACTGAACTCAGTCAGCCACCAGAATGGTTGCCGGCATTACTGCTTAGGCTCAGTGATGATGAAGACCTGCAGCTCAGTACATATGCGATGCAACAACTGTCTG
>CBINNO010000007.1:0-50390 GCA_966252055.1 uncultured Rheinheimera sp. | reverse complement strand
TTTTGCAGCAAATGCTGAAAAGCCATTGAAACCGAATTTTGAGGTGCAGCAGGGCCGTCATGTTGTGACAATTGCTTGCATGCCGCGATGATGTCTGTGGAGATTGTAAGATGAATGTTGGTAGCAATCTGCTGTTGAACCTTGGCACAGAGAACGCAGCCGGAGCGGCGACTGTGGACGTCTTTCAGGCCGCAGATGCCGGTGTTGCCGATGTTGAGCAAGGCTTTCAGCTGAAACTGGCCGAAGAGCTGGACAGCCAACAACAGGCCGGAAATGACGGCCGCCATACTTCAGTACCTGAACATGATCTGCCAAGCCCCCAGCTCCCCAAGTTGCAGGATACCGCCATACGGCAGCAAATTGCCGTCACGGCCCTATCCGCCGAAGAGGCCGGGCCAGATCAGCAGGCAACACAAGCCGAATCGGCGGAACTTGCTGAGACAGCATCCTTGCCAGAAGTTGATCAAACCTGGTGGAATATTGTCGAAAAAGCGCGGACTTACAGCTCCGTCACCAGCCTGACTGGTGCGGTGGCGTTGCCAGCCACAGCGGTGCTCCCTGAAGACCTGCAGCGGCTACCGGCCGCAGGCTCCGACAAGCGGGTCACGACCATGCCAGTCGAAGTTCCTGCCGACATGTTGGCTGAGGCTATGGCCGAGAGCACAGACACGGCTATCGGATCTGCAGCGCTGACTAAAACGTCTGCTGAGGTTGCGGCTTCGGCGCTGTCTGCAACTGCAGAGCCAGCGCTGCCTGTTGCTGCAACAGAGCAGGCTGTAGCGCCGGGCGCAGGCGCGGCGCTGAACCCGTCAGAAGACGCGCTGCCAGCGGCTACTACGCTGGCATCATCAGCCGGCGCGGCAGCGCTTTCAGACAAGCCGGACCTGACAGCTACTGCGCGAACAGCCTCTGGCAGCCAGCAAGTAGCGGATACCGTTGAGCAGCCGCTACAAAGCGCTTTGGCGCAAAGCAGTCAGGCCAGGGGGGATGGACAGGAAGCGCTCAGCACGGCGCCGACCGGCCCACAGTCTGACGAACATCCGGCAACAAAGGAGCCGGCAAAGGCAGTGCAATCATCTGTCAGTGTCGTCAACAGCGCTGAAAGCCGGGCGTCAGAGCGCACGGCTGCTGCATCTGACGACACACCAAATGAGCCTGTGTTAACCGCTCAGCCATCAGTCGCAGAGAAGCCGGCTGCAAGTCTGGCAAATGCCCAACAAAGCGTGCCGGAACCAGCGGCCAACCGGCATCAGTCAGCTTTTGCCGAACAAAGTGCGGTTGCTGCCAGGTCTTCACAGGTGGAAACAGTGGCTGTCGCGGCCAATGAGCTGACCGCAGTGGCAGGCCCGGTCACAGCTGCCGCCGCGAGCGACAGCACCAAGCCAACGTCGTCCAACGTCGCTGAAAAGTCGGACAAACTGACCGCCAGTAACAGTTTTGCCGAACATCAGAAAGCGGCCAATCAGCAACTGCAACAACAGTTACAGCAGCAAAAACAGCAGTCGGGCCAGCAGTCGGGCCAGCAGTCTTCCCAAAATCCACGGCAGTATGCTGCGGCTTTGACCAGTGCCGCTGAGCTCAGCCAGCCAACAACGTTAGCAGTTGGTGGTATGACTTTCAGCAGCCAGTTGCAGCAATTAACCGAACAGCCGGCCGCAGTCACAGGCCAGCCTGCAACCCCTTCGCTGGTGACGCCGGCGCAGACATTGTCAGCAGCGCTCGCCACCCAGCAGACTGGTAAAGCAGCTGAATTGCAGCTGCCACAAACGCCTTTGATGCTGGCAGAGCCACATGCGGCGCAGCAAATCAAAGATCGGGTCATGGTACAAATTCAGCACAAACTACAAACGGCTGAAGTGCAATTGCATCCGGAAGATTTAGGCGCCATGCAAATTAAGCTGAATCTGCAGCAGGACCAGCTCAGCGTGCAGTTCGTCGTCCAGCAGGGCGCCGCCAAAGAAGCGCTGGAACAACAAATGCCGAAACTGCGGGATTTGCTTGAACAGCAAGGTATTGCGCTGGCAGACAGCGAAATTGAAGAACGCAGCAGTCAGCAGCAGGAACGTGGCCAGGGTCATTCCGGCCGGGGCGGCCAGCTGGCAGAAGAGCAGGTGGCTGAGCGCGCCGTGCAGATCAGTGTGTCGGACAGGATGGTCGATTATTATGCCTGACCGACAAAAAAACGCAGTTTGCGGCTAAAGCTGTGCACAAATGCAGCAAGGCCACCGTTGTGGATTGCCTTTGTACCGGTTGGAAGTGAATAATAACCCCAATGACAGTCATGGAGCCCGGTAATGGCAGCGGAAAAAGAACTGGAAATTGCAGACGGCGGTAAAAAGAAGAAACTCATCATCATTGCAGCTGCTGTGGTGTTGCTTGGCGGGGGCGCAGGGGCATTTTTGCTGATGGGCGGTGACTCGCCGGCGCCTGCGGCAGAAAGTGCCGCCAGCGGCAGTGAACCGGCAGCAGATGCTGGTGCGGCAGAAGGTGCGGCTGCTCCGGCGGCGTTGGGTTCAGCCTTGTACGTCGGGATGCCAAGACCTTTTGTGTTTAATGTGGCAGGTGCTAACCGCGACCGCATGGTGCAAATCAAAGCACAGTTGCTGGTGCGGGGGCAGAACAACGAAGAAACCGCCAAGCAGCATATTCCGCTGATTGAAAGCACTATGCTGCGGACTTTCAGTAAAGCCAATGCCGATGAACTGGTGACAGCCGCCGGCAAAGATGCACTCAAAGCGGCGGCGTTAAAAGATGTGCAGGAAGCCCTGACCGGCGTGGCCGGTTCACCTGTGGTGGAAGAGATTCTGTTTACCGGTTTTGTCATGCAGTAACACCGGTCTGAACCGGAGGATGGTCCTTTGACTGATTTGTTATCCCAGGACGAAATTGACGCGCTATTACACGGCGTTGATGAAGTCGAAGAAGAAGAGATCCAGGAAACGTCCGGCCCTGGTGGGCGCTCGGCGACGGAGTATGATTTCTCTTCGCAGGATCGGATTGTCCGGGGCCGGATGCCGACGCTCGAGATGGTCAACGAACGTTTTGCCCGTCACATGCGGATCAGCCTGTTTAATATGATGCGCCGCACCGCCGAAGTGTCGATCAACGGCGTGCAGATGATCAAATTTGGTGAGTACGTCCATACGCTGTTCGTGCCGACCAGTCTGAATATGGTGCGGTTCCGGCCGCTCAAAGGCACTGGCCTTATCACGATGGAAGCGCGGCTGGTGTTTATCCTGGTGGATAACTTTTTTGGCGGTGACGGTCGTTATCACGCCAAAATTGAAGGCCGTGAATTTACCCCAACCGAGCGGCGTATTATCCAGATGCTGCTGAAGCTGATTTTTGAAGACTACAAAGAAGCCTGGGCACCGGTGATGGACGTGTCCTTTGAATACCTCGACAGCGAAGTAAACCCGGCGATGGCGAATATCGTCAGCCCGACCGAAGTGGTGGTGATCAGCTCCTTCCACATTGAGCTGGACGGCGGCGGCGGTGATTTCCACGTCGCATTGCCGTATTCCATGCTGGAACCTATCCGTGAATTGCTCGACGCCGGTGTGCAAAGTGACAAAGAAGACACCGATCTGCGCTGGAGTAAGGCGCTGCGCGACGAGATTATGGATGTCAAAGTCAATCTGACCACCAAAATGCTGGAAATGGACCTGACACTGGAACAAGTGATGAATCTCAAGGCCGGTGACATCATTCCGGTCGAAATTCCGGAAACCATCACAGTACTGATTGAAGATTTACCCACCTATCGCGCCAAAATGGGTAAATCTCGTGACAACGTGGCGCTGAAAATTGTCGAAAAAATCAAAAGACCTGAATCGGTTAAATCTGAGCTGCATGTGTTTACCAAAGGCGGTCGCCGCTTGGACAGCGATGCAGATATCAGCGAGCTGGAGGCCGATTTGGTGCTCAATGAACGTCATGAGGAAAGATGGTAATGGCTGACGATAAAGACACGATGGACGAATGGGCAGCCGCGCTGGCGGAAGCCGAAGGCGGTGGTATCGCGGCAGATGCGGTGGAACTGGATGAGTTACAGGAAGACCGTTCGCCGCTGTCCAATGATGAACGCCGCAAGCTGGATACCATTCTGGATATTCCGGTCACCATTTCAATGGAAGTGGGGCGGGCCAAAATCAGTATCCGCAATTTGTTGCAACTGAACCAGGGGTCTGTGGTCGAGTTGGAGCGGGTCGCCGGTGAGCCGCTCGACGTACTGGTCAACGGGACTTTGATTGCGCACGGCGAAGTTGTGGTGGTCAACGACAAATTCGGCATCCGGCTGACGGATGTGATCAGCCAAATCGAACGCATCAAGAAGTTACGTTAAGATGCGTTTTGCCGTCGCCGCTTGCAGCGGTTTGCTGTTACAAAGCCCGGCGCTGCTGGCCCAAATCGCCGAAAAACCGGTGCAACTGGCGGAGCCCGTCCGCCAGTCTGCCAATTTGCCGGGGCTTTCACAGATCGTCATTTCTTTGGCGCTGGTCGTCGGCGTGATTGTCGCACTGGCATTTTTGTATAAAAAATTGCAACTGAAATTACCCGGTTCGCGTCATTTTAAAGTGGTGGCGACTTTGCCGGTCGGTCAGAAAGAAAGGCTCTTAGTGATTGAAATACAAGGAAAACAACGTGTGATTGGCGTCACGCCACACAGCGTCAATTTCTTGTTCGAACTCGAAACTCCACTCCCTGAAGAAAAGTTGGCATCAGATTTTCATACGCAGCTGCAGTCGTTCCTGAAAAAATAATCTGATGTTATGTCCCGAACTATTCTGATGCTGCTGGCCCTGGCAGGGCTTTTGTTGTTAAGCCCGGCCGCGCTGGCAGACAATACCGGCTTGTCGGCGCTGCAAATCACCACCAAGCCGGACGGCAGCCAGGAATACAGCGTGACGCTGCAAGTACTGGCGATGATGACAGCGCTGAGTTTTCTGCCGGCAGCGCTCATTATGATGACCAGTTTTACCCGCATTATCATCGTGTTGGCTATTTTGCGTCAGGCGATGGGGCTGATGCAGAGTCCGTCTAACCAGGTGCTGATTGGTATCACCTTATTTCTGACCTTTTTTATCATGGCGCCGACGTTCAAGCAGGTGAACGAGCAGGCTATTCAGCCGTATCTGAATGAAGACATCACCTCGGTACAGGCGCTGGATGCGGCTATCAAACCGATGAAAGCTTTTATGTTGCATCAGACCCGCATCAAAGATTTGGAGACCTTCGCGGAAATCGCCGGCCATCCAAAAACTGACAATCACCAGGATTATCCAATTACCATCGTGATCCCGGCTTTTGTCACTTCAGAGCTCAAAACGGCGTTCCAGATTGGTTTTATGATTTTTATCCCCTTTCTGATCATCGACTTAGTGGTTGCGTCGGTGTTGATGGCGATGGGGATGATGATGTTATCGCCGATGATTGTCGCGCTGCCGTTTAAGCTGATGATGTTTGTGCTGGTCGACGGCTGGTTGCTGGTGATGGGCACGCTGGCTAACAGTTATGGCATAGGAACCTGAGTATGACGCCGGAAACCTTTGTCGATATTCTCAATGATGCGTTGTTTCTGGTGATTTTGCTGGTCAGCGTGATCATCATGCCTTCGCTGGTCGTGGGCCTTATCGTCTCTATCTTTCAGGCGGCGACATCGATTAACGAACAGACGCTGAGCTTCCTGCCACGTTTAATTGTCACCTTGCTGGCTCTGATCTACGGCGGTCACTGGATGACACAGACGGTGATGGATTACACCACGGCGCTGTTTCTGTCGATCCCGACGCTGGTCAGCTGAGGGGCATGGCGATGGAATTTCCGCTGTCGGTGCTGATGCAGGGGATTGCCGATTTCCTGTTGCCGCTATGCCGGGTCGGGGCCATGTTCGCCTTCATGACGGGCATTGGCGCCAAGACCATTCCAAACCGGATTAAAATGGGCCTGGCGGTGATGTTCACGCTGTTAGTGATGCCGGTGATCCCACCGGTTAAAGATGTCGATCTGATGTCGGCTTTTACTATCATCCAGGTGATGCAGCAGCTGGTGATTGGTTTTGCCATCGGCTTTATTTCATTGATTTTTATCAATACTTTTGTGCAGGCCGGCCAGATTCTGGCCACTCAGACGGGCTTGGGTTTTTCTTCACTGGTTGACCCGTCGAGTGGGGTCAACGTGCCTTCGATTGGTCAGTTTTATCTGATCCTGGCCACTTTGCTGTTCTGGGTTTATGACGGTCATCTGATCATGTTTCAGATGATTGTGTTCAGCTTTGAATCGCTGCCGATTAACGGGCAATGGTGGGATGTCTCGCATTACCTGACGATTGCTGAATTTGGTGGCTGGATCTTCGCCACTTCGCTGGCGATTGTACTGGCGCCTGTCACGGCGATGCTGGTGGTCAATCTGGCCTTCGGTGTGATGACAAGGGCGGCGCCGCAGCTGAATATTTTCTCACTGGGTTTCCCGGTCACTATGCTGGCAGGATTGCTGATTATGTGGCTGACGATGAACACTTTTGTATTCCACTTTAATCTGCAATGGCAACACGGTATCGAAGTGACCTGCCGGCTGATTGGTTGCTGACGGAGGACGCCGATGGCCGCCGACAGTGACATGGAAAAGACCGAAGACCCCACGGGTAAAAAACTCGAGGAAGCGGCCAAAAAAGGCAATATAGCCCGCTCAAAAGATTTAGCGACAGCGCTGGTGCTGGTCGGCAGTAGCCTGGGCATTCTGATGTATGGCAAAGAGCTGGCTGAAGCGACTCTGGAAGTGTGCCGCCGGCTTTTTAGTCTCAATGAAAAAGATGTGACAGACCCTGCCGCGATGTTTACCGGCATGCAGGCAGCGCTTGGTGCCGTCGCTTTCCCATTCCTGAAACTTTGCCTGGTGATCCTGATAGCCGGGGTCGTTGGCAATACGTTGCTCGGTGGCTACAACTTTACCTGGTATGGCGCCAGTTTCCGGCCGGAAAAACTCAATCCGCTGGCCGGCCTGAAGCGAATGGTGAGTCTGAATTCGCTGGTGGAGCTGGTCAAAAGTGCCCTGAAAGTGTTGGTTATTTCTGGCTGTGCCATTACGCTGTTGTACATCTTTTTTGATGACATCATGGCATTGTCGCTGATGAGCAGCCCGGAAGACATCGCTGCCGCGGTTTATCTGCTGTGCTGGCTGTTTTTTGGCCTGAGCGCCAGTACTTTGCTGATCGCGGCCATTGATGCGCCTTATCAGCTGTGGAATTACAACAAGCAGATGAAGATGACCAAGCAGGAAGTCAAAGACGAGTATAAAAACTCAGAAGGTAATCCTGAGATCAAAGGCCGGATCCGCAGCCTGCAAATTCAGATGTCGCGCCGGCGCATGATGCAGGCAGTCCCGACGGCCGATGTGGTAGTGACCAACCCGACCCACTACGCGGTCGCGCTGAAATATGAGCATGGTAAACACCGCGCGCCGGTGGTGGTGGCCAAAGGGGTTGATGAAATGGCGATGTATATCCGCCAAATCGCGGAAGCCAACAAGGTGCCTATTGTACGCTCGCCAGCTTTAGCGCGTTCTGTGTATCACACTACGGAGTTGGACCACCCCATTCCGGAGCAGCTGTTTGCCGCGGTGGCGCAAATTCTGGCTTATGTCTATCAGCTCAAAGTGTATCGCCGTGGCAAAGGGCAGAAACCCAAACCGCTGGCGAAAGATTTGCCAATCCCGGAAGGTTTCCGTTATTAACTGGATTGTTGACAGGGCTGGAACAGTTTTTGCCTCTGTCAGGCTGGATGTCAATTTTCCGACGGAATCTTCATGCAGCTTGCCAATGTACTTTCGCAGTTTGATCGCAGCAAACTTCAGCATATCAAAGGGATAGGTACGCCTATTCTGATCCTCGCCGCACTGGCGATGATAGTCCTGCCGTTACCGCCGGTGCTGCTTGATATCCTGTTCTCCTTTAACATCGCGCTGGCATTGGTGGTGTTGCTGGTCACTATTTATGTGAACAAACCACTGGATTTTGCCATCTTCCCTTCGGTCATTCTGGTCGCGACTATTTTGCGGCTGGCGCTGAACGTCGCCAGTACGCGGGTGGTGCTGCTGGAAGGCCACAATGGCCCGGATGCGGCTGGTGCCGTGATTGAAGCCTTTGGCCATGTCGTCATTGGCGGCAACTACGCGGTCGGTATCGTGGTATTTGCCATTCTGATTGTCATTAACTTTGTGGTGGTCACCAAAGGTGCTGGCCGGATCGCCGAAGTCACCGCGCGTTTTACCCTCGATGCGATGCCAGGTAAGCAAATGGCGATTGATGCTGACTTAAACTCCGGTTTTATTGACCAGGATCAGGCACGGAAAAGGCGTGAGGAAGTGACGGCAGAAGCCGATTTCTATGGTTCGATGGACGGTGCCACTAAGTTCGTCAAAGGCGACGCGGTTGCCGGTCTGGTCATTTTGTTTATCAACCTGATTGGCGGGCTGTTCATTGGAACTTTGCAGCATGGTTTGCCTTTTGGTCAGGCGATGGAAATTTACACCCTGCTGACCATAGGTGACGGTCTGGTGGCACAAATCCCAGGGCTGCTGCTGTCAATCGGCACCGCCATTATTGTGACGCGACAAAATAAAGAGTCGGATCTTGGCGAGCAGATGACCGGTCAGCTCGGTAACCTCAAAGTGCTGGTGGTTTCAGCTTCAGTACTGACGTTGATGGGGATTGTCCCGGGGATGCCGCATTTTGCATTCCTGTCGCTGGCGGCATTTCTTGGCGGTGCAGCCTGGCTCATTTACAAACGTCAACAGGCGCCAGCTGCCAGCAGTGGACCGGCCCGCTCTGAACTGGTCCCTGCCGCTGAATTAGCGCCACAAAAAGAAATCAGTTGGGATGATGTCCAGCCGGTGGATGTGATTGGACTTGAGGTCGGCTATCGGTTGATCCCACTGGTGGATAAAGCCCAAGGGGGTGAATTATTAGCCCGGATCAAAGGTGTGCGTAAAAAACTGTCACAGGAGCTTGGCTTTCTGGTGCCGGCTGTCCACATCCGCGACAATCTGGACCTGGAGCCTAATACCTATCGGGTCACCCTGATGGGTGTGAACACCGGGCAGTCAGAACTCAGGCACGACAACGAACTGGCGATTAATCCGGGCCAGGTGTTTGGTAACCTCAAAGGCATTGCGACCAAAGATCCGGCGTTTGGCCTGGATGCCATCTGGATCCCGAAAAATCAGCGCGAACACGCCCAGACACTGGGTTACACCGTGGTGGATGCAGCTACTGTGGTGGCGACTCATCTGAGTCAAATTCTGACCAACAATGCGGCCAGTCTGCTTGGCCACGAAGAAGTGCAAAACCTGCTGGATATGCTGGCAAAAACCTCGCCGAAGCTGGCCGAAGCTTTGGTGCCTGACACGCTGCCGCTGCGCTCTGTCGTGAAAGTGTTGCAGAACCTGCTGCACGAAGGGGTTCCCATCCGCGATATGCGCACTATTGCACAGACGCTGGTTGATACCGGCGCCCGCAGTCAGGATATTGACGTGTTGACCGCCTCTTGCCGGATTGCGCTGCGTCGTCTGATCGTGCAGGAAGTGGTGCAGGGTGCGCCGGAGATCCCGGTGATGACCTTTGCACCTGAACTTGAACAGATGCTGCATCAGTCGATGCAGGCTGCCGGCAGCGATGGTTCAGGTATTGAACCGGGTCTGGCGGAGCGGATCCAGCAATCGCTCCGAGAAGCGTCGCAGCAACAGGAACTGGCTGGAGAACCGGCAGTCTTGCTGACATCCGGTATCCTGCGCAGCGTGATGGCACGATTCGTGAAATACACCATTCCAGGATTGCGGGTGTTGTCTTATCAGGAAATCCCCGACGATAAACAGGTTCGGATCGTCAGTGTGGTCGGCCAGGCTGGTTAGGAGTTAACGTATGAAAATTAAACGCTTTGTTGCCAAAGATATGCGTACCGCATTAGCAGAAGTCAAAGAGTTTCTCGGACCTGATGCCATTATTTTATCCAATAAAAAAGTCGCTGGCGGTATCGAACTGGTCGCGGCTGTAGACCCGGACAGCGCGCCGGCCAAGGCCGCCGTGGCAGAAGCTACGCCACCCGTTGCAGCCGCATCCGTTCAAAGTCGTCTGAACATCCGGGTCGACGATGAAGAAACGGAGCAGGAAGCTCCGGCTGATTCGCTGCGGGCTTTACTGGCCCGGCAAATGATGAAGCAACAAAAAGAGCAGGTAGCGACCGGGCAGCATAGTGACAAAACTTTGGCGGCCCAACCGAGAGCTGACGTGCTGAAGTCGCCGTTATTAACCAAACAAGCCAGCACCAAAGAGCCGGAACGTCAAAATTCTGTCTCCAATAGTATCCCTGGACCACAGCTGCAGGAATTGGGTAAGCAACAACAGCAACAGATGCAGTTGATGCAACAACAATTTGACACCATGCGCAGCGAAATGCAGTCGATGAAACAATTGCTGCAGCATCAGGTTTCTGGCCTGATGTGGCAGGACCTGGCGCGGCGCGAACCCGTCCGCGCACTGATCATTGATAAATTGCGCGAACTGGGTTTGTCAGAGCCGATGGCAGACCAGCTTGCCTGCTTTATGCCAGAAGATATTGCCGACAACGAAGCCTGGGACTGTGCACTGGATTTACTGGCTGGCCAGCTGACCACCACCAATGATGACCTGATGCGCCGTGGCGGTGTCGTTGCTCTGGTTGGCCCAACAGGCGTTGGTAAAACCACCACAGTGGCTAAACTGGCAGCCCAGTTTGCCCGTTTGCACGGTGCCGACCAGGTGGCTCTGATCACCACTGACACGTTCCGCATTGGGGCTGTTGAGCAGCTGGCGACTTTCGGTCGTATTATTGGTTGTCCGGTAAAACAGGCGAAAGATCACGAAGAACTGTCCCTGCTGTTAAATCAGTTACAACAACGTAAATTAATCCTGATTGACACGGCTGGCATGAGCCAGCGCGATGTGCGACTGGCGGAAAAACTGTCCGCCCTGATGCATAATTCGCGTGCCAAAATCCGCAGTTATCTGGTATTGTCTGCGACCTCGCAGTCACGTGTGATGCAGGAAACTGTCGAACACTTCAAACGAATTACACTGTCGGGTTGTATTTTCACAAAACTTGATGAATGCTTAAGCTTGGGCGAAATTATCAACGTCGCGATTCAAAATGCTTTACCTGTCAGCTATTTGACCAACGGACAACGGGTGCCGGAGGACATTGAAGCGGCGCAGGCTAAATCGATGGTCGCTCAGGCCGAGCAACTGAGGCTGGCACACAGCAGTGCAGCTTATCAGTGGCATCAGGAAGTCGCAGCCCGGGCGGATGGAACCTATGCATAATCATGAATTAATGTTTGATCAAGCCAGTGGCCTGAGAAGAATGAAAAAGCAGATGGTAAAAGTCATAGCGGTCACCGGTGGCAAAGGCGGTGTTGGTAAAACCAACGTCACTTTGAACCTGGCGATGGCTTTGGCGCAACTGGGCAAGAAAGTGCTGGTGCTTGATGCCGATTTAGGCCTGGCCAACTGCGATGTCATGTTAGGGCTGCGTGTTGAAAAGAATTTGTCGCATGTGCTGTCTGGTGAGGTGGAGCTGGATGACATTCTGGTGCAAGGACCTTTTGGCATCAAAATAGTACCGGCGACTTCTGGCACGCAGGCCATGACGGAGCTGAGTCCGGCTGAACATGCCGGCCTGATCCGGGCTTTCAGCGAACTCAGAGAAAACTTCGACGTGTTGCTGGTAGATACCGCGGCCGGTATCTCCGATATGGTGCTGAGTTTTTCCAGGGCCTCACAAGACGTCTTGGTCGTTGTCTGTGATGAACCTTCCTCCATTACCGACGCTTATGCGCTGATGAAAATTCTCAGCCGCGAGCATGCGGTACACAAATTCAAAATTGTCGCCAATATGGTCCGCAGCCTGAAAGAAGGGCAAGAACTGTTTGCCAAACTGAGCAGGGTCACGGACCGCTTCCTTGATGTAACGCTCGAGCTGGTTGCCACTATTCCCTTCGATGAAAATGTGCGTAAAGCGGCCCGGAAGCAAAAGGCATTTGTGGATGCGTTCCCTAAGACCCCGGCTTCACTGGCAGTCAAAACTTTGGCTGCAAGAGCGGTACAGTGGCCGGTTCCACCCAGTGCATCGGGCCACCTTGAGTTTTTCCTTGAACAGCTGGTGCAGCCGCAGTCCGAACGGCGGGGGGTGATGTGAATAGCCGCTTAGCAGCATATGGCGCCGGTAATCAGCTGCAGTTATTAGTTGAAAAACATGCTCCGCTGGTCAAGCGTATCGCCTACCATTTATTAGCACGCCTGCCTGCCAGTGTGCAGGTCGATGATTTGATTCAGTCCGGCATGATCGGCCTGATTGAAGCCGCTAAAAACTTTGATAACACCAAAGGTGCCAGCTTTGAAACCTTCGCTGGTATCCGCATTCGCGGAGCCATGCTCGATGAAATCCGTCGTGGCGACTGGACGCCACGTTCTGTCCATCGTAATTCGCGCTTGATTGCTGAAACAATCGCCGAACTGGAAGCAACGCTCGGACGCGATGTAAAAGATGTTGAAGTTGCTGAAAAACTTGATATAACTTTAGATGAATATCACCATATGCTCAGTGACGTCAGCAGTGGCAGAATCATTGGCATGGAAGATTTAGGTGTCAGTGAAGATGTACTGGTCACCGCCAATGATAAACAAGACGATCAACTGTTCGAAGAACAGGCGACCGATGCATTCCAGCAAGCCTTGATAAAAAATATCAGTAGCTTACCGGAGCGCGAGGCAATAGTATTGTCGCTATATTATAATGACGAACTGAACTTAAAAGAGATTGGCGAAGTATTAAGCGTCAGTGAATCTCGTGTCAGTCAGATTCATAGTCAGGCATTGTTGCGGTTGCGTTCGCGCATGCAGGACTGGTTGTAATTTTTGAGAATAACCACTGGGGTATCTCGTCGGAGGGGATTTTGGATAAGAACATGAAAATTCTCGTGGTAGACGATTTTTCTACTATGAGACGTATCATCAAGAATTTGTTGCGCGATTTAGGCTTTACGAACGTGCAGGAAGCTGATGATGGCAGTACCGCTTTACCCATGTTGCAGAATGGCGATTTTGATTTTGTCGTAACAGACTGGAACATGCCCGGTATGCAGGGCATTGATCTTTTGCGTGCGATCCGCGCTGACGCCAAACTGAAACATATCCCTGTCCTGATGGTCACTGCTGAAGCAAAAAAAGAGCAGATCATTGCGGCAGCTCAGGCAGGTGTGAACGGCTATATTGTCAAACCATTTACCGCAGCCACATTACAAGAGAAGTTATCAAAAGTCTTCGAGCGCTTAGGCTGAACCGTAGCTGACACAGGAGTGGCGCCATGTCTGCATATACGGCCCCTATAATCACCCTCGATCAGGCGCGCGAGTTAGTCCAGCTGTTGGAGATGGGTGAACAGGACGCTGCAAATGAGTTTATTCAGGGGTTGGCGGTGCCTGGGTCTTCTGAGTTGTTTGCAGAAGTAGGTAAGTTGACTCGCCAACTGCATGATTCACTTAAAAATTTCCAGGTTGATCCATCGATCAATAATTTACTCGAAGAAGATATTCCAGATGCGAAGCGTCGCCTGTCTCATGTCATCGATATGACGGAGCAGGCGGCCAATCAAACAATGGATGCTGTTGAGTCCTGCCTGCCAATCGCCGAACAGCTGAATAGTCAATTGGTTGCCATTTTGCCGCAGTGGCAAAAACTGATGACAAGAAACCTGAAACTTGGTGAATTCAAGAGCTTATGTCATAGTTTGAATAGCTATTTACATGAGTCATCTGTCAATATCGAAGCATTGCAGGGCTCTATGACCGAAGTGTTGATGGCACAAGGGTTCCAGGACCTGACCGGGCAGATTCTGCGAAGGGTGATAGAGTTGGTGCGCGAAGTGGAAGACAGTCTTATCGGACTTTTGACCGCTTTTGGCCATATTTCTGCTGCGACAGAGAGTAAACCGGCCGCAGTTCGTAAACCGAAAGCTGCGCATGAAGCTGAAGGTCCGATCATTGACGCTGCCAGTCGTGATGATGTGGTGCAGGGACAAGACGATGTGGACGATTTATTGTCGAGTTTAGGGTTCTGAGAGAGGTAAAACAGCATGGGCTTTGATGTTGATGAGGATATTTTACAGGATTTCCTAGTCGAAGCCGGCGAGATCCTAGAAGCATTGCAGGAACAGTTGGTCGAACTAGAAAACAACCCTGACGATTCTGCATTGCTCAACGCGATTTTCCGTGGATTCCATACCGTGAAAGGGGGAGCAGGCTTCCTGTCTCTGACTGAACTGGTAGATGCCTGCCATGGCGCCGAAAACGTTTTTGATATATTGCGAACTGGAAAGCGGCGTGTCACTGCAGAGCTGATGGACGTGATTTTGCAAGCGCTTGATGCGATCAATGAGATGTTTGCAAACGTGCAGGCTCGTCAGCCGTTAGAGCCTGCCACTGCCGAATTACTTGACGCTTTGCACAGACTCAGCGAGCCTGAAAGCGAAAACGAGCAACACATTCCTGCAGCAGTCCATACACCTGCTCCTTCGATGAGTATGGAGACTTTTGAAGCCGCGGCCGCTTTTGAACCAGAGCCGCAGGCGGCTGTTGGTGGTTCTGTCGATGATATCACCGAAGATGAGTTCGAACGTTTGTTGGATGAGCTGCACGGCGTCGGTGCCCCTGGCCGTGCGGACACCCAGCCTGTTGCTATTCCGACTGCTGTCTCCACTGGCGACCAAGGGGATATCACAGACGATGAGTTTGAAGCGATATTAGATCAGTTGCATGGCAAGGGGTCTTTCATTCCTGGTCAGGCCGCCGAACCCGCCGCTAAGCCGGAAACCAAAACACCTGCGCCTGTGCAGAAAACTTCAGCGCCCGCCGGTGATGAAATCACGGACGATGAATTTGAATCTTTGCTGGACGAATTGCACGGCAAAGGGCAAGCCCCAAGCAATGTCGCTTCCAATGCGCCGGCAGCCAAAGCTGCTGAACCTAAGCCTGTAGTCAAAGCAGCACCGGTCGCCGCTGCCAAGGTTGAGCCTGTAAAAGCCGAACCTGCAAAAACTGAACCTGTGAAAGCTGCGCCAGTCGCCGCGCCAGTACGCGACAAAGATGGCGGTGACGACAGCAAAGGTGCCGCACAGGCTGACACTACAGTTCGTGTTGACACCAAGCGACTGGACCAAATCATGAACATGGTTGGTGAGCTGGTGCTGGTTCGTAACCGGCTGGTCAGCTTGTCGAGCGCAGCTCAGAATGAAGAGATGAGCAAAGCCATTTCCAATCTGGACGTCGTTACGGCTGACTTGCAAGGTGCCGTGATGAAAACACGGATGCAGCCAATTAAGAAAGTCTTTGGTCGTTTCCCAAGGGTTGTTCGGGATTTGGCGCGTTCACTGCAAAAAGAAATTAACCTCGAGCTGGAAGGCGAAGAAACAGATCTGGATAAAAACCTGGTAGAAGCGCTGGCTGACCCTCTGGTCCACTTGGTGCGAAACTCGGTTGACCACGGTATTGAAATGCCGGACGTGCGGGTGAAAGCAGGCAAACCACGTAATGGTCTGGTTAAATTGGCGGCTCAGCAGGCTGGCGACCATATTCTCCTGACTATTCAGGACGATGGCGCAGGCATGGATCCGGAGAAGCTGAAGTCCATTGCTATCAAACGGGGTGTATTGGACCCGGACGCAGCGACCCGGATGTCAGATACTGAAGCCTTTAATCTTATTTTTGCACCGGGTTTCTCAACCAAAGAGCAGATTTCTGATATCTCAGGACGCGGCGTTGGTATGGACGTCGTAAAAACCAAGATTAATCAGCTGAACGGGACTGTCCATATCCATTCGAAACTGGGACAAGGCACGTTACTGGAGATTAAGGTACCGCTGACCCTGGCTATTCTGCCGACATTAATGGTTGTTGTTGGTAAACAACCATTTGCTTTGCCGCTGGCGACAGTGAATGAAATTTTCCACCTCGATTTGTCCAAAACCAACATTGTTGATGGGCAGCTGACTATTGTTGTTCGCAACAAAGCTATTCCGCTGTTTTATCTGCAGCACTGGCTGGTGAAAGGTTCAGACAAAAAATTACGTCGTGAGCAAGGCCATGTTGTCATTGTCCAGATTGGCACACAGCAAGTTGGCTTTGTGGTGGATTCGCTGATTGGCCAGGAAGAAGTCGTGATTAAGCCGCTTGATGCGCTGCTACAGGGGACTCCTGGCATGGCTGGTGCGACTATAACATCTGACGGCAGCATCGCGCTGATTCTGGATGTACCAAACCTGCTGAAACATTACGCCAAGAAATCGAAGATCAAATTTGACCGCTTTAATAACTTAGCGTCATAGGAGTACAGCCTTTGACTATCAGAGTATTGGTTGTTGATGATTCGAGCTTTTTCAGACGGCGGTTGACAGAGATTATCGCGGCAGACCCGGAAATGGTGGTCGCGGGTACTGCTAACAATGGTCGTGAGGCTATTGATAAAGCACTGGAACTGAAGCCAGATGTGATCACGATGGACGTCGAGATGCCGGTGATGGACGGCATCCAGTCTGTCCGTGAGATCCTGAAGGTCCAGCGTGTGCCGATTTTGATGTTCTCATCGCTGACACACGCTGGGGCAAAGGCCACGCTGGATGCGCTTGATGCCGGTGCCATCGATTTTTTGCCAAAAAAATTCGAAGATATCGCCAGAGACAAGTCAGAAGCAATCGAGCTGCTGCGCCAGCGGATTAAAACGGTTGCACGCCGTCGACTGTTTGTGAAACCTGTAGGCAGCACCGTCGCTGCACCGCCGACAACAGCAGCTCCTGCGGCGCGTCCGGCACCACAGGTGATTGCAAGGACACCGGCTAGCCGTGCCGAGTTACTTCGGACTGTCGAAAAACTGGATATCCAGGATGCTCAGCCTGAGCGCCATAGTCGTGGTACAGCAAAACACTACCGGATGATCGCTATCGGTACTTCAACCGGCGGCCCTGTCGCATTGCAAAGCATTATCACAGCCTTACCTGCCACTTTTCCTGTTCCTATTTTATTGGTTCAGCACATGCCTGCTGCATTTACCGGTGCTTTTGCCGCGCGCCTCAATAGTCTTGCCAAGATAGAAGTAAAAGAGGCTGCTGATGGTGATGTGCTGCGTCCTGGTGTGGCTTATCTGGCTCCCGGTGGTAAGCAAATGTTGTTGGATGGTAACGACCATAGCTGCAAAATTCGCATTAAAGAGGATGATTCACCCCGTATAACCTTCAAGCCAAGTGTGGATATCACGTTCGGCAGTGCCGCGAAGGTATTTCAGGACAAAGTACTGGCTGTCGTGCTGACAGGCATGGGGTCAGATGGCCGCGATGGCGCCCGATTGTTAAAGCAATTCGGCTCCAGAGTCTGGGCACAGGATGAAGCAAGCTGTGTTGTATACGGCATGCCGCAGGCAGTGACTGCTGCAGGGCTGGCCGATGCAGAGGTTGGTCTGGCTGACGTGGCGAATAAACTGGTTGCGGAAGTCGGACATGGATAGACTTGCGCTACTGGGCTTGACGATCGGTTTGTTTGCCATTGCCGGCGGTTATTCTCTACATGGCGGTCACCTGGATACATTGTTCGATCTGCCAGCTTTAGTGATCGTGCTTGGCGGCACGCTGGGCGC
Source organism: uncultured Rheinheimera sp. (assembly GCA_966252055.1). GTDB lineage: Bacteria > Pseudomonadota > Gammaproteobacteria > Enterobacterales > Alteromonadaceae > Pararheinheimera. Next base: position 32,680 of record CBINNO010000007.1, on the reverse strand, counting down.
GGTCTTGTTTCAGACACCATTGCCACAGTTCACAGTGGGCGTCAAAATGTTGGCGTGGGTTTTTCGCGCGCATTATGTACCTTTAAATGCTACTGTTGAGCGGTTGATCAACTGGGGCACCGCCGCGCGGGTGAATGGATTTTTGTCGTTAGAAGCGGAAGCCTTACAAGAGTCAGATCCATTCCTGCACAACGCGCTGAACCTGTTGGTTGATGGCATAGAGCCGATGGTGATCCAAAATGCACTGGATGCTGAGTTGGCGCTGGAGCGAGAACGATTGCTACGTAGTGCCAGAATTTATGAAGCGATGGGGGGGTACAGTCCGACCATCGGCATTATCGGTGCAGTGCTTGGTTTGATTCAGGCGATGCAGAATATCAATAACCCTGAATTACTTGGCAGTGGAATAGCGACAGCATTTGTTGCGACTATTTATGGCGTAGGCTTTGCGAACCTGATCTTCATCCCGATAGCGAATAAGCTCAAAGCTGTAGTGTTGCAACGCAGTTTGTATCAGGAGCTGATCATTGAAGGGGTCGTGTCGATTGCCAATGGCGAAAATCCGCGGGTGATAGAACGCAAGCTTGCGGCTTACCGGGTCAGCTGATATGTACCGACACAGAGTCCGTCATCAGGAGAGTGAGCAAGAACCACTGGACCGGTGGTTGGTGTCTTATGCCGACTATGTGACTTTGATGTTTGCGCTTTTTGTTGTGCTTTATTCAATTGCGATACATAAAGAGGAACAGTTCAAGACTATTTCTGAGACATTGTCACAAGTATTCGACAAACCTGTGGCCAATCAGACTGGTGTCACCGGAGATGCTGTACTGACGGACAATCAGCCACGCAGCGATTATCAGCAATTTGGCAGTTCGCTCGAAACGCCAACGGGCCCTGAAATCGTGGCTGATGCAAAAGAGCAACCAGCGCTCACTAAACCTGAGTTTGGTAACCCGCTGGTTTCATTGCAGGAGCAATTGACACAGTCTCTTGCCAATCTGATCGAGAAAGGCGTGGCGAAAGTCGAGCAGGATGACGAATGGCTGACCATTCAGCTAAACAGTGGTTTACTTTTCCCTAGTGGCAGTGGCTCTCCTATGGCTCAGGCTGACATTGTCCTCACTGAAATTGTGACAATCCTCAACCAGACATCGAACGTGGTGCGTGTCCGTGGCTACACTGACAATGAAGCGATCCACAATGAAATATTTGACTCCAACTGGGAGTTATCGATGGTCAGAGCCATGGCTATTTTACGAAGGCTCCAGGCGTTAGGGGTCAGGCCTGAGCGTCTGGCAGCTGAAGGGTATGGCCAGTATTCACCTTTTGCAGATAATTCAACAGTGGCAGGGCGTGCAGAAAATCGTAAAGTTGTCATCGCAGTGTCAAAATTGTCTGCGAAGCCAGAAACAGCGCTGAAAGTCGACCAAGCGCCGCAAATAAATAGTGCCAGTCAAGCACCGTCAATGGCACTGCCGGCAGAACAGGCAGAATTGTCTGCGGACGGTTCAATGAAAGTGATCCGTCTGCCACATGGCGGCATTAAAATCACAGCAGCAGGCGACAATCCGCCGCAAACACAGCAGAAACGGGATAATTGAATTGGTAGTCTGGACCATTGCGAATCAGAAAGGTGGTGTTGGTAAAACCACAACGACAGTCACGCTGGGCGCTTTATTGGCTGAGCGCGGCCACAGAGTTCTGTTGATAGATACTGATCCGCACGCATCGCTGACCTATTATTTTGGCATCGATGCCGAAGAGCTGGAAAACAGTGTTTATGATATTTTTATTCGGGCAAAGACTATTTCTAAAGAAGAAATATTACAGTCACTCTGCCCGAGTGGTATGGACAACCTTGATATTCTGCCGTCATCAATGGCGCTTGCTACACTTGACCGCTCACTTGGTGATAAAGGCGGTATGGGGCTGATTCTGAAGAAGGCGCTCGCAAAGATACAGCACGAGTATGACTATGTGCTGATTGATTGCCCCCCTGTTATCGGAGTGCTGATGGTGAATGCGATGGCGGCCTGCGACCGTATTCTTATCCCGGTGCAGACGGAGTTTCTGGCGCTTAAAGGTTTGGACCGGATGTTGGCGACCATGCAACTGATGCAGGCGCCAAACCAGCCCGGTTATGCCTTTACTATCGTTCCGACTATGTATGATAAAAGGACTAAGGCGTCTTTAGAGGCCTACAAAGAGCTGAAACTTAAGTATGGTGATCTGGTGTGGTCGGCGGTTGTCCCGGTTGACACCAAGATGCGTGATGCCAGCTTGGCGCAGACACCACCTCCACTTTATGCGCCTAAGTCTCGCGGCGTCTTTGCGTACAACACTTTACTGACCTACCTGCTGCAGCTCAATCAGGAGACTGCGCATGAGTGATTTGTTTGCCAGCCAGAAGGTGATGCGCAGTTATCTGTCTGCGTTACTGACCGAAGAGCAGGACCTTGAGCCACAGGCTGTGGTGGCGCAGAAGCAGCAATTAAACAAGTTGCTGGCTGAGGTAAAACCTGCGCAAGAGACTGTCGTCAAAGCGCCTGCGGCTCCGGTCAAACCTGTACTGAAACCAGCGACTGTCGCTGTTCACCCCCCTGTGCAACAACCCACAGTGGCGCCAACTGCGCAACAAAACGCCCCAGAGCGTTCACGCGTTCCTGTGCCGCCCAAGGTTGCGCCAGTCGTACAGAAAGATTATCGGAAAGGACGCTTTCAGGCCCTGTTTTTTGAAGTCGCCGGTCTGAAAGTGGCTTTGCCACTCAAAGAGCTGGGTGGTATCCATCAGATAAGCCAGCTCAATACCTTGCCCGGTAAACCAGACTGGTACAAAGGCGTGATGCTTTATCGTGATCAGAAGATTAGCGTGGTCGATACGGCTCGTTGGGTGATGCCAGAAAAATATGACCCTTCACTGGCACAAAAGCTAAACTATCAATATGTTATTATGCTTGGGAAGAGTTCTTGGGGCTTAGCCTGCGAAACGCTGGTCAACACTGTTGCATTAGAACAGGATGATGTGAAGTGGCGTGCCGCGGAAGGAAAGAGGCCCTGGCTTGCCGGTTTGATTAAACAGCATATGTGTGCTTTGTTGGATGTCGACGCCTTGATTGCCTTGCTGGCTAAAGGCGCGGGCAGCTCTGACTAAGCGCAGCAGAAATTCGGGTATAGGAGCATTAGATGAGCAATTTACTGGCGCAGTCCGGCAAGAACAAAGAATCAACAGATCAGGTTCTGCAGTGGGTCACTTTCAAGCTGCAGGAAGAAACCTATGGTATTAACGTGATGCAAGTGCAGGAAGTGCTGCGTTATACCGATATTGCTCCAGTTCCGGGCGCGCCTGACTATGTCCTGGGTATTATTAACCTGCGTGGTAATGTGGTGACAGTCATTGATACCAGAGCCCGTTTTGGTTTACCGCCGTCTGATGTGACTGAAAATAGCCGCATCGTGATTATCGAAGCAGACAAGCAGGTGATTGGTATTTTAGTCGACAGCGTGGCTGAAGTGGTCTATCTGCGTGCTTCTGAAATTGATACAGCTCCGAATGTGGGTACCGATGAAAGTGCCAAGTTTATTCAGGGTGTTTCTAATCGTGATGGTGAACTGCTGATTCTGGTGGATTTGAACAAGCTTCTGACTGACGAAGAATGGGAAGAAATCACCAGTATCTGATGAGTAAGCTGTGACTGTACCTTTTGAACTGATGGTGTTATTGACAGTGCCGGCAGCCAGTGTGCTGCTGGTTTTGTGCGTTTGGTGGTCGATACGCAGACAATCAAAGCAACATCAGTCGCTTGTCGCGCAGTTGGCAGAGCAGCAAAGCCAGGTTGATGCGGCGTTACTTGAAATCAGTGAGTTACGCGCAGGACTGATTAGTATCGGTCAACGATTGTTAAAGTCAGAACAACAATACATCCAGCTACAGCAACACTATCAAATTCTGAGCACAGAGCAGCAAGTTATCCTTGAGCAACAGCAGAAACTGGATATGTTCGATCCTGAATCCAAACTCTACAGCAGAGCGATGAAAATGGTTCAGCTTGGTGCACCGCTTGAAGAAGTCATGCGTGAATGCGAACTCCCCAGAGCCGAAGCGGAACTGCTTTATAACCTGCATAAAGGCAGCTGAGGCCGCCCATCTTTTGGTGATTCACGGCCAGTACTCGCTTGTGAAATCTCCTTTGCCAGATTTGTTGCTAATCCACAGTATGTGCCGCCTGACTATCGCTGTCGCCGGACAGGCCTCTATAACTTTTGACACAGTTTTGTTAAGCTAGCCGGCGTTTTTATCATGAATGAAACGGAATCTGCGAATGATTAAAGTCCTGAGTGTATTCGGCACCCGCCCCGAGGCGATTAAAATGGCGCCGCTGGTGAATTTACTGAAAGAAGATCCGGCGATCGAGAGCCGGGTCTGTGTGACGGGTCAACACCGGGAGATGCTGGATCAGGTGCTGAAATTGTTTCAGATCCAACCGGAATACGATCTGGCGATCATGAAAGCCGGGCAAGATTTGTATGATGTTGCGACCAGTATTCTGCTCAATATCAAACCGGTGTTACGTGATTTTCAACCGGATATCGTGCTGGTGCATGGTGATACCAGTACGACCTTTGCTGCGGCATTGGCGTGTTATTACGAAAAAATTGCTGTTGGGCATGTAGAAGCGGGTCTGCGGACAGGCAACATTTACAGCCCATGGCCAGAAGAAGCGAATCGCCGGCTGACGGGCGCTATTACCACTTTACACTTTGCCCCGACAGCGACCTCAAAAGAAAACCTGTTGAAAGAAAATACCAATGAAGCATTGATTGAAGTGACCGGCAACACGGTGATTGACGCGTTGCATCAGGTGGTTGCCAAGATTGATGCTGATACAGCGTTATCTGCATTGTTTGCCAGTCAGTTCCCTTACGGTCAAAACGGTCGCCGGCTGATCCTGGTCACAGGTCATCGCCGGGAAAGTTTTGGTGCTGGATTTGAAAATATCTGTGCTGCACTGAAAGACATCGCCGAGCAGTTTCCTGATGCCGATGTGGTGTATCCGGTCCACCTGAATCCAAATGTGCGCGAACCTGTCTACCGTCTGCTTAGTAACAGCCCGAATGTGCATTTGATTGCGCCGCAGGACTACCTGCCATTTGTCTACCTGATGAGCAGAAGTTATCTGGTGCTGACAGATTCTGGTGGCATTCAGGAGGAAGCGCCATCGCTTGGTAAGCCCGTACTGGTGATGCGGGATACCACTGAGCGCCCGGAGGCCGTTGCCGCGGGCACTGTAAAACTGGTGGGCACAGATCAGCAGGTCATCGTATCAGAAGTGCAGAAACTGATGACAGATCAACAGTATTACGACAGTATGAGCTTTGCACACAACCCGTATGGCGATGGCAAAGCCTGTGGCCGGATTGTCACATCCATCAAACAACATTTCGCGGCAAAAAAGGCCAATGGACAGGCATAATCAAGGATTGTCTATGTTGAACTTGTCAGATGTAAAAGTAGGGGTTATCGGCCTTGGTTATGTTGGGCTACCTCTTGCTGTTGAATTTGGGAAAAAGTATCCGACTGTTGGTTTTGACATCTCGGCGGCCCGCATCGCCGAACTTCAAGAGTTTAAAGACCATACCCTTGAAGTGGACTCAGCAGAGCTTAAAAGTGCGCAGTTGTTGAGTTACAGCTGTGACAAGACTGAACTTCGGCAGTGTAATTTCTTTATCGTGACGGTACCGACGCCGATTGATGAACATCACAGACCCGATTTGACGCCGCTGATTAAAGCGTCAGAAACTTTAGGGGCTGTCGTCAAAGCCGGTGATATCGTGGTCTATGAGTCGACCGTCTATCCAGGTGCTACCGAAGAAGATTGTATTCCGGTGATCGAACGCATTTCTGGCCTGCGGTTCAATCAGGACTTTTTCGCCGGCTACAGCCCGGAGCGGATCAATCCGGGTGATAAGCAGCACCGTTTGGTTAATATTCGCAAAGTGACTTCGGGGTCCACACCTGAAGTGGCCGACCTGATTGACCAGGTTTATGGCAGTATCATTACCGCAGGTACATACAAAGCGAGCAGCATCCGTGTCGCAGAAGCAGCCAAGGTGATAGAGAATACCCAGCGTGATTTAAATATTGCGCTGATTAATGAGCTGGCTGTGATTTTTAACCGCCTTGGCATTGATACTGAAGAAGTTTTGTTAGCGGCAGGCACCAAATGGAACTTCCTGCCATTCAGACCCGGTCTGGTAGGCGGCCATTGTATCGGTGTTGACCCATATTATCTGACGCACAAAGCTCAAGCTGTCGGTTATCACCCGGAAGTGATCCTTGCAGGCCGGCGTATCAATGACAACATGGGGCGTTATGTGGTGTCTCAGTTGGTCAAACAAATGATTCGTCAGCAGGTCGCAGTGTCTTCAGCCCGCGTGTTGTTGCTCGGACTGACCTTCAAAGAGAACTGTCCAGATATTCGCAACACGAAAGTGATCGATATTGTCCATGAACTGGCCGAATATGGGATTCAGGCGGATGTGTATGACCCTTGGGTCGATATGGCCGAAGCCCAGCATGAATATGGCATCACGCCGCTCAGTGAAGTGCCGGCAGGTCATTACGATGCGGTGATTCTGGCCGTTGCTCATAATCAGTTCAAAGCCTTAGGTGCCAGCGGTATCCGGGCATTTGGTAAAAACAACCACGTGCTGTACGACCTGAAGTATGTCCTTTCGGCGCAGGAATCGGACCTCCGGCTTTGAGAACGCACCATGACAACTAAATATCAGCAACTATGTGAGAGTTTGGCCGCACAACCGAAAACGTGGCTGGTAACCGGGGTTGCAGGTTTCATCGGCTCTAATCTGCTGGAAACGCTGCTCCGACTGAATCAACAAGTGGTCGGGCTTGATAACTTCGCAACCGGGCATCAACGCAACCTTGATGAAGTAAAGGCCAGTGTCAGTGCTGAGCAGTGGGCGCGTTTTCGCTTTATTCGTGGTGATATCCGCGAACTTGCTGATTGCCAGCAGGCGGTGCAGGGGGTGGATTATGTGTTGCATCAGGCGGCGCTGGGCTCAGTGCCCCGTTCAATTCACGACCCCATCACCACCAATGCGGTTAATATCAGTGGTTTTCTGAATATGCTGGTTGCCGCCAAAGATGCGGGTGTACAGAGTTTTACTTACGCGGCCAGCAGCTCGACTTATGGCGACCATCCGGCACTGCCTAAAGTTGAGGAGAACATCGGCAATCCGCTGTCACCTTATGCAGTAACCAAGTATGTCAACGAACTGTACGCTGGCGTATTTGCCCGCACATATGGCTTTAAAACCATTGGTTTACGGTATTTTAATGTCTTTGGCAAACGACAAGACCCAGATGGTGCTTATGCGGCCGTGATCCCCAAATGGACCGCCGCTTTACTGAAAAATGACACTGTCTATATCAATGGTGATGGCGAAACCAGCCGCGATTTTTGTTATATCGAAAATACCGTTCAGATGAATCTTTTGGCCGCTACAGCGTCTGAGGATGCCAAGGACCAGGTCTATAACGTCGCAGTGGGTGACCGGACGACACTGAACATGCTGTTTGCTGCCATTCGTGAGGCTTTGCAGCAGCACGGGGTGCAGGTTGCACAAGCAGAGCCTGCTTACCGGGAGTTCAGAGCCGGTGATGTCCGCCATTCGCAGGCAGATATCGGCAAAGCCAGACACCAATTGGGTTATGAACCTCAGTACCGCATAGGCCATGGCATTGCTGAGGCGATGGGCTGGTATGTAAAATTCTGTCAGTAAATTGTACAGAAAGCCCAAAGTGCTGATGTTCTGCTCGTCGAATAGGACATCAGCCGTTAAAATGCAGCCGGTGTGACACAGAAACATCCTGTATACATTTTTTATTCCATCGAATTTGCTGAATTCTCAAATATCACGGAGCCACAGAGTGATTAAGACAATCAGGTTGTTCATGCTGTTGATTGCAGTGTGTTTTCCGATCTCCTCATTCGCCCAGACAGCGGCGATGTCACCCGCAATGATGGCGCAGTTTAAGAAGTTGCCGAAGTCCGAGCAGCAGAAACTGATGAAGCAATATGGCCTGAAAGCGGCAGATTTGCAGCGTCAGTCAGGTAAAGAGAAGCCATTATCCGACACTGATTTTAATGATTTCGAACCTGAACTGGCGACGGAGCCGGAAAAGAAGGTTGAAGACGGCGAAGAGAAAAAGAACGAACGTTTTGGCCTGAATCTGTTTAAGCGTAAACAGAATATGTCGTTAGAAAATGTGCCTGTACCGGATCACTATGTGGTAGGGCCTGGTGACCAGTTATTGCTGCAGGTGTTTGGCAAAGAAAGCATGCAAGAAGAGTTACTGGTCGGCCGCAACGGATTTGTCGCGATACCGGAAATTGGTTCCTTTGCGGTGGCAGGGCTGACATTTGCTGAAACCCGACAACTGCTCAGTGAAAAAATTAAAGCGCAGCTGCTGGGCGTTGAAGTCGCGCTCACGATGGCAGAATTACGCACTGTGACTGTATTTGTCGCCGGTGAAGTCAACAGCCCGGGAAGTTACGCAGTGCCAGCGATGGCAACGGTCAGCAATGTGCTGTCGCTCAGTAAAGGTATCTCTGATATCGGTTCATTGCGGCAAATTCAGATCAATCGTAACGGCAAATTGATCGGACATTTCGATGTTTATGACTTATTAATTCGAGGCGATGCCTCAGGTGATATACCGGTACAACAAGGTGATGTGATTCTGGTAAAGCCGGTGGCCGGTATTGCCGAAGTGGTTGGTGAAGTGGTGCGCCCGGCTATCTATGAAATTAAACCCGGTGAGACCGTTGCACAGTTGCTGGAGATGGCCGGTGGCAGCAAAGCAGGGGCCTTTACCCAAAAAGCTATCCTGGAACGGGTCAACAAACAAAATGTGCGTGACCTGCTCAATCTCGACCTTACCAAACCAGAGGGCTTGCAGGTACAAGTGAAGGCAGGTGACGTGCTGCGGCTAGGCGCAACCTCCCCACGTTTTGAAAACGAAGTGGTGGTGGCGGGTGCTGTGGTACGCCCCGGCAAATATGCTTATCGGCCTGGTATGCGTGTCAATAGCCTGATCCAATCCTTTTGGTCTGATTTACACACCACGGCAGACCTGGATTACGCGCTGATTGTAAGAGAGGTGAGCTATGGCGGCGAAATCAGACTGTATCAGTTTAATCTGGCTGAGGCCGTCAACGACCCGATGTCCGTGGACAATATGGAGTTACAGCCGCGCGACCAGCTGTTGATTTTTCACCACGAAAACAAAGCCTTTGATCGCCAGGTCTTAAATGAGTTTTTCCGCAAAAAAGCCGAAAAAGCAGGCTGGTTTGATGAAGAGTCGATCCTGCAGTTCCAAAAAAGCCGTGAAGATAAAGAAGCTCCTGAAACGAAAGAGAAAGACGGTTTAGTGCTACAGGTTGAGTCCCTGGTCGACCAAGCATTTGCGCTGATTCTGGAAGAACAGAAAACCACTCAGTTGTTTGCAGAAACCCGTCAATTGTCGAATGAAGAGAAGTGGTTATTGGCAGAGTTTCAGGCATTCCTCGATAAATCGCTGACAGATCCAGAAATTCTTGCCAAGTCTGTGCACTTGCGTCGTTCCGAATTACTGTTCGGCGTACTGGAACGACTCAAGAGTGGCAAAAATGCTTTGGGTGGACAACGGATCGTCTCGGTGTCAGGCGAAGTCAAGGTTCCCGGAGAGTATCCGTTGGCGGAGAACCATTCAATCAAAGGCTTACTGGCTGCAGCCGGTGGTCTAAAAGGCAGCGCCTTTTTAGAGCGGGCTGAACTGACGCGCGCCTATATTGAAGCCGAGACGGGGGATATGCAGGTCAAACACGTCAGTTTCAGTTTGCGCGATGTGCTGGCTGGACGCGAGGTTGAAGATCTGCATATGCGTGACAAGCTCAATATATTTGCCATTCCGAACTGGAATATTGAACGGCAGGTCCGGCTGACGGGCATGGTCCGCTTCCCAGGTGTCTACACCATAGTGCCGGGGGAAAAGCTTTCCAATGTATTAAAAAGGGCAGGCGGACTCAAACCTGATGCGTTTGCCGAGGGCGCTGTGTTTACTCGTTTGCAGACCCGTCAACGTGAGTCGGAACAAATCCAGAAGTTAAGTCAGCAGCTGCGCGCAGACATTGCAGCCCGCAGTCTGACACCTGATGGTGCCGGTATTGCACCGCAGGAGGCGATGGCAATGATCGCTGAAATTGAAAAAGTAAAACCGGTCGGCCGGCTGGTTGTCGATATTCATGGCATCACAGAGGCTGATCCGGGCGCTGATATCGTCGCTGAAGATGGTGATGAGCTCTTTATACCGCCGATGAATACGGCGATCAGTGTCGTTGGGGAAGTGCAACATGCGTCGAGCCATCGTTTCCGTAAAGAGCTGTTGATCGAGGATTATTTGGCGCTGGCCGGTGGCGTGCGCAAACGTGCTGATGCGGAGCGTGTCTACATTATCCGCGCAGATGGCTCGGTGTATGTCCCACAAAGCTCGCAATGGTTTGCGGTGTCAGAGCAGCGCCTTAAACCGGGTGACACTGTTGTAGTGCCGCTGGATACCGAATTCAAAGACAGCATGACATTGTGGACACAAGTTACGCAAATTTTCTACCAGAGTGCAGTTGCTCTGGCTGCAATCAATTCGTTCTAAGGGGCTGAACGGGCATGTCGGATTCAGTAGTAAACGTGCAGACTGACGAGTTAAGCAAGCTAAGTTTTATTAAAATCGTTAGTTTGATGTGGCAAAACAGAATTGCTGTTATCAGTATTTGGCTTCTGTCGGCAATCGGCTCAGTGATCTATGCCCTTTCGCTTTCAAATGTCTACAAATCTGAAGCGGTATTGGTGGCCGCAATTGACTCAGGAAGTATGGGGTTAAGCGGGCAGATTGGCAGCCTTGCAGCGATGGCAGGCATCAGTATTGGTAAGGACAAACCTGGTGATAAATCAGAGCTGGCTGTTCAGTTGTTGAAATCGCGGGAATTTGTCACTGAATTTTTGGTTCGACATAAACTGGCTGTCGATTTGATGGCGGCTAAGAAGTGGGATCCTATTACCGACACATTAGAATACGATGCTGACGTCTATGACATCGACAGAAAAGTTTGGACACGACGGGTTGACCCGCCGCAAACGCCTGAGCCGAGTCCTCAGACTTTGTACAAACATTTTGATGAAATGTTTGTAGCAGACAAAGATAAGTTGACTGGTCTGATTAAAGTATCTCTGCTGCATCCTTCGCCAAAATTAGCACAAGAGTGGCTTAATCAGATGATCATTGATGTTAATGAGGAAATCAGACGTCGTGATATTGAAGAGGCAAGCCGGAGTATTCAATATCTTCAGAAGAAGGTTGAAGAGACAAATATTTCGGAATTGAAATCATTATTCTATTCATTGATAGAAGAGCAGACAAAAACTTTATTGTTGGCAAATGTGAAAAAAGAATACGCATTGAAGATGATAGACCCCCCTTATGCGCCCGAAGAGAAATCATCTCCACGACGTGCCGTTATTGTTCTCTTTATGACTTTCGCTGGCGTGTTATTAAGTATTCTGGTGACATTATTCGCACCTGGTTTTGTAGCATTCTGGAGAATATTTTTCCCCAAAGCTGTTGGTTGAACAGGAATATTGAATGCATTTTTGTACACCAGGTGTTTGTGCTTTAGAAAAGTTTTATGAGGTTTGACAATTGAGAACAATTTTGGTTACTGGCGGTGCTGGCTTTATCGGTTCTGCAGTCTGCAGGTATATCATAGAACATACTGCTGACCGGGTTATTAATTTGGACAAATTGACTTATGCCGGCAATCTGAGTTCACTTGATCAAATTTCCAGCTCTGATCGATATAACTTTGAACAAGCCGATATTTGTGACAGGGCTGTGTTGGATCGTATCTTTTCCCAGTATCAGCCAGATGCTGTGATGCATTTGGCTGCTGAAAGCCACGTCGACAGATCAATTGATGGGCCTGGCGACTTTATACAAACGAATCTCGTTGGTACTTATTGCCTGCTTGAAGCAACGAGAGCTTACTGGAAGCAATTACCAGCACAATCCGCCGCCGCTTTCCGATTCCATCATATCTCTACTGATGAAGTGTTTGGTGATCTGCATGGTACTGACGATCTGTTTACAGAAACAACTCCTTATGCACCCAGCAGCCCGTATTCTGCCAGCAAAGCCGGCTCAGACCATTTAGTCCGGGCCTGGCAACGTACTTATGGTTTGCCGACAGTGGTGACCAATTGTTCGAATAATTATGGTCCATTCCATTTCCCGGAAAAACTGATCCCAGTGATGATTCTCAATGCATTAGCCGGTAAGCCGTTGCCAGTATATGGCAAAGGAAATCAAGTTCGTGACTGGCTTTATGTCGAGGATCATGCCAAGGCGCTTTATGAAGTCGTCACCCGTGGTGTAATTGGCGAAACATATAATATTGGCGGTCACAACGAGCGACAGAATATAGAGGTTGTTCATCTCATATGCCAGTTGTTGGAAGAGCTGGCACCGAATCGGAAAGTTGACGGGGTCAAACACTTTGCAGATCTCATCACGTTTGTGACTGATCGACCAGGACATGATATGCGCTACGCAATTGATGCCGGAAAGATAGAACGTGAGTTAGGCTGGCGACCCGCAGAGACTTTCGAAACGGGCATGCGCAAGACCGTACAGTGGTATCTGGACCATGAACCATGGTGGACGGCGGTCCTCAATGGCAGTTACCAGTTAGAGCGATTAGGGATGAAAAATTAACATGACCACATATAAGGGAATTGTACTTGCGGGTGGGTCCGGGACCCGGCTTTACCCGTTGACACGCGGCGTCTCTAAGCAGTTATTACCTGTTTACGATAAACCGTTAATTTATTATCCGCTTTCCACTCTAATGCTGGCTGGCATTCGCGATATTTTAATTATCACGACCCCTGAGGATGCAGATTCCTTTCAACGCTTGTTGGGTGATGGCAGCAGTTTTGGTGTCCGACTCAGTTATGCGCAACAGCCCAAGCCTGAAGGTTTGGCGCAGGCATTTCTTATTGGTGAGTCCTTCATTGGTCAAAGCCCGGTATGCCTGGTACTTGGCGATAACATTTTTTATGGTCATAACTTTTCTGCGACATTAAAAGCTGCAGCACAGAAAACGAACGGTGCTACGGTATTTGGTTATCAGGTCAAAGATCCGCACCGTTTTGGTGTGGTTGAGTTTGACGCGCAAATGCGTGCTGTTTCGATTGAAGAAAAGCCAGCTGTACCGAAATCAAACTATGCAGTCACTGGTTTGTATTTTTATGACAACCAGATCGTGAGCATCGCAAAGGGGATCAAACCATCGGCTCGCGGCGAACTGGAAATCACCGACATCAATCAAAAATATTTATCGCAAGGCCAGCTGAATGTACAACTGCTGGGGCGTGGTTTTGCCTGGCTGGACAGTGGGACACACGAAAGTTTGCATGAAGCCTCTTCTTTTGTGCAGACCATCGAACACGTGCAGGGCCTCAAGGTTGCATGTCTGGAAGAAATTGCCTGGCGCAATGGCTGGGTCACTTCTGAGCAGTTGTGCAGTATTGCGGCACCGATGGCGAAAAATCAGTATGGCCAATATCTGCTGCGTCTGGCTGGGGGGCATCAGTCATGAAACCCCGGGTGTTGCTCACCGGCGCGCAGGGGCAGGTTGGACGTTTGGTCGCTGCCTTATTAAACGACAGCACAGAGCTGTTTGCTGTTGGCCGCCAAGAGTTGGATTTAACTGATGCTAAGGCAATTCGCGAGACCGTTGCCCAGTATGCACCGGATTTTATTATTAACGCGGCAGCTTACACTGCGGTTGATTTGGCTGAAACTGAAGAGTCAAAGGCCGATCAGATCAATCACATAGCAGTTGCTGTTCTGGCTGAGGCTGCAGCGGCAGCTGACGCTGTGCTGCTGCATATCTCTACTGATTATGTGTTCGATGGCAACGGTGAGCAGCCTTTTACTGAAACCGACATGCCCGCACCGGTCAGTAGCTACGGGCGCAGTAAACTGGCTGGCGAACAAGCGGCAATGGCAATCTGGCACAAAGTCATTGTTCTCAGAACTGCTTGGGTATTTGCCGAGCAAGGTCAAAATTTTGTGCGCACTATTTTACGTTTTGCCCGTGAGAAAGCTGAGCTTAACATCGTGAACGACCAAACTGGTGGACCGACGCATGCAGGTGACATTGCAGCAGCTCTGGTGACTATCATGTGGCATATCCGCCAACATACGTTCAGCGACTGGGGCATTTACCATTTTAGTGGGACGCCTTATGTCAGCTGGTTTGAGTTTACCAACGCGATACTGGACGCGGCCCGCCAACAAGGCTATGCCGGTCCACTGGCAGAGTTGCGACCTGTGAGTTCTGATGCATTTGTCCGGCCTGCTAAACGTCCGGCAAACTCGAGACTGGATTGCAGTAAAATACGGCAAGTTTTTGGGATTAAGCCTTCCAATTGGCGTATGAAGCTTGAAAACATCAACGAGTACCTTTGAGCAATGAATATTATCAAAACAAAAATTGCTGACGTTTTTATCATTGAACCGCAAGTGTTTGGGGATTCACGTGGCTTTTTTATGGAGAGCTGGAATCAACAGAAATTTGACCAGGCGGCGGGTGTTGAAGTCCGTTTTGTTCAGGATAATCATTCACGCTCTGCGCATGGTGTGCTGCGGGGTTTGCATTATCAGTTGCAGCAAACTCAGGGAAAACTGGTGCGGGTGACTCATGGCAGAGTCTTTGATGTCGCAGTCGATATGCGTCGTAGCTCGCCGACTTTTGGGCAGCATGTCGCAGTTGAGCTCAGTGGTGAAAATAACCGGCAATTCTGGGTGCCTGCCGGATTTGCACATGGTTTTCTGGTTTTGAGTGAGTCAGCAGATTTCCTGTACAAAACGACAGATTATTATCACCCACAATCGGAGCGCAGTTTGTTGTGGAATGATCCGGTGCTGACCATCGAGTGGCCATTAGCTGAATTACGAGTGACTCCACAGCTGACACAGAAAGACCAGCAAGGCGTGTTGTTGGCGCAAGCTGATACTTTTGCATGATCAAAATCTCCCACATTAGCTGGAATCTGGCCGGTTTGCTGCTGCCGTTGTTTATTGCGGCAGCGACAGTACCTGCCTTATTGTCGTCGCTTGGACAGGAACGATTCGGTTTATTGGCGCTGGTGTGGGGAATTGTTGGCTATGCAGGCTCGCTGGATCTTGGCTTAGGCCGGGCATTAACGCAGTACGTCGCAACTTTACCAGCAGAACAGTGGCGAATGCAGGTACGGTCAGTACTGAAAACGACATCGACCCTGACATTTTTGAGTGGCTCTGCGTGTGGGGTGTTGCTTTGTTTCGCCGCCACAGGTGGTATTCAACATTGGTTCAACACCACGATTGTCACTGCGGCCGAACTGAACATCGTGATGCTGTTAGTTGCATTTGTTTTACCAGTTCAGGCGATGAGTGCAACTTATCGGGGCCTTTGTGAGGCGTGTCAGCGATTTAAGGGGATTAACATCATCAGGATCTTGCTTGGTGTTGTCACCTTTGGTGGTCCTGGTATTGCTTTGTTGTTTAGCAAACAATTGATTTTGCCAGTTTTTTTTCTGGTTGTTGCGCGAGTGTTGGCATTGTTCGTGTTCCGGCTCCTTGCATTGCGCTGCCTGGTCGATGCTGTACCTGATGCACATTTCGACAGGTCGCTGGCTCGTCGCTTATTTAGTTTCGGTGGTTGGGTCACTGTCAGCGGGATCCTGAGTCCGGTCATGTTACAGGCTGACCGTTTTACTATTGGGGTTTTGTTGTCAGCAGCAGCCGTCAGTGCTTATGTCATTCCGTATGAGGTGGTGGTGCAGAGTCTGGTGCTGGTCGGCGCGGTTTCGGCCACAGTGTTTCCGGCATTTAGCCGGATGATTGCTTCACAGCCCGAACTGCTCCGTGGTTATTTTAAGCTGTGGTTTTACAGAGTTGCCGGCCTTATGTTGTTTATTGCTATTGCCCTGGCGCTGCTTCTGCCATGGTTGTTGCCACTGTGGCTGGGGGCTCAGTCGACTGCTGAGATGGTGCTGGTTGGCCAAATATTGTGTTTGGGGATTTTTGCCAACTCACTGGCCGCTATGTACTACGCGCTGATTCAGGCTCATGGCAGGGCAGATATGACAGCGAAGTTTCATTTGATAGAACTACCGGTGTTTCTGCTGATGTTGTTCGTGTTGATCCAACAATTCGGATCTGCCGGCGCTGCTGCGGCCTGGAGTGGCAGAATGTTGCTGGATTTGCTGTTATTGCGAAATTTTGCCAGGAAACATTATGTTTGAAGCCTTGATACTAGTCACATTCATCGGCTTTATACTGGCCAATCATAACCGCCTTGGTACAGGGAATCCTTATCAGATTTTTTTCTTTGTCTGGCTAACTGTATACATTGGTTACTATTTTACAAGAGATCTTTTTATACGGATTGATAGTGCTTTTGTTTTTGTAACTTTGGTGTCGCAGTACTTTGCATTATTTCTATTAATTATTTCGTACTTGAAATCATCAGGGTTTGCTCAGGCTCGAAGAGCGCCTGATTTAGCAACTATTAAGCTGAAAAAGTGGTTCTATTACCCATTGTTTATGTTGGTTACTATCGGAGCTTACCCAACATACTTAAAAGCTATTGAGCTTGCGAATGGTCAGAGTATTTTTACTATTGTTGGTTTTATGACGCTTCGCAACAGCATTACTTATGAAAATAGAGACTTTGGTATTCTCGGGTATCTTACGCCGCTTTCCATTATCATTACAATGGCGTCAGCTATATCCTGGCGTAATCGTCAGATATATTTTTTGTTTTTCTTAGTTAGTCTGTTGGTGTCGTTGTTTTACTGTTATATGGCTACCGGTCGAACATTTATTCTTATGTTGTTTTGTTTTGTTTTCATGCCTTTCTTTATTGCTCGGGTTTTTAGCAGGGCCTCACTGATTGCGACAGGTGTTGTTTTTATATCTTTGTTTCTGTTTATCGCAGGGATGACGGGTAAAGGTATTTCTTTTGATAATACAGTCTCGCAGAATATTCGAACGTTTCAGGAAAATATAGTTGGTTATACAACGGCGCCTTTCGTCGCTATGGCACATCTATTTGCCAATTTTGATAATGCGGAATACGGTACGAATAGCTTGCGTTTTTTCTTTGCTGTGTTGCAAAAGCTGGAACTTGCAGATGTGCAATCTGTGCAGTTGGTCAAGGAATATGTCATGACACCCTTCCCAACCAACGTATACACTGTTTACGAGGTATATTATCGAGATTTTTTATATTACGGATTTTTTATTCCACCGTTATTTCTGGTTCTTCATTTTTGGCTATACAGGTCCGCTGTAGTGTACGGTGGTCGCTGGATTATGTTTTATGCAGCCTCTACGTACCCGTTGGTAATGGTTTTTTTTCAGGACCAATACTTTTCGCTGACGTCACAATGGATTCAGATGATATTTTGGTTAACTTTATTGTGTGAGCGTAGCAGGAACGGACCGGCAGGGGCCAAAAATGATTGACGTTGTTATCGTAAACTGGAACGCTGGTCTGCAGGCTTGTGTTGAATCAGTCTCAGAATTTGGTGCGGGTTTGGTAGGGCAAATTATCGTTGTAGACAATGGCTCTACCGATCATTCTATGCAGTTAATTGAAAACGTGCCGTTAGTCCACTCAGTATTGCTTGCCGAAAACGCTGGTTTTGCGAGGGGCTGCAATCAGGGCGCGTTGCACGCAACCAGTCCATATATTCTGTTTTTAAACCCGGATGCGGCCATATATGCGGATACTTTGCCCTCTGTAATTGCCTGTATGGAAAGTTCAGAACATCGCGATACCGGGATTTGTGGTGTGCGATTATTAGATGAACAAGGGCATGTCGCCCGCAGTTGTTCCCGTTATCCGTCAGCATTAAGATGTGCGGCTCAGTCCTTGGGACTTGATAAATTCGCTCCAAGATTGGGTTCTGCGATGACGGAATGGGATCATCTGCAGAATCGTTATGTCGATCAGGTCATTGGCGCGTTTTTTCTGGTGAGGCGCGATCTGTTTATCCAACTGGATGGGTTTGATGAACGCTTTTTTGTGTACTACGAAGAAGTCGATTTTGCCTATCGTGCTGCCAAAGCCGGCTTTCGCAGCTACTACCTGAACGATACCAGTGCTTTTCACCTCGGCGGTGGAGTCTCTAATCAGGTGAAGGCGCGACGTTTGTTTTACACGTTAAGAAGCCGGCTTCTCTACGCTGTTAAGCATTTCTCGATTCTATCCATTACAGCGGTGGTTTTGTCGACCTTACTATTGGAACCTTTGACAAGGCTTGCGCTTGCGCTGTTAAAACGCTCCGGTGCAGCCTTCAAAGAAACGTTGAGTGGTTTTGTCATGTTGTACCGCTGGCTGCCGCAATGGCTGCTTCGTGGCAAAACACGCTGAGTGTATGTCGATGAAAATTTTGTTGTTAAGCAAATACTCAAGACTTGGCGCAAGTTCACGGTTACGTACGATGCAATTCTTGCCGGGGCTTACGGCTGCGGGGTTTGAAATAAGTGTGCAGTCTTTGTTTGATGATGCTTACCTTGAACAGTTGTATCAGAAAAAAGGCCGGAGTCTCTTTCATATCCTGAAATGTTATTGGCGTCGATTGCACATCCTTTTCAAGATTAAACAGTTTGATGCGATCTGGCTTGAATATGAATTGCTGCCATATTGCCCTGCCTGGCTGGAAAGTTACCTGCAATGGCGCAAAGTCCCCTTTGTCGTCGATTATGATGATGCGCTATTCCATCACTACGATCTGGCAGGGAATCCGTTGGTTCGGAACTTACTTGGACGCAAAATCGATCAGGTGATGGAGAAAGCCAATGTGGTCTGTGTCGGCAACATGTATCTGAAACAAAGAGCTTTGTCAGCCGGCGCGATCAATACTTGCTGGGTACCGACCGTCATTGATTTGGCCCGTTACCCTCAAGTTGTGCGTAAGACAAAAAACGCAGCACCGGTATTTGGCTGGATTGGTTCTCCGGCTACGCAGTGCTATCTGACGATGATTGCGTCAGCGCTGTGCAAAGCACTTACCCACTGTGGTGGCCGGTTGGTGCTGATTGGCGCAAACAGCGATGTTCTGCCGCATTTCAGGGGCTGTGATATTGAACTGCGGTCCTGGACAGAAGCGACAGAAGTGCAGGATATCTGCAGTTTTGATGTAGGTCTGATGCCGCTGCCGGATGGTCCCTGGGAACGTGGCAAGTGCGGCTATAAACTCATTCAATATATGGCTTGTGGCGTTCCGGTGATTGCGTCTCCTGTAGGCGCGAATGTCGACATCGTGCGGGGCAGTTTATCCGGTCTGCTGGCATCGTCAGAGAGTGAATGGTTCGATGCACTGATCACGTTAGCGGCAGATGCAGAGCTTGGTCAGCGATATGGTCATGCCGGACGTGAAGCGGTAGAAAAAGTGTATTCGTTACAGGCACAACTCCCTGCACTTATTCGTATTTTTAGTTCTCTTCAAAGGATTTCAGTTTCCTGATGTGTGGATTCATCGGCTTTAGCCGGATAAACGGTATAGATAATCAGCAAATAGCCCGCCAGATGTGCAGCAAAATTGCACACCGCGGTCCTGATAGTGAAGGGATTTGGCAGGCAGAAGGCGTCCCTGTGGTGCTTGGGCATCGACGTCTGTCGATTGTTGATTTATCCGCAGCGGGACATCAGCCGATGTTGTCGGCCACAGGCCGTTATGTCATCGCTTATAACGGTGAAGTGTATAACCATGTTCAGCTACGCGAGATGTTGCAGGCTGAAGGTTACTCTGGAAAATGGCGTGGCCATTCAGATACAGAAACGCTATTAGCTTGTATTGAGGCTTGGGGAGTGGTCAGAACTCTGCAGGCTGCCGTGGGTATGTTTGCCTTTGCGTTATGGGATGAGCAAACTCGTCAACTGACGCTGGCGCGGGACCGCATGGGTGAAAAGCCGCTGTATTGGGGCTGGCAGGGCGATATTCTTTTATTTGGTTCGGAATTAAAGGCACTGAAAGCTCACCCGGCGTTTAAAGCGGATATCAGCAGAGATGCGCTCACGCTGTTACTCCGTCATTGCTATATCCCGGCGCCTTATTCAATTTATCAGGGTTTTTATAAACTGAAATCCGGCCACTACCTGCAGCTGGAGCTTGATGCACCGCTGCGCGCTAAGCTCGCGGTAGAGCAAGCCTATTGGTCTTTTAATCAGATGGTTGAGCAACGTCAGGCTTCGCCTGTCACAGGGACTGACTCAGAAGCGACCGATCAGCTCGAGGCAATGTTAACCCAGAGTATCCGTGGTCAAATGCTGGCTGATGTACCGCTTGGTGCATTTCTGAGCGGTGGAGTAGACAGCAGCTCTGTGGTCGCCCTAATGCAGGCGAACAGTCAGCGGCCGGTCAAAACTTTTACCATCGGCTTTAATGAAGCGGGATTTGACGAAGCTATCTGTGCCAAAGATGTTGCGCGGCATCTGAATACTGATCACACGGAGCTGTATGTCAGTCCACAAAATGCACTGGATGTTATTCCTCGTTTGCCCTCCATGTACTGCGAGCCATTTGCCGACAGTTCACAAATCCCCACCTTTCTGGTGAGCCAGCTGGCCAGACAGCATGTCACTGTTGCTTTGAGCGGCGACGGCGGCGATGAGCTGTTTGGCGGCTACAACCGGCATCTGGCGGCGAGTAAGGTGTGGGGACCATTCCAAAAAGCGCCGTTGTTTTGCCGCAAAGCCGCCGCAGGTTTTCTGAATGCCGTACCGCCGAAACGCTGGGATCAGTTGTTTGAATTCGCCAAGCCACTGCTGCCTAAAAAACTGCATCTGGCGATTCCGGGGGAAAAAGCCCGCAAACTGGCCGAAGTGTTGGCATTGCCGGATGGCCAGCAGTTCTATCGGCGTTTAACCAGTCACTGGCACGAGCCGGAACAAGTAGTGCTTGCCGGGCGAGAGCCCAAGACGATGCTGACGGACCCTGCGCTGTGGCCAAAAACCGATAGCCTTGAGCATTTTATGATGGCGATGGACGCGCAAACCTATATGGCTGACGACATTTTGACCAAAGTTGATCGTGCAGCGATGGCGACCAGCCTCGAAACCCGGGTGCCAATGTTAGACCATCGCTTGGTGGAATTTGCCTGGCAATTGCCTTTGCATTTCAAGATCCGCCAGGGGCAGGGCAAGTGGCTGTTACGGCAGGTGCTGTATCGTCATGTGCCGAGAGAATTGATCGAAAGACCCAAAATGGGATTCGGTATTCCGTTAGACCAGTGGTTGCGCGGGCCATTGCGGGATTGGGCAGAGCAACTGCTGGATAGCAGATTGCTCGGGCAACAAGGCTATTTCCGTACAGAAACCATCAGAACTATGTGGTTGCAGCATCAGAACGGCAGTCATAACTGGCAGTATCATTTGTGGAACGTATTGATGTTTCAAGCCTGGCTGGCGGAACAATGAAGTTTTTATTGATTGCAGGGTATAGCGAATCCCTGACCAATTTTCGCGGTCCATTGATCGACGCACTGATTGCCAGCGGGCAGGAAGTGCACGCGGCAGCCCCTGAACTTTGTGAACATCCGGAAGTTGCGGCAACGTTGTCAGCGAAAGGCGTCCATGTCCATAGCGTGTCTATGAACCGCACCGGCATGAATCCCTGGCATGACCTGAAAACGCTTTGGTGCCTGTACCGCTTGATGCGACTGATCCGCCCCGACCGGGTGTTGGGTTATACCATTAAACCGGTGATTTATGGTTCGCTGGCGGCCTGGTTTGCGCGGGTACCAGGTCGTTATGCGTTAGTGACCGGTTTAGGCTACGCCTTTGCCGGTGAGGCAGGGCAACGGTCATTGCTGCGTCGTGTCGCGACGCGTCTGTATCAGGTTGCATTACTCTGTACGCATCGGGTGTTTTTTCAAAACCCTGATGACAGAGATTTGTTTGTGCAACGGGGCATTCTGTCGACAGCCGAAAAATCTGTTGTGGTCAATGGCTCTGGTATTGATATCAACTTATTCTGCCCAGTCCCGCTGCCGTCAACACCGGTGTTTTTGCTGATTGCCCGGCTGTTGGGAGATAAAGGCGTGCGCGAATATGTGGCCGCTGCGCGCTTGGTTCGGCAGCAGTATCCGCAGTGTACATTCCGCTTGGCCGGCTGGATTGATGATACGCCAGACGCCATTAAGCAAGCGGAATTGGACAGTTGGATTCAGGATGAAGTGATAGAGTTTTTGGGACGATTAAAAGATGTGCGTCCGGCTATCGCTGATAGCTCAGTATACGTCTTGCCCTCGTACAGAGAAGGCACGCCGAGAACCGTCTTAGAGGCGATGGCGATGGCAAGGGCCGTGATCACGACCGATGCGCCGGGTTGCCGTGAGACGGTAGTGCCCGGTGTCAATGGCATATTGGTACCGGTAAAATCAGCTGAGGAACTTGCACAAGCGATGTTGGTATTGCTGCGCTCTCCCGCGCAGGTTGCGGCCATGGGGCAAAAGGGGCGGCAACTCGCTGAAGACAAGTATGATGTTCAAAAGGTCAACCAACAGATGCTGGAAACTATGGGAATTTTCACAAAGTGAAACGCTGTATCGATTTTTTCGCCGCGGTAGCTGGGTTGCTATGTCTGTGGCCTTTACTGCTGCTGGTGGCTTTGCTTGTCCGCGTGAAACTCGGCTCGCCGGTGGTGTTCAGCCAGGTGCGGCCTGGGCTGGGGGGCCAGCCGTTTAAAATGTACAAGTTCCGTACTATGACTGACGAGCGGGATGCCGGGGGGCAACTGTTACCGGATGAAGTGCGGCTGACCGCTTTTGGCCGTTTGCTGCGTTCAACCAGCCTGGATGAACTGCCGGAGCTTTGGAATGTACTTAAAGGCGAAATGAGCCTGGTGGGCCCGCGGCCTTTACTGATGGAATATCTGCCGCTCTATACCCAGGAGCAAGCGCGGCGCCACGAAGTACGGCCCGGTATCACCGGCTGGGCGCAGGTCAATGGCCGTAACGCCATCAGCTGGGAAGACAAATTTCGCCTCGATGTCTGGTATGTTGACCATCAGAGCCTGTGGCTGGATATCCGCATCTTGTGGCTGACGGTCAGAAAAGTATTAGTGCGCGAAGGTATCGCCGCCGCCGGCGAAGCCACCACCAGCAAATTTACCGGGAGTTCCCAATGAAAAATCTGATCCTGGTTGGCGCCGGTGGCTTTTTTCTCGAGCTTTATGACTATCTGGTGACGGACAGCGCCGCGCTTGCAACAGTGCAACTCAAAGGTGTGCTGGATGACGCCAAAGACTGTGCCCAGCAGCTGCTGCCACATTTAGGTGCGGTGGCGGATTATCAGCCACAAGCCGATGATGTGTTTTTAATCACCATTGGCAATGTGCTGCACCGTCAACGCTGTTTTGAGCTGCTCAAACAAAAAAGCGCAAACTTTTACACTTACGTGCACCCAAGCGCCCTGGTGGCACCCAGTGCTGTGCTTGGTGAAGGTTGTATCGTTGCGCCTTATTCTGTCGTCAACGCCCGTGCGGTACTGGCTGCCAACGTGGCGGTGAATGTGCACTGCAGTGTCGGCCATGAATCCAGTGTCGGTTTTTGCAGCGTGTTATCGCCTTATGCGGCGGTCAACGGCAATGCCAAAGTGGGTGATTTTTGTTTCCTTGGCACCCGCGCGACAGTGTTTCCGGGTAAATCTCTCGGCAATAAGGGTATTGTTGACAGTCATTCTTATGTAAAATCTGACGCCCCGGAAAAATCGATTGTTTCGTTTCGGGGCGAATATCTTGTCGTAAATAACAGATTAATGAGGTAAGCCATGTCGCAAGCGACTTTAATTCAGTGTTTTGCCGACTCCTTAGGCATTGCGGCCGCGCAAGTGACCGACGAGCTGACTTACAACACCATCCCGCAGTGGGATTCTGTCGCCCATATGACGCTGATCGCGGCGCTGGAAGATGCCTTCGATATCATGCTCGATACTGACGATATCATCGATATGAGTTCAGTGGGCAAAGCCAAAGAGATCCTGGCCCGTTATGAGGTCAGTTTCTGAGATGTTACTGCAGGATAAAGTCTGTCTCGTCACTGGTGCGACCCGTGGCATTGGCCTGGCGATTGCGCAGTTTTTTGCTGCCCAGGGCGCCTGGGTGTTTGTGAATGGCCGCGATGCGGCGCGGGTGGCCGAAGTGGTCGCCGACATCAACCAAAGCGGTGGTCGTGCCGACCCCTTCGTGTGTGACGTAGCGGATCCGAATTCTGTCAAAGGCGCTTATAAAGAGTTCCTCAGTAAAACCAAAGTGCTGGATGTGCTGGTCAACAATGCCGGCATCCTCGACGATGCGCTGATTGGCATGGTGACGCCGGCTCAGGTCGAGCGTACTTTTTCCATCAATACTTATGCGGTGCTCTACATGAGCCAGTACGCGGCGCGCATTATGGCCAAAGCGAAGGCAGGCAGCATTGTCAATCTGACCTCGATTATCGGCACCAACGGCAATAGCGGTCAGGCCGTCTATGGCGGCTCTAAAGCGGCGGTGATCGGCATCACCAAATCGCTGGCTAAAGAACTGGCCGCCAGTAATATCCGCGTCAACGCTATCGCGCCAGGTTTTATCGACACCGACATGGCGCGTTCAATTCCGCCGGCGGTGTTTGAGACGCGGGTGGCGTCGGTCGCGATGAAACGTATTGGTTCGCCGCAGGAAATTGCCAGCGTCGCCGCATTTTTGGCGGCTGATTTATCCGCTTATGTTACAGGCCAGGTGATTGGCGTGGACGGCGGCATGTTGATTTAACGGCACAGGCCCGACTGATGAGTTTTTTCTGGGATTTGACGCCTGCCGACCCGCAAGCCGTCGCGCTGATTGACGAGCAGGGCCAGGCGTACAGTTATGCCGCCCTCAATCAAAAGGTGGCACAGGCCAAAGCCAGATTGCCGCACGAGCGGTCATTGCTGGCGCTTGGCATGGACAATACTTTGAGCTGTGTCTGCTGGTATCTGGCCGCCTTACAGGCTGGTCATCCGCTGATGCTGCTGGACAGCGCGCTGGATGCGGATTTAGCAGAGGCGATGCTCGGCACTTATCAGCCGCACCGGCTGCTGCGCGGTGATGTGATTGAAGTTCGGCACGACAACCCGCTGACGCTGCATCCGCAGCTGGCGCTGCTGCTGTCGACGTCCGGTTCGACCGGCTCACCAAAACTGGTCAGACTGAGCCGGCAAAATCTGCAAAGTAATGCCGCGGCGATTGCGACTTATCTGGCGTTAAGCCCGGCCGAGACGGCCATCACCACCATGCCGCTGCATTATTCCTACGGGTTGTCGGTGCTCAACAGCCATCTGCTGTGTGGCGGGCGGCTGGTGCTGACCAGTCAGGGGTTGCTGTCCCGTGAATTCTGGCAACTGGTGCGCGAGCATCAGGTCAGCTCGTTAGCCGGCGTGCCTTATATCTGGCAAATGCTGCGCAAAATGCGTTACGAGCGTTTTGATACCTCTTCGGTGCGTTATCTGACGCAAGCCGGTGGCCGGCTTGATAATGACAGCCTGCTGTATTTCCAGCAGCAAGCCGCGGCCAAAAATCAGCAGTTTATTGTGATGTACGGCCAGACCGAAGCGACGGCCCGCATCGCTTATCTGCCACCTGAACTCTTGTCTGAAAAAACCGGCTCGATTGGCCGCGCTATTCCGGGCGGCAAATTGTGGCTGCGTCAAAGCGACGGTCAGCTGACAGACGCTGCCGGCATCGAAGGCGAGCTGGTGTATCAGGGGCCCAACGTGATGCTGGGCTATGCCGAAACACTGGCGGAGCTCGCGCTGGGCGATAGTTGTCAGGGCACACTGGCGACCGGTGACATCGGCTATTGTGACGCGGATGGTTGTTTTTTTATCACTGGCCGCGCCAAACGCTTTATCAAGATGTTTGGCCTGCGCATCAGTCTGGATGCCGTCGACGAAGTGCTGGCCCGCCGTGGTCTGGATGCGGTCAGCGCCGGATGTGACGACAAGCTGATGGTGTTTGTCGCCAGTGCGGTGGAGCCCGCACTGCTCGCGGCTGAACTGGCCGCTTTATACAAAATCAATGTCAATGCCATCGCGGTTCATCCGGTGGCGGCGATTGCACGCACCAGCAATGGCAAAGTGTCGGGCCAGGCAATCAAGGAACTGATGGCGCTCTATGAATAATCTGGATTTCTTTTATCAGCAGGCGTCGCCGTACAGCCTGCGGGCCGGCGAAAAGCAGCGGGTGCTGACGCAGCATCTGGCGGCGCTGGATGCGCATCATCAGCAGCACTGCGAACTGTACCGGCGGATCGCACAATCGCAGCAAGCCGTCGGCTGGTTTGGCCAGCGGGTGATGCTGCCGGTGCGGCTGTTTAAACAATACGAACTGAAAAGCGTGGCGCCAGAGCAGGTGTTTAAAGTGCTGACGTCCTCCGGTACTACGTCGCAACAAGTGTCGCGTATTGTGCTGGACCGTGAAACGGCCGGCCATCAGAGCAAAGTGCTGGTGAAAATCATGCAGCATTATCTGGGGGTGCAGCGCTTACCTATGCTGATCATCGACCATCCTTCGGTGGTCAAAGACCGGCAGTCGTTTTCGGCCCGTGGCGCCGGCATTCTGGGGCTGTCGACCTTTGGCCGTGACCATACCTACGCGCTGGATGATGATATGCAGATCAATCTGCCGCGCGTTCAGGCTTTTATCGACAAGCATCGTGGCAAGCCGGTGTTTATTTTTGGTTTCACTTTCATGGTGTGGCAGTACTTTTTTCAGGTGCTGCGCGCACAGCAGATCACACTTGATTTGAGCGGCTCGGTGCTGGTGCACAGCGGCGGCTGGAAAAAGCTTATTGATATTGCCGTCGACAACAGTGTGTTCAAACAAGTGGCCGCAGCGACTTGTGGCATCAGCCGGGTGCATAATTTTTATGGCATGGTAGAGCAGGTCGGTTCTATTTTTGTCGAGTGCACGCATGGTTACCTGCATGCCCCTGATTATGCCGACATCGACATCATTGACGCCGATACTATGCAATGTCTGCCGTTTGGTAAGCCAGGCCTCATCGCGGTCAGCAGTGTGTTGCCATCCAGTTACCCTGGCCATCGGTTATTGACCGAAGATACCGGCACCATCTTTGGCGAAGACAACTGTCCTTGTGGCTTGCCGGGCAAGTATTTTCATGTGCACGGCCGTTTACCCAAAGCCGAAGTGCGCGGTTGTTCGGACACCCATGCGACGGAGGTGGCGTCATGAACCTTGAACAGGTCCGGTTGCTGGCACCCCGTCACAGCCCCCAGAGCCTGGCAGACTTCTGTCAGAGCAGCGTTGCCTTACTGCCACCCTTTTCAGCACCAGCGCTGAGTTTTGTCGATACTTTGTCGCGGCAATTGCTGCGCGATCCGGCGTTGAAGGCGCACCCGGAGATGATTGCGCTTGGTTACTGGCTGCGAAAGGCCAATATCGTCCGGCTTGGCGAGCAGTTGAATGCACAACTCAGTCAAGGCGCCGTGCGGCTGCCGCGCGGGCTGGTGCTGCATATCGCGCCGTCGAATGTCGACACCATTTTTATTTATTCGCTGGTGATTTCGCTGTTGATGGGCAACCGCAATCTGGTGCGGCTGTCCGGCAAATCATCAGAGCAGCAGCAGTTGATCCTGCAAGTGCTCAATCAGGTACTGGACGCTTTGCCGGACAACCCGGCGGCAGCGGGCCTGCGGGTGGTGACTTATCCGCATGATGAGACGATAAGCCGCCAGCTGTCCGCCTGTTGTGATGCCCGCATGTTGTGGGGCGGCGATCAGACGGTTGGCTATTTCAGTGCTTTGCCGCTGCGACCGACTGCCGTCGATATCAAATTTGCCAATAAATATTCGCTGGCGCTGTTGTCTGCCGATGCGGTGGCGACCGCCGATGCGCAGGCGCTGGCAACGCTGGCGCGTGCTTTTGTCAACGACAGTTATTTGTTCGGCCAGCAGGCCTGCTCATCACCCCGTTCCGTTTGCTGGCTGGGCGCTGCAGCGGCGGTGGCACAGGCCAAAACGCGGTTCTGGCCTGCCGTTGAGCGGGAACTGAGTCGCTTTGCGCACGGTCTGACGGCCGCCGATTATGTCGAAAAAGTGGTGTTTGCCGCCCGTCATGCCATCAGCGCACAGTCGGTGCTTGCGGCCGGACCGGCAGATTTAGCGCTGACAGTGCTGGATACTGACGTTTCAGCAGTGATTGACACGCAGCAACATTGCGGCCGCGGCAGCTTTTTGCAAACGGCTGTGACGGAACTGAGTGCGCTCAATCCGGTGCTGCACCGCGGTGTGCAGACCCTGACCTATTTTGGTGTGCCGGCTGGCGAACTCAGTCAATGGGTGGCTGGCGGCGTGGCGGGGCTTGATCGGCTGGTGCCGGTCGGGCAGGGACTGGATTTTGATTATATCTGGGACGGGGTCGATTTATTCGCCAGCCTGTCCAGATTAGTAACCATCAGATAAAACGGTAATTGCATGTTAAATACTCCTTTTTCAGCCTGGCCTTCGTTTACACAACAAGAAGCTGATGCGGTCAGCCGGGTGATCCTGAGCAACAAAGTCAATTACTGGACCGGGCAGGAATGCCGCGAATTTGAGAAAGAATTTGCCGCTTTTGCGGACAGCCAACATGCGGTAGCCCTGGCAAACGGCACGCTGGCACTGGATGTTGCACTCAAGGCGCTCAATATCGGGCCGGGCGATGAGGTCATTGTGACGCCGCGCACTTTTCTGGCGTCAGTGTCCTGTGTGGTGACGGCCGGCGCGACGCCGGTGTTTGCCGACGTCGACCTGAATACGCAAAATATCTCGGCCGACACCATCGCCAAAGTGCTGACCGCCAAAACCAAGGCGGTGATTGTGGTGCATCTTGGCGGCATGCCGGCTGATATGGACCCCATTATGGCGCTGTCCGCGCAACACGGCTTTTACGTCATTGAAGATTGCGCCCAGGCCCATGGCGCCCGCTATAAAGGGCGTTCGGTCGGCTCAATCGGCCATATCGGCGCCTGGTCCTTTTGTCAGGACAAAATCATGACGACCGGGGGCGAGGGCGGTATGGTGACCACCAACGACCCTACGCTTTGGTCATTTATGTGGTCTTACAAAGATCACGGTAAAAGCTTTGATTCGGTGTACCACAAAGAGCACCCGGCCGGCTTTCGCTGGGTGCATGACAGCTTTGGCACGAACTGGCGAATGCTGGAAGTGCAGGCGGTGATTGGCCGCATTCAGCTGACCAAAATGGCCGGCTGGACCGCGACCCGCAATCAGCATGCCGCAGCACTTAATGCCGCCGCCGCGGATTTCCCGCTGTTGCGTCGCCAGCAGGTGCCGGCCGATGTGGTGCACGGTGCTTATAAGCATTATTTCTTTGTGCAGCCGGAATATTTTGCGCCGCACTGGGATCGCGAACGGCTGATCCAGGCGGTGAATGATGCCGGCGTGCCTTGTTATCACGGCAGCTGCTCGGAAGTGTATCTGGAAAAAGCCTTTGACGGCACGCCGTGGCGGCCGGCCGAGCGCTTGCCTAATGCCCGCCTGCTGGGCGATACCAGCGTCATGATGCTGGTGCATCCGACGCTGACCACGGCAGAGATTGAAAAATCCTGCGACGTGCTGCGTCAGGTCCTGGCACAAGCCTCCAGACAGCCTTGAGTCTGGCCGGATGAAAATACTTTATGTAGTCACCCGGGGCGATGTGATTGGCGGCGCCAGTATGCATGTACTGGAGCTGGCCAGCGAGATGCAGCGCCGGGGTGCTGAAGTGGTGCTGGTATTAGGGCCTGGTCAGGTGGTGGCAGAACTTGCCGCCAGACGCGGCTTGCCCGTGATCACCGAGCCGAGCCTGGTTCGTCATATTGCCCCCTGGCATGACCTGCGTTGTCTGTGGCGCCTGCGTAAGTTAATGCAGCAGATCAAGCCTGATCTGGTTCATTTGCATTCGGCGAAAGCCGGCATACTGGGGCGATTAGTCGCCAGACAATTGCGAATTCCGGTGATGTATTCGGTCCACGGCTGGGCTTTTAGTATGTCCAGCGGCCTGACGGCGCGCGCTTACCAATGGCTGGAGCGGCGCTTGTTGTCTTTTACCGACATGCTGGTGCTGGTCTGTCAGCGTGACCTGACTTTAGCCCGTCAGCTGGCGGCAGGTCGCAAGGTCAGGCTGGCGCTGGTGCATAACGGCATCGACGAAACGTCTGCGTCGTGCGAGCGGCCAGGTCGCGACGATTTTGCAACCAGCCAGTTAGCAGTCAGCGAGTTAGCAGCCAACGAGTCAGCAGCCAGTGACTTGCGTTGCCGGCTGATTAGCGTGGCCCGTTTTGAAGCGCCCAAGGATCATACGACTTTGCTGCATGCGTTGGCCCGCTTACCGGCTGCCAGCTGGCAGTTGCAACTGGTTGGCTCGGGGCCGCTGCTGGCAGGCTGTCAGCAACTGGCTCAGCAGCTGGGGTTAAGCCAGATTGAATTTCTCGGTGAGCGGCAGGATGTGCCGGCACTGTTGCAACAGGCGGACATTTTTGTGCTGAGCAGCCGCAGTGAGAGTCTGCCAGTCAGTGTGCTCGAAGCGATGCGGGCCGGGCTGCCAGTCGTGGCGACCGATGTCGGCGGCTTATCGGAGCTGGTCGCGCCGCAAAATGGCTATCTGGTGCCAGCCGGCGACAGAGCCGCGCTTGGCGATGCCCTGGCTGCGCTCATCACCGACAGCGCGCTGCGCCAGCAGATGGGGCAGCAAGGCGCCTGTTTGTTCCAGACCCACTTTACCTTGTCACAGCATGCCGAAAAATTGCACCGCTTGTACCTGAACATGCTGGAGGCCGCATGAGCAGAATAGTGCTGACCGGCGCCACCGGCTTTATTGGCCGGCATCTGCTGCGTTACCTGGCGCAACAACCTGAACTGCGCATCCTCATCGTGGTACGCCGGCCGGTACATTGGGAGCTGTCGAAGCAGGTTTCGGTTGCGGTATTGGCCGATTTCAGGGATGAGTCTGGCTGGGCAGCTATTTTGCAGCAGGACGATTTGGTGATCCATCTGGCCGGACTGGCACACCGCGACTTACCGGCCGAAACCCAGGTGGAAGGCTTTTTTGAAGCCAATGTCGCCACAACCCGGGCCCTGGCAAAAGTTGCGCGGCAGCGGCAGATCAGTCAGTTTATCTTTATCAGTTCGATTGGCGTTTATGGTAGCAGCAGGGACGATATCCTGAGAGCCGACAGTGCCTTGCACCCGGATCAGCCCTATGCGGAGTCTAAACTGGCGGCGGAGCTGGCGCTGCTGAGTACGGCAAGGCGGACTTATCCTTGCACTATTCTGCGGCTGCCACTGGTCTATGGTGCGGATTCCCCGGGAAATTTTGGCCGATTGTTACGGCTGGTTGCATCAGGGGTACCGCTGCCTTTTGCGGCGCTGACCAACCGCAAATCTTTTCTGTCGGTCAGTACGCTGAATGAAATTGTGTTGCGGTTACTGCGCTTGCCTGCTACCGAAGATTGTATTTTCATTGCTGCAGAGCCTCTGGCAGTCAGTGTGCCGACCCTGTTGGAATCTCTGTCCAGGGGGATGGGCAAAAAGCCGATTCTTTTTTATATGCCGTTATGGATGCTAAAAGGGCTGCTGGCTTTGGTCGGGCAGAAAAAAATGTTTAAGAAATTGTGCCTGACGCTGGAAGCTGATTGCACGGACTTGTATCAGAAACTACAGTGGCAACCATCGACACCAAGCACAGAGCTGATAGAGCATATTGGCGCAGAGTTTAAGGAAAAATCGGGTAAATGATACCGCTGAGTCTGTTCACCTTTGCGTTGGTTTTGTTAGGCACCTATGGCTGGCTCCAGTTGGGTAAGAAAAACTGGTTTCTTGATGTCCCTGGCGAGCGCAGCAGCCACCAGTCGGTGACTGTGCGTGGCGCGGGCGTGGTTTTTGTATCTGTGTTCATTCTGTTCAATCTGGCCGATAGTGTGCTGGGTTGGCAGTCCCCTCTTTCCACCTGGCATCTGCTGTTGTTGGCGATAGTGGTGTTGCTTGGTTTGTTTGACGATTTCCGTGATGTTCCGGCAGCCGGGCGGCTGCTGGTTCATGTCCTGCTGAATCTGACGTTGTTCTGGCCTTTGTTGCAAAGCGGCGCTGTTGCTGTATGGAGTTATATCTTGTTGGTCATAGCCGGTAGCTGGCTGATCAATCTGTATAATTTTATGGACGGCATCAATGGTATTGCGGCGATCGAAGCCTTCAGTGTTTGTGCCGTGATGGCTGCTGTTTTTAGTTGGCAAGGACAGTTCGGGTTAGCGCAATTGTGCGTGTTGTTGTGTGTCGCGGTGCTGGGGTTTCTGTATTGGAACTTTCCGGTGGCGCGGGTATTTATGGGCGACGCGGGCAGTGGCGCGCTGGGGCTGATGTTTGTCGTTCTGGCGATACTTGCCGCCCAGCAATCTGTGCAAAGTTTCGGCGCTTTATTGTTAATGTTGTCGGTTTTTATTGTCGATGCCAGCTGGACTTTGTCAGTCCGGCTGTTGACCGGCCAGCGAATTTGG
>CBINNO010000006.1:0-52049 GCA_966252055.1 uncultured Rheinheimera sp. | reverse complement strand
GGCAGCCAGACTGGTGCTCAGGGGTTCCAGCACATGATTGTCCTCAAACCAGCGGCGACCCTCGTTGAACAGTTTTGCTGCCGCTTCAGGTTGACCATCCAGCAACAGCGCTCCCGAGCGGGCAATATTGGCATAGGCGATCATAAAATCGTCCTCACTCTGGTCTGCCAGCGCTTTTAGTTGCGCCGTCAGCTGCAGATTCTGCTGATTTTTTCGCTGTCTGACATAAAGGCCCGACACATTGGCGCCGGCAATCAGGTAAGCCCGGATGTTGCTCTGTTTTGACTGCTCCATTTGTTGCAGGTACAACTGCAATGCTTCGTCGGTACGGTTAGCCTGCGTCAGAATGTAGGCCCGGTTGTTGGTCAGGTTATCGAGATTGCGCTGCTGACGTACCAGCTGAGTGGCTCGCTGATTGTTTGCCAGCGCCTCATCATACAGTTGCATTTCGCTTTGAATCAGCGCCAGTACTCCGAGACTTTCACCTTCCCATTCGGTTAATTGATTGTGCTGGGCGATTTGCAGGGATTGTCGCACAGCCGCCACGGCTTCGTCGTAGGCACCGGCCTCCAGTGCGTCATTGGCGTAGTCATAGGCAATCCAGACTTTTAACGCCGGCGAGTCTGCGGGTTGCAGCTGATGGTAGGCCTGATAACTGAGCTCAAAAGCACTGGCTGGCTGGTCTTGTTGCAGCGCTTGTAATTGCTGGCATTTAAAGCGCGCCGATGCGCCGCCCCGGTACAAAGGGCTTTGTTCCAGCGTGGCTAATTGTTGCAGCACAAGCGGCAGTTCCTGATTCAACTGGTTTCTGATTGCATGCCGGCACAGCTGGAACAACAACAAGGCCCGCTGGCCTGGTTGTTGGGTGGCCGGGTCCTGCTGTAAGGCCTGCAGTTGTTGCCAGACCTGTGACGAGGTGAGCTGGTGTGGCTCAGCGACCAACTGCCAGATTTGTTTTTCAAAGCGAGTAAATGGCGAAGTGGCGGCTGTTTCCTGCTGCGCGTGCACCGGCCCGGCCAGCACAATGATGGCGCTTAGCCACTGCAGGCATCTGCGCAGTAAAGAGAGGTTCACGGATATTCGTTCCTGCGTCCTGTACGAATGTGTTCAGCATAGGTCAGAATCGGGATTACAAAGGGCGCCCGCGGCATTTCGCATCTGATCGCCGATTATTTCACCATTTGCGCCGGTTTGACCGCACAAATCTTGATTCTTTTGTGTTTTAGGCGCATAACAAGCTGCCCGAGAAGTCACAAGAGATTGGGCATGTCTGACACAAATTGGGCGCTGCTCGCCGAGCAGGCCAAACAAGCCGCCGCACAGGCTTATGCACCGTACAGCCGGTTTCCGGTCGGTGTCGCCATTCTGGCCAGTTCTGGCCGTATTTATACCGGTTGTAATGTTGAAAACGCGTCATACGGTGGCACCACTTGTGCTGAGCGTAACGCCATCGCCGCGGCCGTGGTGGCCGGCGAGCGCCAGTTTGACGCCTTAATGGTGTACACCCCGCAGGAAAAACTGACGCCGCCTTGTGGCATTTGCCGCCAGGTGATTGCCGAATTTTTCCGGCCGGACAGCCCGGTCGCCAGCTGCAATCATCTGGGCCAGCAACAAAGCTGGACGCTGCAGCAGTTGTTACCGGACGCCTTCACGCCAACTTATCTGCAGCAAAGCCAGAAAGTCTGAGCCGCCCCATTTTGCGCATTGAACCCCAGGGAGCTTTCATGTATTTACCTCAGGAAATCATCAAGTTAAAACGCAACGGCGCCGTGCTGCCGGAAGCGGCGATCAGCCAGTTTGTCAAAGGGCTGACCGACAACAGTTTCAGTGAAGGCCAGACCGCTGCCCTGGCGATGGCGATTTATTTAAACGGCATGCAGACCGAAGAAACGGTCGCACTGACCCGCGCCATGCGCGATTCCGGCGCTGTGCTGAACTGGAAAAACAAGTTAAACGGCCCGGTGGTCGACAAACATTCGACCGGCGGCGTCGGTGACAAAGTCAGCCTGATGCTGGCACCTATGGTGGCGGCGTGCGGCGCTTATGTGCCAATGATCGCCGGCCGTGGCCTGGGTCATACCGGCGGCACTGTCGACAAGCTGGAAACCATCCCCGGTTACAGCTGCACACAGTCGCTGGAGACCATTCAGCGTGAAGTGGCGCGGCTGGGCTGTGTCATCGTCGGTCAGAGCAGCGAACTGGCACCGGCCGACCGCCGGTTGTATTTGATCCGCGATGTCACCGCGACGGTGGAATCTATTCCGCTTATTACGGCTTCGATTTTGTCGAAAAAACTGGCGGCTGGCCTCGATGTGCTGACGATGGACGTCAAAATCGGTTCGGGCGCCATCATGAAAAATGTCGAAGATGCCAGTGCGCTGGCTCGCTCCATCGTCAACACCGCCAATGGCGCTGGCGTGCCGACCGAAGCCTTGTTGACTGACATGAACCAGTGCCTGGGCGCCACTGCCGGTAACGCGCTGGAAGTTATTGAAACGCTGGATTATTTAACCGGTAAATACCGCGAACCGCGGCTGCATCAGGTGACGCTGGAACTGGGCGCCAGCATGCTGCGTCTCGCCGGTTTGTATCCGGATAAAGCAGCGGCGATTGCGGCGCTCGAGCACAGCTTAAGCTCAGGCAAAGCGGCCGAGATTTTTGCCAAAATGGTGGCGGCTATGGGTGGCCCGGCTGATCTTATCGAAAAACCGCAGCAATACCTGGCCGCAGCGCCGGTGGTGCTGGAGGTCAAAGCGCCGCAAAACGGTTATCTGGCGGCGCTGGATACCACAGCGATGGGGATGGCGGTGGTGCGTTTAGGCGGTGGCCGCGCCCATCCGGCGCAAGTGATTGACCCGGCAGTAGGCTTCAGCGACGTGCTGGCGCTGGGTCATCAGGTCCAAAGTGGCGATGTGCTGGCGCGGGTCCATGCGGCGTCACAGGAAGCCGCACAAAAAGCCGCCGCCGAGTATCTGGCTGCGCTGACCATCAGCGCCGCACCGGCAGAGCTGAGCCCCATAGTTCACAAAGTGATCGTCTGAGGCGCTGGCGACGGGCCGCGGTTTTTGCGTCCGTCGCAGCTTCCATGTCTTTGCAGCCCGGCCTGATACTGATCCCGCTGTCTTGACGGCGCCGCTATGGCTTGGCAGGCTGTCGTTTTTGCAAAACGAGGGTGTGCTGTGGCTGTAACCGACTTAGCGCTGCAGGGACTGAATCATTTGACCCTGACGGTGCGCGATTTGGACCGCTCACTGGCGTTTTATCAGCTGTTGGGTTTTGTGCCGCAGCTGCGCTGGGCGCGTGGCTGCTACCTGCAGTCGGCCGGTACTCAGCCGCTGTGGCTGGCGCTTAGTCTGGGCGAGCCCAAACCCGCTGCAGATTACAGCCATCTGGCGTTCAGTGTGGCGGCGGCCGACTGGCCGCATTGGCTGCAGCGGCTCAGAGACGCCGGCCTGTTACCGGCGCGTTGCTGGCAACCGAATCAGAGTGAAGGCGAATCCTGCTATCTGCTCGACCCGGACGGTCACCAGCTGGAGTTGCACGTCGGCAGCCTGCACAGCCGGCTGACGGCGCTCAGACAACAACCATATCAGGATTTACAGTGGCTGGCGGCGCGGCCGCAGGCGGCAGCTTCTGCCTTAGTGCTGATCGATCTGCAATGTGGGCTGTTTGGCGAGCCGCCGGCACAGCTGCCGGCCGTGCTGCAGCGGCTCAACCAGCTGATCGAGCGGGCAGAGGCCGCCGTAGTGCCCTTGATTGTGGTGCAGCACCATGCGCCGGGGTCTCTGCTGACCCGCTTCAGCGACGGCTGGCAATTGTTGCCGGAGCTCAGGCTGCCTCCTAGTTATCACCGGATTGATAAAACCACGCCAGACAGTTTTGCCGGCACCGCGCTGATGGCGCTGCTAACGGCGCTCGGTTGTCCGCGGCTGATTGTCGGGGGTTATGCCAGCGAATTTTGTATCGACACCACAGTGCGCAGCGCCGCTGCACATGGGCTGGCGGTCGACCTGGTCGCCGACGGTCACCTGACGCACGACAAACCCCACGCCAGCGCGGCGCAAATCATCGCTCACGAAAATGCCACGCTGCCGGCGATCCGCAGCTTTGGCGTGCCGATCCGCGCACTGAGCGCGGCGGAGATTGGTTTTGACTGAATCAGCCACTGTAGTAACAGCCACTGCGGTGACAGCCTCCGGCCTCGACTGGCAGGGCGAGCGGCGTTTATTTCTGGCGACGCCGGTTGATGCGGCTGCACAGGCGCAGTTGCAGGCATTGCAGACAACGCTGGCCGGGCAGGACAATGCTCTGCGGTTGGTGCGGCCTGACAACCTGCATCTGACGCTGCGTTTTTTAGGTCAGGCCGATGCGGTCACGGCACAGGCTTTGTGCAGCGCGCTGGATCAGTTCAGCCGGCAGCAGTTGTTGCCGGCTTTCAGACTGCAGCTCGACAGCCTGCAGTATTGGGCGGGTCCTTCAATCGTCTGCCTGACAGGGGAGCTGACCGACCCGGCCCTGCAGCAACTGGACGAGCGGCTTGACCAACTGGCGTTGCAACTCGGGTTTGCTGCCCGTCAGCATCCGCTGCGCCCACATATGACGCTGGCGCGCAAAGCGGGCCTTCAGCCGGCTCTGCAACCAGACAGCCTGCAGTATCTAGGCCGCCAGCTGGTGCTTTACCATTCCGACAGCACAACCGACGGTGTCCGTTACCGGCCGCTGGCGCAATGGCCTTTGCTGCCCAGCGCGGCTGTGCCCAGTGCGGTTGTGCCCAGCGACGCGGATCATCACGACGCAGCGCATAGCAACGGCAACTGAGCGCCTCAAGCGCCGGGCGGGAACAGGCGATGGCTCAGCTTCGGGTTACAGTCGGCTGGGTCAAAGCAGATAACTGATCTGCTGGTGAAACCGGATCACGCAGTCATCGGTATCGCCTTGTAATGCCAGGTTTTTCGCCAGACTTTTCAGCGCATCCTCAACCCGGTTGAGAAAACGGGCATAAGACTGTTCACTGCGGTCATCCTGACCGGCTGCTATCACCAGATGCACAGTGTCCGGTAGTACGTCCGGCTGCCAGTAGCTTTGCAGCGGTGGCTGCGGCGCGCTGAGATCAAAGTTCAGCATACGCAGCTCCCGGCTGGTGCGGGCTTTTTCCAGCTGACTGTTGCGAACCAGCGGCACTGTGCTGTCCGCCACCAATGCCAGCTGATGCAATTGCTGGCTGTGCATCGCCTGGCTGAACAGTTGTTCCAGCCGGACAAACAACGCGCTCCAGGGCGGCATCTGTTCCGGGTCCACACCCAGCACTTCTTTGATTTTGCGGCTGAATGGCAGGCTGACGATTGCATAATTCATTGAATGGCTGCTTGCTGGCGGCGGATGGCCGGCGGCCTGATATCTTTTGCCGAGGTCGCGCAGTTTATAACCATAACTGCTGTCGCAGCCTTTGTGGCGGGCGAACAAATCATAAGCCAGATGCTGGTGGTCGCGGATTTTCATCGGCGCCAGGCTGATGGGCAAGCTGGCCTGAAACTGACGGACCACCTGCAACACCTGCTGGTGGAAACGGGCGGCTTGCTGGCGCACTTCAGTGCCGGTGGCCAGGAACAACAGGCTGATTTTGCGTGCTCTGTGGTAAGGGTCGACAAAGCTGTGCTGCGCTTCATGGTATTGCGGGTTATAGAAAAACAGGATTTGGTCGGCCGTCTGAAAACAAAAAGCTTCCTGCGAAAAACGCACCACCGGCAGTTTGTCATTGGCGATAAAGCTGACATGCCGCAGGCCTTGTTGCTGGCACAAATGGAAAAATTGCTGGCTGAGCGCTTTGTAGCAGCTGGCCGTTTCTTCATAAGCGTCCAGCAGCGCTTCACTGACCAGCAGTTCTGCCAGCAAATATTGGGTATGGCGGGCGGTATCGGGGATATAAACTTTGGCATTGTGGTTGGGCATGACTGACTCCTGCAGGTGAAATCCTGTAACGGCCGGCAGTGTAGGCAAAGCCTGGGTGACAAATGTTGTTCTGGCGCAAAGGGCGGGTCGATTGGTGCCGAAACGGCGGCTGTGCGGCAACAAAAAGGCGGCCCGCGGGCCGCCTGAGCAGAATCAAGCTGTTTAGTGCAGCTTGAGGCGTGGCCGGATAATTTTATTGATACGGCCAATCACCGAGATGATCAGCGTCCGCCACCAGCCATGCAAGGCGACCTGATGCATGCGGTACAGCGAAATATACGCCATCCGGGCAATGCGCCCTTCAATCATCATGGCGCCACCGACCAGATTGCCCATCAGGCTGCCGACGGTGCCAAAGCGGCTTAACGAAATCAGCGAACCGTGGTCTTTGTACTGATAAGCGGTTTGTGGCTGGCCGTTCAGCGCGGCCAGCAGGTTTTTCGCGACATGGCTGGCCATCTGATGCGCCGATTGCGCCCGTGGCGGCACCCATTTGTTATCGGGCAGCGGACAGCCGGCGGCATCGCCAATCACGTAAATCTGGCTGTCGCGGCTGGTTTGCAGCGTTGGCAGGACCAGCAGCTGGTTCAGCCGGTTATTTTCCAGCCCCGCCAAATCTTTCAGGAAGTCCGGCGCCTTAATGCCCGCCGCCCAAACCATCAGCTCGGCTGGCAACAGCTCGTCGCCAAGCTGCAGACCATCTTCGGTGGCGGCTGTGACTTTGGTCGACACCCTGACATCGACGCCCAGCTTCAGCAGCTCCTGATGCGCGGCGGCGGCGATACGCTCCGGCAGCGCCGGCAGAATACGCGGGCCTGCTTCGACCAGCGTGATCTTCAGCCGGTCGCGTTTCATCTCATTAAAGCCGTATTGATTCAGCTCTTTGGCAGCATGATGCAGCTCGGCAGACAGTTCAACGCCGGTGGCGCCAGCGCCAACGATGGCGATATTGAGGTTATCTTTCGGATGCTGCGGCGAATTGAGCTTGATATAAGCTTCCAGCAACCGGCGGTGGAAGCGATGCGCCTGCGCCGGACTGTCGAGGAAAATACAGTGCTCGGCCACACCCGGCGTGTTGAAATGGTTCGACACGCTGCCGATGGCCAGCACCAGATAGTCATATCCCAGCCGGCGTTCGGCCAGTACTTCTTCGCCGCTTTCGTCGGTCAGCGGCGCCAGAATAATTTCGCGTTGTTCGCGGTCCAGCCCGGTTAAAGTGCCGAGCTGAAACTCAAAATGATGCGCACTGGCGTGGGCGCGATAAGTGACCTGGTCGATATCATCGTCCAGTGTGCCTGTCGCCACTTCGTGCAGCAGCGGTTTCCAGATGTGGGTTGGATTGCGATCAACCAGGGTGACTGTTGCTTTGCCCTTTTTGCCGAGCTTGCGCCCAAGCAGAGTTGCCAGTTCCAGTCCGCCGGCGCCGCCACCAACCACCAGGATGCGGGGTAATGCCATAATGTCTGACCTTCTTTTCATTGAAATATGGACAGGCTTGCGCCTGTGGCACAGCAGTCCCAACCTGCTGTGTTGGCTGACCGGTCCCAACCCGGTCGCCTGTGCTGGCCTGTAACCAGCTTGGCCGACACCAGCTGCGCTGCGTCGGCAAACAGCCAAAAAAAACCGGCACGCAGGCCGGTTTTTCTGTTAACTGTTCTTTTGCCGTTTCATCGAGTCGAAGAACTCGTCATTGGTTTTAGTCATCGACAGTTTGTCGATGAGGAATTCCATGCAATCGGTCTCATCCATCGGGTTGAGGATTTTGCGCAGGATCCACATTTTTTGCAGCTCTTCAGACGATGCCAGCAATTCTTCGCGGCGGGTGCCTGAGCGGTTGAAATCAATGGCCGGGAACACACGGCGCTCGGCGATTTTGCGCGACAGGTGCAGTTCCATGTTCCCTGTGCCTTTAAATTCTTCGTAAATGACTTCGTCCATTTTCGAGCCGGTGTCGACCAGCGCGGTGGCGATAATCGTCAGGCTGCCGCCTTCTTCGACGTTACGGGCGGCACCGAAGAAACGTTTCGGTTTGTGCAATGCGTTGGCATCCACACCACCGGTTAACACTTTGCCTGAACTTGGGATCACGGTGTTGTAGGCGCGCGCCAGACGGGTGATGGAGTCGAGCAGAATGATGACATCTTTTTTGTGTTCGACCAGGCGTTTAGCCTTCTCAATCACCATTTCCGCAACCTGCACGTGGCGGCTGGCAGGTTCGTCGAAAGTGGACGCAACCACTTCACCTTTGACCATGCGCTGCATTTCGGTCACTTCTTCCGGACGCTCGTCAATCAGCAGCACCATCAGCACACATTCCGGGTAATTCGATGCAATCGACTGGGCGATGTTCTGCAGCAGAATGGTTTTACCGGCTTTTGGCGGGGCGACAATCAGACCACGCTGACCGCGGCCAATGGGTGAGGCCAGGTCCAGCACACGGGCTGTGATGTCTTCTTTACTGCCGTTACCACGTTCCATCCGCAGGCGCGAATTGGCGTGCAGTGGCGTTAAGTTTTCGAACAGAATTTTGTTGCGGGCCTGCTCAGGACGACCGAAGTTCACTTCGTTGACTTTGAGCAGCGCAAAATAACGCTCGCCTTCTTTCGGTGGGCGGATCAAACCGGAAATGCTGTCACCGGTACGCAGGTTAAAGCGGCGGATTTGGCTGGGCGACACATAGATGTCATCCGGGCCGGCCAGATAAGAACTGTCGGCAGAACGCAGGAAACCGAAACCGTCTGACAGGATCTCGACGACGCCGTCGCCGTAGATTTCTTCGCCGTTTTTGGCGTGGGATTTTAAGATGGCGAAAATGATGTCCTGTTTACGCAGACGGGCCATATTTTCCAGGCCCATGGACTCTGCCAGATCAACCAGCTCGTTAATCGGCTTCAGTTTCAGTTCGGTTAAGTGCATATTGATGGGTTCTTGTGTTTCAAACAGAATGAAAGATAGCTATTCGCTGAGCTCAGGAAGTAAGGAGTTGGGTGGTCAACGAACAAGCGGGTTATAGACAAGTTGCTGTCAGACACCTTAGCAGGATAAGTTTTGGCCGTCCAGCTGTTCAATAAAAAAGGCGTATAAAAAATACGCCTTTTCGTCTCGCATCAGATGTTGCTGTCGAGGAACTCTTTTAACTGAGTCTTGGACAGGGCGCCTACTTTCGTCGCGGCAACCTGACCATTTTTGAACAACAGCAGCGTTGGAATGCCGCGGATTTGGAATTTTGGCGGGGTGTTCGGGTTATGGTCGATGTTGACCTTGGCGACTGTCACTTTGCCGGCATATTCGGCCGCCACGTCATTCAGAATTGGGGCGATCATTTTGCAAGGACCACACCATTCAGCCCAGAAATCGACCAGTACAGGACCGGCTGCATTTAATACGTCGGCATCAAAGCTGTCGTCAGTCACTTGTAAAATATGTTCGCTCATTACGTTCTCCGGTAAGGGCAGTCATGACTGCCAGATAGTGCCACTGTCGCGGCTCGCGCCAGGGCCAGAATTCAGGGTTAAAAAACTCGCTTCAATTTTATCCGGACTGTTCCTTATTGCAAGCGCAACGGTTATGCTTAGCGGCTATGAATAAAACACATCTCACTACGCATAAATTCGCCGACTTCGCGCTGGCGCCACAGGTTCTTGCCGCACTGGATGCGCAAGGTTTCCAGTATTGTACGCCGATCCAGGCGCAGACTTTACCTCTTGCTTTAGCCGGTAAAGATGTCGCCGGACAAGCCCAGACCGGCACAGGGAAAACCCTGGCCTTCCTGACCGCCACTTTTCACCATTTGCTGACGCATGAGCCTAAAGGTTCAGGCCAGCCACGCGCCATCATCATGGCGCCAACCCGTGAACTGGCGGTGCAAATTCATAATGACGCTGAGCAGCTGGCAAAAAGTGCCGGTTTTAAGCTTGGTCTGATTTATGGGGGCGAGGGTTACGATTCTCAACGTCAGGTGCTGGAAAAAGGTGCTGATATTTTAATCGGTACCACAGGCCGCCTGATTGACTACCTGAAACAGGGCTTATATGACCTGTCGCAAATTCAGGTGGTGGTGCTGGATGAAGCCGACCGCATGTTCGATTTGGGCTTTATCAAAGACATCCGCTTTATGTTTCGCCGCATGCCGCCGGCCACAGAACGCCTGAGTCTGCTGTACTCTGCCACGTTGTCCTACAAAGTGCAGGAGCTGGCATTTGAGCAGATGAATCAGCCGGAACATATCCATATTGCGCCTGAGCAAATGACTGGCAGCCGCATCAGCGAAGAACTGTTTTATCCGTCGCAAGAGCATAAAATCCCGCTGCTGCTGACGCTGATGGAAGAAGAATGGCCGGATAAAGCCATTGTATTCGCCAATACCAAACACTGGTGTGAAGATATTTTTTCCTGGCTGGAAGCCGATGGGCATCGCGTAGGTCTGCTGACCGGCGACGTGATGCAGAAGAAACGGCTGAAAATCCTCGATGATTTCACCAGCGGTAAGCTGGATATCCTGGTGGCGACCGACGTCGCAGCCCGGGGCCTGCATATTCCGAAAGTCAGTCACGTCTTCAACTTTGACCTGCCGGATGATTGCGAAGACTATGTGCACCGCATTGGTCGGACCGGTCGTGCCGGTGAAAGTGGCAAGGCGATCAGTTTCGCCTGCGAGCGCTACGCGCTGAATCTGACGGCGATTGAAGACTATATCAAGCATGCAGTGCCGGTCAGTCAGTACGACCCATCCGCGCTGCTGACTGATTTGACGCAGCCAAAACCGCGCGTACGGCGCCGGCTCGGACAGCCAAGAGCGGGACAGCGTCCTGCCGGTCGTGGAAGTGCTAATGGACCAAGACCAGCTCGCCCCAGATCTCGTTGAGACAGGCTTTGTAAGGCCGGGACTGACACAGCATCAGGATATTTATGCTGTGATCGATCTCGGCTCCAACAGCTTTCACATGCTGATGGTGAAAGTGGTGGGCGGCAGCGTGCAGGTGATTGGCCGGGTCAAACGCAAAGTGCGGCTCGCCAGTGGTCTGAATGACAGCCTGGTGCTGAGTAAAAAAGCCATGACCCGTGGCTGGGAATGCCTTGCGCTCTTTGCCGAGCGGCTGCAGGACATTCCGGCCGCCAATATCCGTATCGTTGGGACTGCAACTTTACGTCTCGCGCATAACGTCAAAACCTTCCTCACTGAAGCCGAAAAAATTCTCGGTCACCGCATTGAAGTGATTTCCGGCGAAGAAGAAGCCCGGCTGATTTATCTGGGTGTGGCGCATACCTCCAGCACTGACCATAACCGCTTGGTGATCGATATCGGTGGCGCTTCCACCGAGGTCGTGGTCGGTCACGGTTTTTCGCCGCTGCGACTTGCCAGCCTCAACATGGGTTGTGTCACCTATCTGGACCGTTATTTCCATGACGGCCTTTTAAGCGAAGATAATTTTAATCAGGCGATTGAGGCTGCAGAACAGGAAACGGCGCAGATCGCGACTGGTTTTCTGGCGACCGGCTGGCAGTTGTCGGTCGGTGCGTCCGGCACAGTGCAGGCGATGCAGGAAATTCTGGTCGGTCAGGGCATGGATGAAGTCATCACGCTGGCGCGGCTGGAAACCATCATGCAGCAGAGTATTGCCTGCGGCCAGATAGATAAACTGGATATCGTCGGGCTGGCACAGGAGCGCAAACAAGTGTTCGCGTCGGGCCTGGCTATTCTGATTGGCTTGTTCCGTCAGTTGCATATCCCGGGTATGACCTTGTCCGGCGGCGCGCTGCGTGAAGGCATTTTGTACGGCATGCTGCCGCAGCTGCAGCATACCGATGTACGCAACCGCACTATCGCCAGCCTGATGGTGCGTTATTACATCGACCAGCAGCACGCTAACCGGGTTGCCGAAATGGCGTTGCAACTGGCCGATCAGCTGCAGGACCAGTGGAATCTGGCCAAGTTTGAAGGCCTGAGCATGCTCAGAGCCGGCGCTTTACTGCATGAGCTTG
Organism: uncultured Rheinheimera sp.; assembly: GCA_966252055.1. Classification (GTDB taxonomy): domain Bacteria; phylum Pseudomonadota; class Gammaproteobacteria; order Enterobacterales; family Alteromonadaceae; genus Pararheinheimera. The sequence continues at coordinate 40,118 of CBINNO010000006.1, read as the reverse complement.
GTTTGCTGATCGAATACAAAAACCACCATCACCACGGCGCTTATATTATCAGTCACACCGAATTGCCGGGTTTCACGCGGGCACAGCAACAGCTGTTGATGGCCTTGGTGTTTAATCACCGCTCCGATATTCAGCGCGATATTATTGCCCGTCAGACCATGACCTCGGTGCTGTTGGCCGTGCGGCTGACCCGTTTGTTACGCCTCGCGGTGATTTTGTCGATGCGGCGTAAGCACGAAGCACTGCCGGAAGTGGATATCAGCGCGCAGGCTGAAGTGTTGATAGTCCGGTTACCGAAAGGCTGGCTGGAACAACATCCGCTGATGCGCGCCGAGCTGGAGCAGGAAGTCGCTTATCAGCAAGCCGCCGGCTGGCAGCTGCAGGTCAGTTGATGGACCACCAAAACACAGGGCCGCAATTGCGGCCCTGTTTGTTTCTATCTGTTGAAGTTACTGAGGCCAGATCAGCCTTGCTTTAACCAGATGGCCACTTTTTTGGCAAAATAAGTCAGAATGCCGTCGGCGCCGGCGCGTTTAAAGGCCAGTAAGGACTCCATAATCACCGGCTGTTCCGCCAGCCAGCCATTCTGAATGGCCGCCATATGCATGGCATATTCGCCGCTGACCTGATACGCAAAAGTCGGCACCCCAAATTCGTCTTTGACCCGCCGGACTATGTCCAAATAAGGCATGCCCGGTTTGACCATCACCATATCAGCGCCTTCTTCAAGGTCAAACGCCACTTCGCGCAGCGCTTCGTTGCTGTTGGCCGGGTCCATCTGGTAGCTTTTTTTGTTGCCGCCTTTGAGGTTACCAGCTGAGCCGACCGCGTCGCGGAACGGGCCATAGTAGCTGGACGCATATTTGGCGGAGTAAGCCATAATGCGGGTGTTGACAAAACCGGCGTCTTCTAAGGCTTCGCGAATGGCGCCAATGCGGCCGTCCATCATGTCGGAGGGCGCGACGATATCGGCACCGGCTGCGGCATGCGACAGTGCCTGTTTGACCAAAGCTTCGGTGGTGATGTCGTTCAGCACATAACCGTCGTCGTCGATGATGCCGTCCTGGCCGTGTGTGGTGAAGGGGTCGAGCGCGACGTCGGTGATGATGCCGAGTTCAGGCACATGCTGTTTTAACAGCCGCACCGCGCGCTGGGCCAGACCGTCCGGGTTCCAGGCCTCGGCTGCGTCCAGTGACTTCTGCTCTGCCGGAGTGACCGGAAACAACGCAATGGCCGGAATGCCCAAATCGGCCAGTTCACGGGCTTCCTGCAGCAACAAATCCAGCGTCAGCCGTTCGATGCCCGGCATGGAGGCGATGCTCTGTCGCTCGTTGTCGCCTTCAATGATAAACATCGGGTAAATCAGGTCGTTGACGGTCAGCTGGTGTTCGGCCATCAGCCGGCGGCTGAAATCGCTGGCACGCATCCGGCGTAAACGGCTGGCCGGAAAATAGCCATTATTCGGGTTCATCTGCGGTATTTCCTTCGGAAGTGTCGGCGGCAGTGTCTGGCGCTGGCGTCAGCCGGATCTGATTACGACCCGCTTCTTTGGCCTGATACAGCGCGCGGTCGGCCGCCTGGATAAAATCGGTGCTGACCATAGCAGAATCGGCGACAGCGGCATAACAACCTGCGCTGATCTGAACGGGCAGTGCGCCGATCTCAGTGTCAAAGGGCTCTGCGGCAATACAGTGGCGAATATGTTCGGCAAAGGCGATGACGCCTTCTGCGTCGGTGTTGGGCAGAATAAGCGCAAATTCTTCGCCACCGTAACGGCAGATATGGTCGCTCGAGCGTTTCAGCTGCTGAGCGATGCGCTGGGCGACGCCGCGGATCACCGCATCGCCGGCCAGATGGCCATGGGTGTCGTTAATTTGTTTGAAGTGGTCGATGTCCAGCATCACTAAAGCCAGCGGCCGTTGCTCGCGCCTGCTGCGTTTCAGTTCAGCCAGAATCTTTTTGTCAAAATAAGCGCGGTTCCGCACACCGCTCAACGCGTCCAGCGTGTTTTGCTCTTCCAGCGCGCGGTTTTTTTCTGCCAGCTCGCCAAGCGCCACCTGCAGTTCCAGCGTGCGGGCCTGAATGCTGTCTTCCAGGGTTTCGGCGGTTTCGCGCTGCCATTTCAGCTGACGGCGATAAACCACCCAGGCGCACAAGGCAACGCCCAAGCCGAAACTGAGCAGTATGGCGCAGGCAAACAACAGCGGGTGCTGACTGGCTGGTGCAACAAACGCGAGCAGCGGACTGAGATCAGGCATAGTCTGTGAGTCCGAACAAGGTCAGGCTGTTCTGATAGCTGAGTGCGGCAACCGCAGAGAGCTCCATCTGCAGCTGGCGGGCCACTTCGGCGCCAATGGCTGGCAGATACGCCGGTTCATTGCGGCGGTTTTTCGGTTTAGGGGTCAGCGTACGCGGTAACAAATAAGGTGCATCCGTTTCCAGAACCAGCCGGTCCAGCGGTACATACTTCAACGCCTGCTGCAAATCCTGGCCCCGACGCTCATCGCAGAGCCAGCCGGTGATGCCGATATAAAGCCCCAAATCCAGATAAGATTTCAACTGGGTGATATCACCGGTAAAACAATGGGCAATACCCTGATGGATCTGATGACTTTTTAATAAAGCGATTTGGTCAGCAAAAGCGTCACGTTCATGTAAGTAAACCGCTTTTGTATATTGTTTGGCAAGGGAAAGTTGGTCGGAAAACACGCGAAGCTGCTGCTCACGCGTGGAAAACATGCGGTTAAAATCAAGGCCACATTCGCCAACAGCCACAACTGCAGGCTGTTGCAGCAAAGCGGCCAGTTGTTGCTGCCAGTCGGGGCTGACGTGGTCCGCCTGATGCGGATGCACGCCGGCGGTTGTCAGGCAACCCGCTGCCTGCTGACAAAATTGCAGGTTTAATTGTGTCTCTGTCAGGTCACTGCTGATCAGCAGCAAGCGGTCGACCCCCGCCTCAGTCGCTTGCTGCACGACGGCATGGTGCTCTGTCGCAAACTGATCACAAAACAGGTTCACGCCGGCGTCAAACCAGCGGATGGGCTCAGTCGACACGCCGAACCCGGATTTTCAGGTTGCTGCGGCCGTTGCTGAGCAGAAATGACCCCATAAAGGCACGTTCAACACGACACAGATCGCCGCTTTTCACATCAAGGCTGCTGTCGTCGCTTTGCCGCCAAATCTGACCATTTTCCATAGTGATTTCCAGCCGGCCTTTGACTGTCTTGCGCACTGATTTGACCGTCAGTTGCAGATTATCCAGCTGATTTTCCGGCGCGCGTTGCTCCAGGCCAAATGCTGCGGTTGGGTTGGCTGCTTCTGCAGGCGCTGGCGAAGTAGCTGGTGCTGCCGCCTGACCCGATACTTCTTTGACAACGGGCAATGCCGGGGCGGATTTTGCGCGCTGCGCCAACTGGTCATAACATTGCAGCCGGCTGCTTTGCGCCTCAATTGCCAGACATTGTTGCAGCGCTTGATTCAGGTCTGTTGCAGTCGCCTGCGCACTCAAGATGATCCCGCTAGCCAGCCACCATAAACGCATAGGTCTCACTCCGTCGCCGGGCTTGTTTCACCGGTCTTTTGTTAGTTGTTGCCTCAATCTACTCGTTTGACGCGAATCGCTTTTGTGCTTTGTTCACACTTCATCAGATAGGAACCGAACACACCACTGCTGATCACGCAGCTGTCGCCTGCTTTGACCTTGATATAAGCTTTGTCCAGTTGTTGCCAGCGCTGATCGTTTTGCATTGAGAACTGCAGCTGCTTGCGTGCATCCGGGTTGACGCTGCGAACTTGTACAGTCAGTTCTTTAAATGACGATTCGACTTTCTCGCCAGTGGTACCAAACAAGGCTTCATCGCGCTCAGGGCTGACGGTCGTGACCGGCGCCGCTTGTGCAGAGCCTGCCGGCAATTCACGCGCAACCGGATATGTCGTGACAGCTGCCGCCTCTGGCGCCACTGCAGCCTGTTGGGTATCTGCCAACTGGTCATAACATTGCAGTCTGAGCTCTTTGTCTGTCAGTGCCCGACATTGCTGTAACGAACTCTGGGCATGGCAGACAACTGGCAGCAGGCAGGATGCCAGTAACAAAAACCGAAGGGACATAGACCCAACTCCTTAGTCAGAATTTTTTTCTGTCAGCGCATCGTCCGGCTCGGCCGGTTGCTCGTAAAAACGCGCCAGCCAGATCCCCACCTGATACAACAAACACATGGGCACGGCCAGTAAGGTTTGCGACAGGACATCGGGTGGCGTCAGGAACATCGCGATGACAAAGGCCACCACGATAAAGTAGGGGCGTTTTTCAATCAGTGCAGCTCGGTTCAGTACACCGCTCCACACCAGCAACAGCATGGCGACCGGGATCTCAAAACTGAGGCCAAAGGCAAAAAACATTTGCAGCACAAAGTCCAGATAGGTGCTGATATCCGGCGCGTTGACCACTCCTTCTGGTGTGACACTGGTGAAAAAACCAAACACCAGCGGGAAAACCAGAAAATACGCAAAGGCGATGCCGCCGTAAAACAGCAGCGTGGACGAGACAATCAAAGGCGCAATCAGGTGTTTCTCTTTGCTGTAGAGCGCAGGGGCAACAAAACTCCAGATTTGGTAAAGCACGTAAGGGATCGCGAGCAGAAAAGCGACAATAAATGTCAGCTTAAAAGGCACAAAGAATGTTGAGGCCACGCCAGTGGCAATCATGGTGGTGCCTTTGGGCAGCGTCGCCAACAGCGGCAATGCCAGCAGGTGGTATATGTCGTTGGCGAAGTAGGCCAGACACAAGAAAATAAACACAACCGCGCCAATCGACTTCAACAGCCGGTTGCGCAGTTCAATCAGGTGCCCCATCAGGCTGTTTGGGTCATGACGACGTTTTTTGCTCATGCGACTGTGTTGTTGTTGTGACGGGAGGAGCAGACTGACTGCTTGCAGGTGCAGGTGCAGGTGCAGGTGCAGGGCCGGTATTAGTCAGCAGCGGCTGCGAAGTTTCAGCATCAGCGGCCTTGCCGTAAGGATTGTTAACGTCGCTGGCAGCCTGACGCAGTTCAGCCAACGCATTGATTTCGTCGGCGCTCAGGCCAAGCAAGCCTTTTTCTTCCGCCTGGCGCAGTTTTTCGTGCAGTTCATGCACACGCAGTTCGTCCGACAATTCAGCTTTCATTTGCTGGCCAAATTGCCGGATTGAGCGGATGGTGCCCGTGACCGTGCGGATGGCGCCGGGCAGTTTTTCTGGTCCCAGCACCAGCAGGGCCACAACGCCGACAACCACCAGTTCCCAGAAACTCATCAGTGTTTATCTTGAACCTGAGCAGACGAATTGTTTTGCGTTGGAGCTGCCGCTGGTTGAGCTGGCGTCGCAGTGGGTGTGGTGGGCGCTTGCTGCGCAGTCACGGCCGGATTGGCTTTTTGCTCAGCGGGAAAGGTCGCGTCCTGCGCGTCGTTGTTTTCTTCCGGATCTTTGATAGAGCTGCGGAAGCCGCGAATGGCTGAACCCAGGTCCTGACCGATGTTACGCAACCGCTTGGTGCCGAATAACAGCACAATGATCACCAGAATAATTAAAAGTTGCCAGATACTGATGCCGCCAAGACCCATAATCGATTATTCCTCAGACTAAAAACTGTTCCAGTATACGCTTGTTGCGCGCGCGAACTCCATGCCCGTCACCGTCAACAAACGGCATTCTATAAAAAAATTATGACAATATCGCTTTTCCGGCACCGGCCAGCGCCAGCGCTCCCAGCAACAAAGCCAGTCCCTGATGCCCCAGCGCCAGCAGCACTGTCGCGCTTAACAGCAATGCAGCCGCAGCAATGGTCAGTTTGAGGCTCTGGTTCTGCTGCTGTTGTTTCTGTTGCAGCATCTGCAGTTGTAATAACAGTTGCTGCTGGCTCCGTGGCTGATTTTGCAGATAACTGTGCAGCAAAGTTGGCATTTCCGGCAGCTTTTCTGCCCAGAATGGCAGGTTCTCTTTGAGCTGGCGCAACATGGCCCAAGGCCCGATTTGTTGTTTCAGCCAGTCCTCCAGGAAAGGTTTGGCGGTTTTCCATAAATCCAGTTGTGGATACAGCTGACGGCCTAAACCCTCGATATACAACAAGGTTTTTTGCAGCAGCACCAGCTGTGGCTGCACCTGCATATTAAAACGGCGGGCAGTGTTAAACAGATTGAGCAGCACCTGGCCAAACGAAATCTCCGCCAGCGGTTTTTGGAAAATTGGTTCGCAGACTGTGCGGATGGCGCTTTCAAATTCTTCAATCGAAGTGTCGGCCGGCACCCAGCCGGAGTCGACATGCAGCTCTGCGACTTTGCGATAATCCCGGTTAAAAAAGGCAACAAAATTTTCCGCCAGATAGCGCTTGTCTTCGCGATTCAGCGTACCGACGATGCCGCAATCGATGCCGATGTATTGTGGGTTATGTGGTTTGTCCGGCGCCACGAAGATATTGCCCGGGTGCATATCGGCATGGAAAAAACTGTCGCGAAAGACTTGGGTGAAGAACACTTCGACGCCGCGCTTGGCCAGCAATTCCATGTCGGTACCATTGGCAATCAGACGCGCGGTGTCCGACACCGGAATGCCGTAAATGCGCTCCATCACCATCACATTGGTGCGACTGTGGTCACTGTAAACAAATGGAATATATAAAGATTCTGAGCCTTCGAAATTGCGTCTGAGCTGAATCGCGTTGGCTGCTTCGCGTTGCAGGTCCAGTTCATCGAGAATGGTTTTGCGATATTCAGCCACCACTTCGCGTGGTCGCAACCTTTTGCCATCCGGTAAAAAACGGGTGGCGACAGCCGCTAAATCGGCCATCAGTTCCAGATCGGCCAGAATTTGTGACTGAATGCCGGGTCGGATGACTTTAATGACAACGTCAGCCAGGTTGCCGTCCGGCTGCCGTAATGTGGCGGTATGTACCTGCGCTATCGACGCTGAAGCCAGCGGCGTGACGGAAAACGCATCAAACAGGTCGTGGATGTCGGTCAGGCCCAAGGCTTTTTCAATCAGTTGGCGGGCCTGCTGGCCGTCGAAAGGCTCGACTTTGTCCTGTAATTTGGCCAGCTCATCGGCGAGCTCCGGTGGAAACAAATCACGGCGGGTGGACAGCATCTGGCCAAATTTCACCCAAACCGGCCCCAGGCTCTGCAGTGCCAGCCGCAGCCGAACGCCGGCACTTTGTGCCGGATGCTGATTGCGCAGCCAGAACAAGGTCAGACGCAGCGGCTTCAGCCACCAGGGCCGCCATTTGGCCGGGATCAGCTCATCAAGGCCGTATTGCAGCAGGGTTTTAATAATTTGATAAAAACGGCTGAGACTCATAAATGTGCCTGTTGTTGCGCCAGCAGCTGTGTCAGCTGACGCTGCAGAAGTTCGGTTCGGCCGCTCAGCGCACTGACTTCACGGCTAAATTGCTGCAACTCAGCAGCGACGGGGGAGACTCGCAATTCGTCCTGCAACAATTCCTGCAGGTTCTGTTGCTGCTGTTGCCAGTGGTGCGCCAGGCCTTGCTGTAACTGCCGGAACACCAGCCCGGTTTTGTGCGCGATGGCGTCGCCGGTGTACAGTGACAGCTTCTCTTGCCAATCCGGGTTCAGTTGTTGGAAAAACGCGGAAAACTGCTGCAAAGTGTGCAAATCACCGGTGATTTGTAGCTTATCTTCGCGAATGAGGCGGGTTAGCTGGCTGGGGTCTGTCAGTTGTTTTAACGCGCTGGCATCGACTTCAATCGCGCAATCGACCGCCTCGTCATGACTGTTCAGCCACAGGCCGTTTTGCTGCGCGGTGATCACCAGCCGCCAGCCGAAACCGCGCAGTCGGAATGCCAGCTGTTTACCCTGCAGGCGCTGCAAGCGGGCCTGGCTGTCCGGATCCAGCGCAATCAACGGGTTGAGCAGCTGTTCTGCCACAGTACAACAGAGCGCAGGCAACAGCAGTTTCAACATATCGGCAGTGTCCTCAGAACTTGTATCCGCGGTGCAGCGCCACGATACCACCGGTCAGATTGTGGTAACTGACTTCGGCAAATCCGGCTTGCTGCATCATATTTTTCAGCGTGTCCTGATCCGGGTGCATCCGGATCGATTCTGCCAGATACTGATAGGATTCGCGGTCATTGGCGACCAACTGGCCCATGGCCGGCAGCAGCTTAAAGGAATAAACATCATAAGCTTTACTGAGCCAGGCTTCGGTTGGTTTAGAAAATTCCAGCACCAGCAACCGGCCACCGGGTTTCAGCACGCGGAACATCGAACGCAGCGCCGCATCTTTGTCGGTGACATTGCGAAGGCCAAAAGCAATGGTGATGACGTCAAAGGTATTGTCAGCAAAAGGCAGCGCTTCGGCGTTGGCCTGCACATAGCTGATATTGTTGACCAGCCCCAGATCCCGCAGTTTGTCTTTGCCGACATTGAGCATCGAGGCATTGATATCCGCCAGTACGACCTGGCCGGTCGGGCCTACTCTTTTGGAAAACAGCGCCGTTAAATCACCGGTGCCGCCGGCTAAATCCAATACTTTCTGGCCGGGCCGCACACCGCTGCAATCGATGGTGAATCTTTTCCACAACCGGTGAATACCCAGTGACATCAGGTCATTCATCACATCGTATTTGGCGGCGACACTGTGGAAGACGTTGGCGACCAGCGATACTTTCTCTTCCCGCCGGACTGTTTTAAAACCAAAGTGGGTACTGTCTGGGCCGTTGTGTTGTGAGTCGGACATCAGGTTGCCTTAGCGATCAAACATGATCAGAAGTCATCAAAACTGGCGCTAGTGTAAAAGAATCGGCGGCTGAGGCCAACTGAAAGCTGTCCTGTGCTTTGTCCGGGATCAATCGTTGGCGCGGTGCAGCCAGAATGCACAGCTTGCCAGCGTCTGGCCGTTGACGATCAACTGCAGCTGATGTTCGCCGGCATAATGCTTGCGGGTGGTCAGGTCAGTAAAGCGGTACGATTTCTTTAATGTTAATGGCCCAGGGCCTGCTTCGCGCTGCAGCCACTGAAATACCTTTGGCCGGCGACTGCCGGTTTTGGCGGCAAACCGGATGGCGAATTCGACTCTGAGCGGCGCCGGGCCATCCTGCAATTGCAGCGTGGCCGCAAAGGGCAGCGTGTCGCCATAATGCAACGCCGGCATACCAAGGTGCTGTTGTCCGGTCTCAAGCTGCAAGCTGGCCATCAGCTGGCGCGGGGCCAGGTCAAACAATTGCAGCGCACTGCTGTTGCCTTGTTTAAGCAAGCCGCGCAGCGCGTGTTTTAAAATCCAGTCGGTGTGCGGATGCTGGCCATGCCAGTCGCGGGCGAGCGCCAGCACCAGCTCCGGATGGTCCTTACTGATGTCGTTGAGATTATTCGCGACGCTGCGCCGGACATAATCTTCCGGATCTGTGTTCAGCTGCTGCAAAATGGGCAGCAGTGGCGTCGGGTCCTGAATAAACTGCGGCAGCTGTTGTCCCCATGGCAGGCGGGGCCGGCAACCTTCCGACGCCAGCCGGCGCAGGTGGTAGTTGTCAGATGTGCTCCATTGCCGCAGCTGTTGCAGGCATTGTTGCGGATAACGCTGCAAAAAGGGCCGGATGGCGAATTCACCGGTGGAAAAGCAGGTAAAATGCGCCAGCGCCTGCATGGCATCGTCAAAATGCGCAAGGCCAAACTGCTCGACCATGTCAGCAAAAATAAAGCCCTGCAAGCCGCCAAAGCGACTGCTGACCGGCTTGAGCAGCGCCATACTGTCGGCAAAAGATAAATCCAGCTGCTGATACAAGGTGGCGGCAATGCGACGGACCCGCTGTTTCAGGCTTTGTTGCTGATAAGCCTGATCCCACAACTGTGTAACCAATTGGTTCTCATCAAAAGTGGGATGTTGCCGCCGGACTTCTGCCGACAGTTGCTGTAAAAAAGCCAGGTCGAAATAATCTTTCAGGGCAGGAGCGGTCATGAGTCTTGTTACAACATGGCTTCTGTGGCGACCTGGTTGCGGCCACGACGTTTGGCGACATGCAGCACCTGGCTGGAACGGGCCAGAAACTGATGCCAGTTCTCTTGCGCCTGATACAAGGCAACGCCCAGCGAGATGGTGACTTTGGGCAGTGCTTTTTTGCTGCGTGACGAGACAAACCGCAGTTTTTCGACACCACGGCGGATTTGCTCGGCAATCTCACTGGCGGTGCGTAAATCAACATCCGGTAACAAAATCAGAAACTCTTCGCCACCGGCACGCACCGGCAAACCACTTTCCTGTACATAGGCGCTGATTTTTTTCGCCACTTTCGACAGGATCACATCGCCGATGTTGTAACCGTAATCCTGGTTAAACTGGCGGAAATGGTCGAGATCGACGGCAATCGCCGCGATATGGCGCTGCGGATGCTCGGTCAGCCACTGATCAACATGTTGTTGCATCGCCAGACGGTTGTACAAACCGGTGAGCGGGTCGACATGACGCTCACGTTTCAGCTGTTCTAATTCGGCTTTGAGCTGGTAACTATGCTCGTGAGCCTGCGTCAGCTGATCCTGCATTTTCTGCTGGCTGACTTTCAGGTCGTAAGTGGCCGAAATGACTTTGGCGATAGTGTCACGGGCCTGCGCCTGGCTGTCGGTTTTCAGGGCGATCAGACTGTGGTCCAACACGCCGAGATAATCCTCGATCACCGCGCCTGCCTGCGCTGTGTGGCTGTGCAAGCCAGTGACCAGCTGATAAACAGCGGCCAACAATTGTTCGTTCTGGCGCCCGGCGGGCACGACATACTGGCTGTACAGCTCCGTCATGACAAAATCGTCAAACGGAATGCGGGCGGCCAATTTATCTTCGATTGCCTGACACAATGGTGCAATCACACCACTGATATATTCGTAGGCAACAGTGAAGTTTACCGGGTGGGCAGCCAAACGATGCCGCTGCAAAAAGGCAATGGCCAGGGCCGCCTTTTCACTCGCCTGCTCGATTGAATCCTGATACATCATGCCAAGTTAAACTCCAACGGATACTGCATAGACTTAGCGTAACTTAAGGCCGATATGTTACGGAAAAGCCATGCTAACGCAAGCGCCACCCGGAAATTACAGCGCTGTCAGTCTTAACATAACGGGACTGTCAGATGCCGCCAAGCACTTTTTTTGTGCAAAGTTGGTTTTTTTACAAAAAATTCAGGCATTTGCGGGCTGCCATAAAGTCATTGCCAGCGGCATCCGGTTGAAACAGGTTCAACAGGCAAAAAAGCAAGTTGGTTAGCTGCTGAGCTGCGTGCAGTTTTGTATACAATCTGTGGGATAAACAGCCTGTGGATGACAACAATGAAACTTAAACTTTTGGCCTCGCTTTGTGCCTTCGCACTGATTTCCTGTGCGCAAGCACCCAAACCCTCGTCAGCTGTCGCTTTTGATCAATTCGCCGAACAGTGGTGGCAACGGGTCAGCGAAGTCGAAAGCCGCACACCGGCGGGCTTGCCTGATATGTCGCCAGCGGCGCTTGAAAAAGCGCAGCAACAGCGATTGGCGTTGATGGCAGAGCTGGAAAAAACCGACGTCACTCAGCTGACTGAGCAGCAAAAGATTAGCTTCACGATTTTGCAGTACCGGTTGCAGAACGATATCGACGAGTACCGGTTTGGAGCCCACTACATGCCACTGACGGCAGAATCGGGTTTCCATTCTAATGTGCTGTTTGCGTTTAAATTGTCTGCGGCCAAATCGGAAAAAGAACTACAGACTTATCTGGAAAAACTGGCGGCGCTGCCGCTTTACATGCGCCAGCAGATGGATTGGATGAAGCAGGGGCTGGCGAAAGGTTACACCCAACCCAAAGCGGTCCTGACCGGCTATGAAGACAGCATCAAATCCTTTGTGACGGCAGATCCGAAGCAAAGCCCATTCTACCGGCCATTTTTACAAAAACCGGCCGATGTTTCCGCCGAGCGCTGGACGCAAATCCAACAGCAGGGCGAGGAGCTGATCCGCACTCAGATAGTACCGGTGTATCAGCAGTACTATGACTTTTTTGTCGGTGAGTATGTGCCGGGCGCCCGTGAAAACATTGCAGCGATAGCCTTGCCTGATGGTGCCGCGTTTTATCAAAACAGGCTGGAGCACTACACCACACTGAAGATGACGCCACAGGAAGTGCACCAGATTGGCGTGCAGGAGGTCGCCCGGATCCGTGCTGAGATGCAACAGGTGATAGCACAGACAGGTTTCAAAGGTAGTTTCGCTGAATTCATTGAATTTCTGCGCACCGATAAACAGTTTTATGTAACAAAACCAGAACAGTTGCTCAAAGAAGCCGCTTATCTGTCGAAGAAGATTGATGCACAACTGCCAAAGTTGTTTAACACGCTGCCAAGAACACCTTACGGTGTAGAGCCGGTGCCAGCCGAGATTGCCCCTAAATACACAACGGGCCGTTATTCAGGTGGCCGGCAGGCCGGTGACCCTGGTTTCTACTGGGTCAACACTTATGCACTGGACCGTCGGCCATTATATGAACTGGAGGCGCTGACGCTGCATGAAGCTGTGCCCGGGCATCACCTGCAAATTGCGCTGGCGAACGAACAAACGAACTTACCGTCATATCGTCGCAATTTTTACACTTCTGCCTTTGGCGAAGGTTGGGGCCTGTATTCCGAGTACCTTGGGCTTGAAGTCGGGTTTTATCAGGATCCATACAGCAACTTTGGCCGGCTGACTTACGAAATGTGGCGCGCCTGTCGTCTGGTGGTGGACACCGGGATGCACACCATGGGCTGGAGCCGGCAACAGGCCATCGACTATCTGGCGGAGAATACCGCGTTATCGATGCACAACGTGACGACGGAAGTAGACCGCTATATCAGCTGGCCGGCGCAGGCGCTCGCCTACAAGCTCGGTGAGCTGACGATTAAGCGGTTACGTCACAAGGCAGAACAGGCATTGGGTGAGAAATTCAGCGTGCGTGATTTCCACGATGCCGTGCTTTCCAACGGCAGTGTGCCTCTGTCGGTACTCGAACAACAGATTGATTTGTATATTCAAACTGCCGCAAAAGCCAAATGATACTGGCCAGGGATGGCACTGGCTGTCCCACAGCTCTGCAGGTAGAATGACGCCTTCTGACAAACTGTCGTTGTGGATGAAGTAGTCACTGATGATGTGGTGGATATTTGCTGTAATTGGCTTGATGGCCCTGGTCGTGGCGTTGGTTATGCGGGCGGAAAGTCTGGCCGCAGAACACAAGAGGCTGATGGTTCAGTTAAAAATTCAGGATCAGGACAGTGCGCAGTTTCAGCAGTTCACCTACGAGCTGGCAGAGGAATTCTGCCAGTTTATGTTGTTACAGCTGGGCGCGGCGCGCCGTTTGTCGCGTATTCCCCCCGAAGACATTCAGCTGTTTGAACACAGCATTCAACTGATCCCGTTGTTATGTAAAGAACTGGCAGGGCGGAAGCTGGCGTTTCGTCCTGCTATTCAGCGCGCGTTGAAAGCGCAGGCAGAACTGGATGTCGGGCAACTGGACGCTACAGCAAACCGATATGGCCGGTTAATCAATGGCTGGCAGCAGCAAAACCTGGTCGGCTATCTGCAAATGTGTCAACAAATGTGCATCTTAACTAAAGAGATTGCTCACAAAGAGCATTTCAAGAGTGGAACAACGGTCGGGCAGGTTTAGTTGTATTCTGGTCAGTCACGCAGAGCAATTGAAGGCGCAGTGTCAATTTGGCCATCCTGATCTACTGCTGCCAGCCGGTCCCCCGATTTGAGCACCGCCATACTGAAGCTGGGGCTGCGGCGCACAAAAGCCAGTTCATAACCAAAACGCTGTAGCTCTGCCACAGAGAATTTCTGTGCCATATTCAGCCGATCCCAAAAATAATTGAGGTCTTTGTCTTCAGCTTCGGCTCTTCTGTCTTCGGTTACTGCAACCATGGTGACAACTCCATTTTCCTATTGATGGTACATGGCTAACAACAGTCCACTATAGACTTTATTCGGCCGACAGCGAAAGTACAAGTTCAAATTCTGCTTTTGTTGCAGGCATTATGGACAATCTGTTGCCTTTTTTTAGCAAGATCATCTCAGCGAGCGCACTCTGCTGGCGTAATACCGGCAATGTGAGCACCTGGCTGAACTTGCTTTCGAAGGCCACCCGAACCGCAATCCAAGGCGCTTTGTCCACAGTGGTTTTAGGGTCAAAATAAATGCTTTGCGCATCAAACTGACTGGGATCGCTGAAGGCTGTATCAACGATAACGCCAACTCCGGCGATCCCAACCTCGGCACAGCTGGAATGATGAATCAGTACCAGGTCGCCTTTTTGAACCTGATCCCGCAGAAAATTGCGGGCCTGATAGTTACGTACACCTTCCCAGACCACCCCAGCGCTGCCCGCGCGTGCCAGATCATCAATGCTGCATTCGGACGGTTCGGTTTTAAAAATCCAATACATGAATACAGAGACCCTGGGCGGAGACAGTGAGCAAAATTAGCAGCTGAAGCAGGGATACTGCAAGAAAATTAACATTAATCTGATAATTAATAGATGAAAAGCAGGTCAATTGAGATAAAAAGTGATCAAGTAGCGGCTGCCGGGGTCAATGTATTGAGGTTTTGCAGTGTAGTCAGCCGCAGGCGACGGCCCGCCTGTGAACTTGGCATAGGGTCACGGTTCCTGCAATATATACCGATGTTGATTGAGCAGGAGCGAACCCTATGAGTCAGGTTCTATCAAATCTGTTGTCTTTACTGAAACTTGAGACTATCGAATACGGGTTATATCGTGGGCAGAGTCAGGATCTGGGTTTCAAAGCTGTGTTCGGCGGTCAGGTGATGGGGCAGGCGCTGTCAGCCGCTAAAGAAACTATCGCCGAAGAGCGTAAAGTTCATTCCTTCCACTCTTACTTTTTGCGTCCTGGCGATGCATCCCGCCCTATTGTCTATGAAGTAGAAAATATTCGGGATGGTAAAAGTTTCAGTACCCGTCGGGTCAGCGCGATTCAGTATGGGAAACCTATTTTTTACCTGACGGCCTCTTTTCAGGCCGATGAAACGGGTTTTGAACACCAGGACGTCATGCCACAGGTGCCACCTCCGGAAGCACTGGTGTCAGATCTCGAGTTTTACCGCCTGCATGCCGATCTGATCCCGGAACCCCTCCGCAGTAAGTTTATATGTGAAAAACCGATTGAAATGCGGCCAGTGGATTTTCAGAACCCATTCAAACCTGAAATCAGCGCAGCCCGTCGATATGTCTGGTTTAAGGCCAATGGCGCGATGCCGGATGATTTACGCGTGCATAAATACCTGCTGGCTTATGCGTCGGATTTTAATTTCCTGCCGACCGCGTTACAGCCACACGGACGTTCTTTCATGGCGCCAAATATGCAGGTGGCGACTATTGATCATGCCATGTGGTTTCATCAGGATTTCCGCTTTGACGACTGGCTGCTTTACGCGGTCGACAGTCCGAGTGCATCGGGGGCCCGCGGCCTGGTGCGCGGCCAGTTTTTTAACCGGGCCGGCACCTTGGTGGCGTCAACTATGCAAGAGGGCGTGATTCGCAGCTACGAGAAGGCAAAAGGCGAATAGAGGTTCAGCCAATTTGTCGGATGCTGGCGGCAACAGCTGCCGGCAACAGCTGTTGAACGACGCGCTCCAGCTGGGCAAATGTCTCGGTCATTTGCAGGCAGAAGTTCGAATCTACCCGCAAGTAGCCGCTCTCTTTGAGCGCATTAATTAAAGTAACAAACAACTTTTTATCATGATATTCAGGCGAGTCCAGCCCGTGCAATGTCGATAGCCGCAAAGCCAGTTGCTGTGATTTTTGCTCCAGAGCGTCCCGCTCCATCGGTTCAGAAACACGGATCAGCTGCAGCACCAAGCCATAACGCAACAAGACGCCATCAGCATTGTGCGATAGCAATTCCAGTTGTGCCCGGCCCAGGGCGCTGACCTGATAATGTTGCTGGTCTGACTGCAGTTCTGCTAATTGCTGACTGACAAAAAACTGCAGCAGGGCATCGAGATAATCTGTGGTGTCCGCCGGAGCCAAAAACAATTCTTGCTCAAGGAGCGGGTACAAGTGCCAGATGTGTGCCCGCAGTTGGTGTGCCGATGTCGGCTGACTTAACAAGGCAGTCGCCATGATGGCAGGGATGATGAATAAGTGGCTGATATTATTGCGGTAATAACTCATTAATATCTGATCAGCCGCAGCAAAACGGACCAGTGAGCCAAAGTTATCGCGTTGAACACTGATTTTCTGCAACTGCGCGGCATGGGCCAGCATTTGTGCCGGGGTGTCATCCACTGTCGTGACATTCGGATGGTAAGGCACTTGTCGTTGCATCTGCTGATAAAAGCTCAGCTGAGCCAGCAAAACCGGTTCTGCCAGCACCTGTTGCGGCGCAGCGAGCAAACAAGTTGCCAGTAAATTCATACTGTTCACTGCTGCACTCTGGTTAATCCGCAGCATCACTTCATGCGCCAGCCCGCTGACAAAAGGATTGAGCCAATCGGGCTTTGGCGGTTCCAGCGGATCGATAGCCAGCTTCCAGTCAGGTACTTGTTGCTGCAGGTATTGGTTGAGCGGGAGGGGCTCGCCGAAATTGACAAAGCCATAGCCATAGTTACGTAACTTGGTGGCCGCTTTGATGATGCCAAATGCAGATTCTTTCGCTTTATTGGTGCCTTTGAGTTCACGCAAATAGGTACCGACTTCCATCACGTGCTCATAACCCAGGTAAACCGGTACCAGCGTCACTGGCCGGTCAATGCCGCGCAGCATGGCCTGAATCGTCATCGCCAGCATACCGGTCTTTGGTTGTAACAGACGACCGGTGCGGCTGCGGCCGCCCTCACTGTAATATTTGATGGAGTATCCTTTGCGAAACAACTGGGTCAGGTATTCACGAAACACCGTGGAGTAAAGTTTGTTCCCGCTGAAACTGCGGCGGATGAAAAAAGCACCACCCCGCCTGAATACTTTACCAATAGGCCAGAAATTCAGATTAATACCGGCGGCGATATGAGGCGATGCCAGCCCCTGCTGATAAATGATGTAACTGAGCAGCAGATAATCCATGTGACTGCGATGGCAGGGTAAATAAACAATTTCGTGACCCCGCTGAGCGAGTTCCCGGACCTGCTCGTTGTTGTTCACCTGAATACCGGTATACAGCTTACTGAATAACCAGCGTAAAAAACGGTCACCGACCCGTACCGTCGACTCGCGGGAATCTGCCGCAATCTCATCCAGCAGCAATAAGGCTTCCTGACGTGCTGAGGCTAATGGGACTTGTTTTTGCAGTGCTTCTTCTTCAATCGCCTGACGCACTGCGGGCGAGGCCAGCAACGCATTGAACAGCGCTGCCCGGTCAGGTTGGCGTGGTCCTGTTGCTGCCAGTTGCTGGCGATAAAAGTTAAACCGGGCCATCCGTAATAATTTATGCGCCGTGGAGCTGTCTGCGCCAAACTGCTGCGCCATTTCTTTCAGTGACAAAGGCTGGGCAAACTGGACCAATGTATGACGGCCAGAAATCAGGATAATGAAAAGTTTACTCAGCCAATTTGGAGCAGCCTGTTCGCCGATAATCGCTTTGACGCTGGCTTCTTTTCCAGGAGCCCGGCCCCAGTTTATTGAAACCGGGATCAGGGCCGCATCATGGTTACCATGCAAATGTGCCTGCAGTAATTGTTGCCCCAGCTGCAGTGCATCGCTGTCTTTTTTGTGACCGCTGAGAGTCTTCGGACATTCCAGATATAAAGTGCGTGGCAGACGCACATCCCCCAACTGAACTTCTTCGTCAGGTGCCGGTAATCCCAGTTGCCGGCAAATGCGCATTAAGGTTGCCAAGTCGCTGGCAGAAGCAACTTTTGTAATGTAAAACAGGGGCTTGTCTGCATCTAAAGCGGTTGGAGCCGTGACAATTTTCGACTTAACCAAAGGGGTCAACGGCCAGTACAACATGCGGGCCAACAATTTCAAATGGGCGAACATAACGAACCTGTATTTTGAGCAGCCTGCTACTTTAGCATGGAATAAAAAACGGCGCCAAATTCAGGTCGTACCAGTATTTTCCTGGCTAGGGGCCTTGGCAGCTGAGAGTTCACTGTATATACTCCCAGTATCCACTGTATAGGCATTCAGCATCATGCGACCACTTACTCCAAGACAAGCCGAGATTCTGCAATTACTGAAAGATTACCAGGCGCAGACTGGTATGCCGCCAACGCGTGCAGAAATTGCGCTGCAGCTGGGCTTTAAATCAGCCAATGCGGCAGAAGAACATCTGAAAGCGCTGGCAAAGAAAGGCTTTATCGAAATGCTGCCGGGGACGTCGCGGGGGATCCGCTTACTGGAAGATGATACGGCCGAAGCGGCCAATGAGCCGGAAGTGCAGGGTTTACCGCTGATAGGGCGCGTGGCTGCAGGCCAGCCGATCCTGGCGACACAACATATTGAACAATACCATCAGATAGATGCCAGCCTGTTTCATCCGCCCGCAGATTTTTTGCTGAAGGTCTCCGGTATGAGCATGAAGGATATCGGCATTCTGGATGGTGACTTGCTCGCTGTCCACAAAACGACAGACGCAAGACAAGGTGAGGTTATCGTTGCCAGAGTGGATGAAGAAGTCACTGTGAAACGTTTCCGCAAGGATGGGCAATTTGTCTACTTACACCCGGAAAATAATGACTTTAATGTGATAAAAGTGGACTTAACTCAGCAGTTTTTTGCAATCGAGGGATTGGCTGTTGGAGTGATTCGTACTCAGACCTGGTGATAATCCAGATAAATTATACAGTTATAAAAAGCGCAACAGAACTTTCAGCTGTTGCGCTTTTTTTTCATTCTCACCTTGGCTTTTTGCAGATCTTGTTCAATTCTTAAACAGAACCTGTCAAAAAAGGTTGCATTGATAAGCAAACCGGGCAGGTTTCTCACTGGAAAAAATAACAACGATAAGTTGCAGGATCGCGATGCACAGTGGTGGGAGCGTCTGGTTCTGGCAACAGTTTTAGCAAACTGACAGAGGAGACGTGACGTGGCGAACACGATGATTAGTCGTTGCTCGCTGCTGGCCTTGTTGTGTGTCGAGTCGGCTTTTGCTGCAGAGATGCCCCTGAATATGACAAGAGGGGTTACCGAAATTAGTCAGCAGGTTCATGACCTGCATATGACAATTTTTTATATCTGCTGCGGTATTGGTCTGGTGGTCTTTGGTGCCATGTTCTGGTCCATTATCCATCATCGCAAAGCAAAAGGTGTGCAGCCTGCCCAATTCCACGAAAGTACCCGGGTTGAATTACTCTGGACCGCTATTCCGGTCGTGATCCTGATTATCATGGCGATTCCGGCGACCCGTACGCTGATTGCCATGGAGGACACGTCCAAATCAGAAGTCACAATTCTGGTGACTGGCTCACAGTGGAAATGGCACTACAAATACCTCGAATACCCCGTGGAGTATTACTCTTTACTGGCGACTCCCAGAAAACAGATCCAGAACAAACTCGCAAAAAATGAAAACTACCTGCTGGAAGTTGACAGGCCTCTGGTCATTCCTACCGGCAAGAAAGTGCGCTTTCTGATGACTTCTGATGATGTGATTCACTCATGGTGGGTCCCTGCTTTTGCAGTGAAAAAAGATGCAAACCCCGGCTTCATTAACGAAGCCTGGACCAAAGTCGATCAGCCAGGTGTCTATCGGGGACAGTGTGCGGAACTTTGCGGTAAAGACCATGGTTTTATGCCGATCGTTGTTGTGGTGAAGACCGCTGAAGAGTTTGACAGCTGGATTCGTGCTGAGGGTGAACGGCAGGCCGCATTGAAAGCTGAAGAACAAAAACTGCTGGCCATGCAAATGACGATGGATGAAGCGATGGCCATGGGTGAAAAGGTCTATCAGGGGTATTGCGCAGCCTGCCATCAACAGGGCGGGCAGGGGCTGCCTGGCGCTTTTCCTGCTCTTAAAGGTAGTAAAATGGCGACGACTGCAGAAGGGAAAGCAAACCATATTGACATAGTGCTGCACGGAAAAACCGGCACAGCTATGCAAGCGTTTGGTAAGCAACTCACCTTACAGGAAATTGCCGCTGTCATCACTTATGAACGTAATGCCTGGGATAACAAGACGGGTGACTTGATTCAGGCCGCTGATATTCAGGCAGCCAAGGCCGGACAATGAGGAGCTTCGCATGAGTACCGTTTCTACCGACCCCCATGCGCATGATCATGACGGGCATGAGCATCATCACCAGCCTCCTGCCGGGTTGAAGCGCTGGTTATACACCACAAACCACAAAGATATTGGCACGCTCTATCTGCTGTTCGCTCTGACCATGTTTTTCATTGGTGGTGCTATGGCGATGGTGATTCGGGCCGAGTTGTTCCAGCCAGGTTTGCAACTTGTGCAGCCAGAGTTCTTCAATCAGATGACCACAGTGCATGGTCTTATCATGGTGTTCGGCGCAGTGATGCCGGCCTTTACCGGTCTGGCCAACTGGCTGATCCCTATGATGGTTGGGGCGCCCGATATGGCGTTGCCAAGGATGAACAACTGGAGTTTCTGGATCCTGCCTTTCGCTTTTGCCATCTTGCTGTTATCGCTCTTTATGGAAGGTGGCGGGCCGAGTTTTGGCTGGACTTTCTATGCGCCTTTGTCGACGAAATACAGTGGCGACAGCACAGCGCTATTCGTGTTCTCCGTTCATATCATGGGTATTTCCTCCATCATGGGGGCCATCAACGTGATTGTGACCATTTTCAATCTGCGTGCCCCTGGCATGACCTGGATGAAAATGCCGTTGTTTGTCTGGACCTGGCTGATTACCGCGTTTCTGTTGATTGCGGTCATGCCAGTGCTGGCTGGCACTGTCACTATGGTCCTGACGGATAAGTACTTTGGCACCAGCTTCTTTGATGCGGCCGGTGGCGGGGATCCGGTGCTGTTCCAGCATATCTTCTGGTTTTTTGGGCACCCGGAAGTTTACATCATGATATTGCCGGCTTTTGGCATTATTTCCAGCATAGTACCGACGTTTGCCCGTAAGCCATTGTTTGGTTATGCCTCGATGGTCTATGCCACATCCAGCATCGCATTGTTATCTTTTCTGGTGTGGGCGCACCATATGTTCACCACGGGCATGCCGGTCTTTGCCGAACTGTTTTTCATGTATTGCACGATGCTGATTGCCGTGCCGACTGGCGTCAAAGTCTTCAATTGGGTCGCAACTATGTGGCGCGGCGCTATGACCTTTGAAGTGCCAATGATGTTCGCCCTGGCTTTTATTGTCCTGTTCACCATTGGTGGATTCTCTGGTCTGATGCTCGCTATCACACCGGCTGATTTCCAGTATCACGATACTTATTTCGTGGTGGCGCATTTTCATTATGTGCTGGTCACAGGGGCAATTTTCTCGATTATTGCGGCGGCTTATTACTGGTTACCGAAATGGACGGGTCATATGTATGACAACACACTGGCGCAGTGGCACTTTTGGTGTTCACTGATTTCGGTCAATGTGCTGTTCTTCCCCATGCATTTTGTCGGACTGGCAGGTATGCCACGACGGATCCCGGACTATGCACTGCAATTCGCTGATTTTAATGCATTAATCAGTATTGGTGGTTTTGCTTTTGGTTTGTCACAACTGCTGTTTGTCTGGGTGCTCGTTAAATGCATTCAGGGCGGCGAGAAAGCGACAGATCAGGTGTGGGAAGGTGCTGAGGGACTGGAATGGCAATTATCGTCACCGCCGCCTTATCACAGTTTTACCACACCGCCTGAAGTGAAATAACGGAGGTTGCTGATGACGGCACCAACACCCAATCACAAACCACTGCTGATTAAACTGGTACTCGGCACTGTGTTGATGTTCGGATTCGGTTTTGCATTGGTGCCACTGTATGACGTGTTTTGTGATTTGACCGGGCTGAATGGCAAAACCAGCACGATGGCTGCAACGGCGGAGCGTGCCGTGCTCAACAGCAAGCGAGTGGTTGATATTGAGTTTATTGCCAAACCGAACGCGGACATGCCATGGGTATTCAGACCACAATTGAACCGGATCTCGGTGCATCCGGGCGAAATCAAACTGGTGTACTACGAAGCGGAAAATCCAACCCGTCACTTTATGGTCGGACAGGCGGTTCCTTCGGTATCGCCCGGACAAGCGGCATTGTATTTCAATAAAATGGAATGCTTCTGCTTTAACCGTCAACCATTAAATGCTGGTGGCAAGTTATTGATGCCATTGCAGTTCTATGTAGACCCGGCGCTGCCGGAGCAATTCAGTACTATCACGCTGTCTTACACGCTGTACGACGTAACCCAGCACAATCCGGCAGATGATACTGCCGGCAAGACTCAAACGGGGGAGTAACATGGCCAAGACATATCAAACGTATTATGTCCCGGAGCAAAGCCCATGGCCGATAGTCGGGGCTGTTGCACTTTTTTTACTGGCGTTCGGCGCTGGTCAGTTTGTCAACGAGGTCACCAGAAACAAAGACACACACGGAGAGTATTTATTGCTCGCGGGTGTCGCCTTGCTGTTGTTTATGCTGGTCGGTTGGTTCAGGAATGTGATTGATGAATCAATGGGCGGACTTTACAGCGCTCAGATGGACCGTTCATTCAGACAGGGGATGAGTTGGTTTATCTTTTCTGAGGTGATGTTTTTCGCCGCATTTTTTGGCGCATTGTTTTATGCCCGCATGATTGCCATGCCCTGGCTTGATGGCGAAAGCAACAATGCGATGACAGCCGAAATACTCTGGCCTGATTTCAGTGCGCACTGGCCTATGACTAAGACGCCAGGAGGAATTGAGACCACAGCAATGCCCTGGCAAGGTTTGCCGCTTTATAACACACTGATTTTGCTAACGTCGTCTGTCACTTTACAGTTCGCTCATGTAGCGCTGGAGCAGGGGAAACGGCTGCAACTGAAACTGATGTTACTGCTGACTGTGCTGCTCGGTGCTGCGTTTCTGGCTTTGCAGGCCTATGAATACATGCACGCCTATCAAGACCTCAACTTACGGCTGGACTCTGGGATTTACGGCAATACTTTCTTTCTGCTGACTGGTTTCCATGGCTTGCACGTCACTTTGGGGGCGCTGTTCCTGAGCATCATCTGGTTGCGGATTGTGCTGAAAAACCATTTCACTGAACACAACCATTTTGCTTTCCAGGCCGCGGCCTGGTACTGGCACTTTGTGGACGTGGTATGGCTTTGCCTGTTTGTGTTTGTCTATGTGTTATAGCAGCTTCAGTTGGAGCTTGTTACTGCAGAGAGACAGGCAAGCGGCGCATGGCCGCTCCGGTCAATAAGGGCGGGCATGTGGCTCAATCCAGCCCATGCCCAGCGCCAGAATAATGAGTGCCATGACGACAACCGAAAACAGCACCCGGCGCCCCAAGTGTTGGGACATTGAGACCTGGTTCGGATCATTTTTAAGCATCAGCCAAAGTGCACGGAATAATTGAAAGACCACGAACAACAATAACAAGACCAACAGGGTTTTGAGCAGCACTTCAGGGTTTCCTTATGAGCAGTGGGCAACAAAGCAAAGCACAAAAAAGCCGTAGCCGCTGGACAATACTGGCTGTTTTTTTCACTGTGGCTGCATTTTTGTTGCTGAGCAAGTTGTCCTGGTGGCAATGGCAAAGAGCAGAGGAAAAATCGGCACAGCTGGCACAGATAGCACAATGGCAGCAACAAGACGGGGTGGCGCTTGCCACGCTGGCTGGCTTGAATGGCCTGGATGGCGCGCCGCTGCAGGGCGAAGTGCGCTGGTTGTCACCCTACAGCTGGCTGCTGGACAATCAGATTGTCAGCGGTAGAGTTGGCTACGACGTGCTGGTTCCGGTGCAGGCTATTACAGGGTCGGGCCCCATCCTGTTAGTCAATCTCGGCTGGTTGCCGGCTGCTGCGGACCGCTCTGTGTTACCCAGCCCCGAAATCCCACTCGTTTTTCAGCTCAATGGTGTGCTGCGTACCGAACCCAGACCCTTTTTGCTGGGCTCTGCGCTGGAACATGCCGGTCAGTATCCGCGACGGGTACAGGGCACAGTGCCACAGGCGTTGGCCACAGACAGCGGTCTGGCGCTGGCTGATGCAGTGTTCTATCAACAACAAACGCCTTTTGTTTCACATTATCAGCCGGTCATTTTGCCGCCGGAAAAACACCGCGCTTATGCATTGCAATGGGGGTTGCTGGCAGTAGCTGTGGTTTTCGTTGCATGGAGTGTCTACCGCTATCAGGAGCAAAAATGAGCCGACAACGTTTCTTGATCTGTTTTGTCGCCGTTGCCGTTCTGCCGGTGCTGGCCGCCTGGCTGGTGCTGCAGACAGGATGGTATTCATCAGGTGTCAACAACAAAGGGCAATGGCTGGACCGTGAGTTGCAGTTGTTGCCGCCGGCTCGCAGCACTGCGCCACATTGGCGGTTGGTTTATTTGCAGCCAGCCAGTTGCGACAGTCATTGTCAGGCGGTACAGCAACTGATGTTGCACATTGATACCGCGCTGGGTCGTAAGCAAGACCAACTGGAGCTGGTGGTGCTGACTGAACAACCTGCATCGGAACCTGTGGCGGCCTCACGGCTGCATTACCAGCAAGGATCATTCGCCGGACTGACTGCTGGCGGCTTGTTATTGGTTGAAATGCAGGGGCTTGCGCTGTTGCGTTACACCATGCCGACAGATCCTCAGCAGCTGCCACTGGCAGGTAAAGACGTGATGGCAGATCTGCAAAAACTGATGAAATTTGATCGGGGGCCGGCATGAAAACTCTGTATCGACTGGTATTGCTGGCGATTTTGCTGACCATGATGGTCATTGCGTTGGGGGCTTACACCCGGCTGACGGATGCGGGGCTCGGTTGCCCGGACTGGCCGGGTTGTTATGGCATGTTGCAATTACCCAAAGAACATCATGCCGACATGGCCGCTGCACTCTATCCGGAGCGTCCGCTGGAACCGCACAAAGCCCGTAACGAAATGGTTCACCGTTATTTCGCGGGGACTCTGGGCCTAGTGATCGCTGCTATTTTCCTGCTCAGTTGCCGGCTGCAGCGCCGGGTTGTGCTGTTACCTGCGGTTCTGCTGGGTTTGATCATCTTTCAGGCCGCGCTCGGCATGTGGACTGTCACCTTGAATTTGTTCCCGTTGGTTGTGATGGCACACCTGCTGGGCGGTTTTAGTTTGTTGACACTGTTATGGCTGTACCGACGTCAGCTCCATCTGCAATTAGCCAGAACAGCACCTGCTCCGGCCCCAGAAAGCGTGGGATTGCGGAGGCTTGGCTCTGTCGCCTGTCTGGTTTTGCTGATGCAGATTGCATTAGGCGGTTGGACTTCAGCCAACTACGCTGCGTTGTCCTGCGTTGAGTTGCCGCTGTGCCACAGTGGCTGGAGCGAACAACTGAGATTTGGTGAAGCCTTTGATCTCCACCTTGGTCATGACAATTACGAGTTTGGTGTGATGAGCAAAGAAGCGCGTCAGACCATCCATATCAGCCACCGACTGGGCGCCATATTGACGGTGCTGCTGGTCGGTACTTTTGCGCTGCGTTTGTATTTGTCTGGCGGTTTGCATCGTCGGCAGGCGCTGCTGGTGCTGGCGTTACTGAGCCTGCAGTTTGCACTTGGTGTTGCCAATGTCTGGCTGTTGTTACCGCTGGGCAATGCGGTGGCACATAATTTTGTCGCTGCGAATTTACTGGCGGCGCTGGTGATTGCCCGCATGCAGTTGCAACCTGCAATGCGGCTCCCGGCAACTGCTGGTGCCATCAATCCCGCTGCTGTGAGGAGTCTGTCATGAGTCTGGCACGTCCATTATTTATTGAGCACCTGCAACAAAGCTGGCGGGACTATTATCAGCTGACCAAGCCCAAAGTGGTGGCATTGCTGCTGTTGACGGCTTGGGTCGGTATGCTGCTGGCACAACCTGAGCTGCCGTCTTTAGGGCTGACACTGGTCAGTTTGCTGGGAATTGGTTTGTTGTCCGGCGCTGCCGCTGCATTGAATCATGTGCTGGATCAGCAGATTGACGCCCGCATGAGCCGCACTGCCCGCCGGCCCGTGGCGACCGGTCGTATCAGCAGTCGGGATGCCGTGGTGTTTGCCGTCAGTCTGGCTTTTTGCGGGTTTGTGCTGTTGTATCTGGCCGTGAACCCACTGACAGCCTGGCTGACCCTGGCCAGCCTGTTTGGTTATGCGGTGATTTATACGGCCTATTTGAAACGGGCGACACCACAGAATATTGTGATTGGTGGCCTGGCCGGGGCGATGCCGCCTCTGCTGGGCTGGACCAGCATGACCGGGACTATGTCGGCCGAGCCCTGGCTGCTGGTCATGATTGTGTTTGCCTGGACGCCGCCCCATTTTTGGGCACTAGCGATTCACCGGCGCGATGATTATGCCAAGGTGAATATGCCCATGTTGCCGGTCACCCATGGCATCGAATTTACCAAGACGGCCATTTTGTTTTATACGCTGATCCTGACGCTGGTCTGCCTGCTGCCTTATCTGGTAGGGATGAGTGGGCTGATTTATCTGGCAGGCAGTCTGTTGCTGAATCTGCGCTTCCTCCAGCATGCCTGGGCGTTGAAATGGGGCTCGGATGCAGCGCAGCCAATGCGAACATTCAAATTTTCCATTTACCACCTGATGTTGTTATTCTTGCTGTTGGTGCTCGACCATCAATGGTTATGGCGTTGGCAATAAGGATATGAATATGCAGAAGTTATGGGCAGCTGCGTTGTTAATTGCTGCTTTGGCGGCCGGGTTTTTTGGCTATCAGCAGTTACAAAAACCAGCGGAATTCAGCCATGTCCTGATCTATCCGCAGCCACGTGACTTAAAACAATTTGAACTGACTGACCACCAGGGCAATAAACTCAACCGGCAGTCCCTGCACGGTCACTGGACGCTGGCTTTTGTCGGTTATACCTTCTGCCCTGATATTTGTCCGATGACGATTGCGATGTTGTCCGGCAGTTATGCTGAGCTCAGTAAAGCGCTGCCGGCTGGTGAGTCGCTGCGATTTTGGTTTGTGTCGGTCGACCCGAAACGCGACACTGTGGCTCAACTTGGCAACTATGTTGGCTACTTTGAACAGCCGGCATTGACCGGGGTGACCGCAGGTCACGACCAGTTGTTTCCATTTGTTCGCGAGCTCGGACTGATGTATGCGATTAGCACCAGTACAGAAGACGACTATCTGGTGGACCACAGTGCGTCCATTGTACTGATTAACCCACAGGGCCGGCTGGTTGCAATGTTTAAACCTGAGATGTCAGCCGGGCTGAACAGTGTGCCTGTTGTGACCAAAGCCCAACTGCTACGCGATTTTGCCCCGGTGTTAGCCGAAGTCAGCCGTTAACGGCTGACAAAAACCCAAGGCTGTGAAAACCAGTAGAAATAGCCCGGTTTGCTCCGACTGGGTGCGGTGCAGTTGTACCTGTTGTGACTCAGTTGAAGCGGCGCGGTCGCCTGAGTGGTAAAAGTATCTTGATCCTGCCATTTCACTGGCAGTGCCTGGCCGTTAAAAAAACAGTTGAGGCGGGCCGAATCAAAGTCTTTGGTATCGACACTAAGCGTCAATAACGGTGGGTTGTGCCGGCTGACCGGATCGGCGCCGCTGTAATCGGTGACCGGCAATGCCAGAGTTTTCAGTTTTGGAACGAAGTGTTTCATGGCGGCAAACTGGCTGGATGAAGGATACCGCGGGATCCTGGTCAGTGAAACACCGGGCCCGACTGCACCCGATTGCTGACCAATGCCGATAAAACCAAGCTCTGCCACCAGCTTTTCCAGCTCAGCACTGAAATCGCCATAAGGGTAAGCCAGCCATTTGCGTTGCTGGCCCAGTTGCTGCTCCAACTGGTGTTGAGCCAGTAAAATATCCGCTTTGACACGCTCACGCCATTGCGCCTGAGTCTCGCCAGCCTTGGGCACTGCCAGAGAATGATGGTAAGAGCTGTGATTGGCAATGATCACGCCCTCATCCTGCATTTGCTTAATCTGCGGCCAGCTCAGCACCGGCCCTTCCCGCCGGTCAATCAGCGCCGGACCGAGGAACATCGTGTAGGGATAATCAAATTCACGCAGGATAGGCCGGGCGTTGCTAAACACATTGGCAAAACCATCATCAAAAGTGATGGCGACGACATTGTCGGGCAAAGGTTTGTGCCCGACCAAGGCGTCGATGATCAAATCCAGACTGACTACCCGATAACCCAAATCTTTCAGATGCTGCATTTGCTGGCGAAACTCAGCGGGCGTAACGCTGGTGGTGCGGGGCGTATCGTTGGCCACATGGTGATACTGCAGGATCACAGCGGCACTGGCCGGACTATGCAGACATGCCAGCAGTAAAGACAGCATAAGCAAGCGAAGCGTGGTCATTTCAGTCGTCCTTCAGTACAGAGATGCCGATGCGTTGGAGCAGTAACAGCAGGTAGCTGCTTAACGTGACGGCAAAACAGCCCAGCCACAACCATTTGATCAGCGGGCTGAGCACATGATGCGCAGGCACCAGCCAAAGCAGCACCAGTAACAACCAAAAACAGAGCAGCCCGCCGACAAAAAAGCGGCCGCATTGGGCCGCTGTCACTGGGAGTCTGCTGGTCATCTTAATAATAAGAATGTTCGCCGCGTTGGTGTTCCGTGATGTCTTTGACACCTGTCAGCTCACCGCTGAAGCGGTTCAGCAGTTCCTTTTCGATACCTTCTTTGAGCGTCAGGTCGACTTGCGAGCAGCCATTACAGCCGCCGCCAAACTGCAGCACGGCAACGCCAGCATCTGTCAGTTCGACCACAGAGACGCGGCCACCATGGTTGGCCAGCTGCGGATTGATTTCAGCATCAATCACGTATTGCACTCTTTCCTTCAGCGGCGCGTTGTCACTCACCTTGCGGACCTTGGCATTCGGCGCTTTTAAAGTCAGCTGCGAACCCATTTGGTCGGTGACAAAATCAATTTCAGCGTCGACCAGAAAAGGTTTGCTGTCGGCATCAATAACAGCTTCAAAGCCGTTAAAAGGCACGCGCAGGTCTGATTCTTCGATGGCATCAGGCGGGCAATATGACACGCCACATTCTGCGGAAGCCGTGCCAGGGTTGACCACAAAGACCCGGATGTTAGTGCCACTGGCCTGTTTTTCCAGCAGTTTGACGAAGTGCGCCTGAGCGGATTCAGAGATGCTGATCATGAATATTACCTGACTAAATTACTAGGTTAATGCCTATGATACGCCTGCCCGTGGCCCTTGCCAAGCCTGCTTGAGCGTCGCGCCGCTTTATTGCTAAGGTGATGGACCTGTTTTGCGGAGGATTTGTCGTGCGCCATTTTGTCTTGTCTGCGTTGATCAGCAGTAGTCTGCTGTCTGGGTTTGTTGATGCCAGTACGGCGGTGCCTGCACCAGCCACTGTGTTAGGGTTCCAGCTGGGCGAATGGCATGTCCGTCATGATCAGATGGAAGCGTATTTGCGCGCTGTTGCCGCTGCCGCGCCAGACCGGACCAGGCTCGAGGTGATTGGCCGCACGCATGAGCAAAGACCGTTGTTACAGCTGGTATTGACGTCGCCGGGCAATATGCAAAAGCTGGAGCAAATCCGGCAGCAACATCTGGCGGTGGCCAGTGGGCAACAGGCGCCGGATCCAAGTTTGCCCGCTGTGATCTGGCTGGGTTATGGCATTCACGGCAACGAAGCCAGTGGCCCGAATGCATCACTGAAGGTCGTGTACGACCTGCTCAGTAACGATGCTGCAATGCAACAAATCCTCGAAAATACGGTGGTCCTGCTGCAACCCAGCCTGAACCCGGACGGTAATGACAGGTTTGCCAATTGGGTGAATATGCATAAAGGGACGGCTGCAGTGGCTGACCCGCAGCATCGCGAGCATATTGAACCCTGGCCCAATGGCCGGCCGAACCATTATTGGTTTGATATGAACCGCGACTGGCTGTTGCTGCAACATCCGGAAAGCCAAGCCCGCATTGCGCAATTTCACCATTGGCGTCCGCAGATTGTCGGTGATTTCCATGAGATGGGCACCAACAGTACATTTTTCTTCCAGCCTGGCATTCCAAGCCGGACCAGCCCATATTCGCCGGACAGTACCATAGCGTTGACGCAACAGCTGGGGTCTTACCATGCCAAAGCACTGGATGAGGCGGGCCGGCTGTATTTCACCGAAGAAGCATTTGACGATTTTTATATCGGCAAAGGTTCAACCTATCCGGACATCCATGGCAGCGTCGGTATTCTGTTCGAGCAGGGCAGCAGCCGTGGCCATTTGCAGCAAAGTCTGCAGTCGGAGCTGAGTTTCAGTTTTGCCATTGATAACCAGTACCGCACGTCGTTCTCCACCCTGAAAGGCGCGGTGGAACTGAAACAGCAACTGCAACAAGCGCAGTATGATTTTGCCCGCAAAATCAAAGACAAAGCCAGACTGGACAGCAATCAGGGTTATTTGCTGACCGAGGATAAGGACCAAAGCCGGCTGGCTGCACTGCTGGATTTGTTAAAACAGCACCAGATTGCTGCTTACGCACTGACGGCAGATTTTCAGATCAACGGCCAGACTTTCCCGGCCGGTCAGAGTTACTTTGTGCCGCTGGCGCAGCCACAATACAACCTGATCAAAGCGGCTTTCAGCACTGAGACCAGTTTTCGCGACAATACTTTTTATGATGTGTCTGCCTGGACCCTGCCTTACGCTTACAACATCAGCTTTGCCGAAAGCCGCAAAACGCCGTCCGCATTAAGCGAACAGGCCTGGCAACCGGCAGCCCGACAAGCGGTGACATTACCAGGGGCGGCCTATGCTTATGCTCTGCGCTGGCCGGATCAGCAAGCTCCGGTGATGACCGCCCGCCTGCTGCAAGCCGGATTTCAGTTAAGAGCTGTGTCTGAACCTTTCAGTGCTCAAACGCCGGACGGGGTGCGTCAATACGAAGCCGGTACGGTTATTTTACCCGCCGGATTGCAAAGTGAAGGCTGGCAGCAAAAGCTGGCCAGTCTGCAGCAACAATTGCCGCTGACTCTGGAAGTGCTGACTTCGGGTTTGACGCCGGACGGGCAGGACCTGGGCAGTAATCAGGTCAGGCCGCTGAAGTTGCCACAAGTCTTGCTGGTGGCAGGTCCTGGCATCAATTCAACGGAAGCCGGCGAGCTGTGGTTTGCCACAGAGCGGCTGGCTGGCGTATCGCCGTCGATGGCAGAGCCGGCACGACTGAAACGACTGGATCTCAGCCGGTACAGCCATATTTTGCTGCCAGATGGTAACTACAGCAGCTGGGGCGATGCGGAAATCCGCGCACTGAAAAGCTGGCTGGATGGCGGTGGTGTACTGTGGGCACAAAAAGCCGGAGTCAGCTGGCTGGCGGATAAAAAACTGCTGCAGGCCAAAGTCCGCAAGGCCAGCGAACTGAAAGCACTGGTCACCATGCCGGCAGCGGTCTATGGCGACAAAGAACAGCTGGCGGGGCGTCAGCGCATTGCCGGTGCGATTTATCAGGCGGAGCTGGATTTAACACATCCGCTGGCTTTTGGTCTGCCGCGGGCGCAGCTGCCGCTGTTTAAAAACGATTTGTTAGTGGTGCAGGCACCTGAGCAGCCGTTTATGCAAGTCGCCCGCTATGCAGACCGCAGCCAGCTGGCGGGGTATTCGGATGCGATTCTGGCAAACCAGTTCCGCAACACTACTGCGGTGTTGGCACAAAACCATGGCGCAGGCCGGGTGATTGCGATGACCGACAATCCGGTGTTCCGCGGTTATTTTGTCGGCTCAGGCCGCTTACTGGTCAATGCACTGTATTTCGGTCAGATGTTTGATGCCGGGGCCAGCGGCGACGACGGCGAGGAATAAAGTTGCAATGACAGGCCCGGTGCTGCTGTCACACATAAACAGCAGACACCGATGTGTTTGACGCCCGCTCGTCTGAGTTGGCGGCACAGTTGATTCAGCGTACTGCCGGTGGTGATCACGTCATCCACCAGCAGCACGCTGGCCGGCAGGGTGCCAGCCGGCAACAACGCAAACTGGTGGCGCAGCTGTGCCTTTCGCTGCACTGCGCTGGCTCCGACCTGATGCGGCTGATGCTGGCGGGCACGAAACAACGACAACACGGGGAGACCTAAGGCGTCACCCGCCACAGCGGCCAGCTGTTCAGACTGGTTAAATCCGCGTTCCCGCAGTCGTTTCGGATGAACAGGGACAAAGCTGACCGCGTCAAAGCTGCAGTCGCTTTTTACTTGTGTTAAGTACGCAGACAGTTGCTGTTTGAGCAGATCGCCGCAAGCCAGGTCCCGCTGAAACTTCCAGCCACTGATAAAGTGACTCCAGGGTTGTTGATACCAACTGAGCGCCCAGAGCGCATCAAACTGTACTTCGCTGAAGCCCTGACGTAATGCCGGCAACGCCAACAGTGGTACTGCTGCAGGCGGGGTAAAACGCGGCAATGCCTGCTGACAAGAGTTACACAATTGTGCGCTGGCTTGTTGCACCGGCAAATCACACCACAGACAACAATTTGGCAGGCAGAAGTGTAAAAACTGCTGCAACCAAGGCAAAATAAAGCGGGTGGCTGGCTTCAGGGCCGCAAAGACCGGACGTTGCTCCATCATTATTGTTCTCCTTCCGTGGATCACAGATATTTAACTATGCAGGTAAATCGCGAGAATTCCAGACCCACCCTGGTATTGCTTCATGGCTGGGGTCTCAATCATGCTGTCTGGCAACCGACAGTGGACGCTTTAAAAAACCAGGCAGACGTGCTGGCACTTGATTTGCCGGGTTACGGTTTGAATCAGACGGGGCCTGAGCCTTATAGTCTGGCGACTTTAGCTGACCAGCTGGCTGCACAGATACCCGCTGGCAGTTACTTGTTGGGCTGGTCGTTAGGAGGACTGGTCGCGACCGAGTTTGCACTGCGCTATCCGGCAAAAATTAAAGCGCTGGCGTTATTGGCCAGCTCGCCTTGCTTTATGCGCGAGGCAAACTGGCCAGGAATGGATGCCGCCGTGATGCAGCAGTTTGCCGGCGCACTGGCCAATAATTTAGCGCTCACTGTCGAGCGGTTTCTGGCGATCCAGGCGATGGGCAGTGAAACCGCCCGGCAGGATATCAAAGCGTTGAAACAAGCGATCCTGAATTTGCCGCTGCCTTCCGCCGAGGTATTACAGGCCGGACTGCGGTTGCTGGAGCAGACAGATATGCGTAGCCGTTTGGCCGACCTGAGTATGCCAGTGGCGGGCTGCTTTGGCCGGCTCGACTCGCTGGTCCCCGTCGCCATATCGACACTGTTACCTCTTTATTGTCCGGCTATCGAACTGACCGTTCTGCCAAAAGCGTCACACGCACCTTTTATTTCGCACGCCGCGGAGTTTTTGGCCTGGTTGCAATCCTGGCTCGGTATCGAGCAACCGCAAGCCGCGCCGTTGTAAACAGAGACGGCCATTTCAACAAGTTGGCGCGGCAGATATTTGCCGCTCTCCGGCACTCTTTTGCCATTTTTCTTGTCTGAATCCAGAGAGTTGGTTACTATTTAAGCATTCGTTCATTTGGCGGGGATCCGGCTATGGAAATTCAGTCTGCTTATGCATCCGGTTTACAGGGTTTGCAGCGTGCCTCCAGCGGTATTACGGAAGCTACTGTCAATATCAATCGTGAAGCTGTGAATCAGCAACGTGTGCAAAATGCTCAGGAAGCCAATGCCAGAGCGCAGCAAGCGCCGCAACCTGCTGAGCAGCCCGCAGTTCCATCGTTGCAGGAAAGTCTGGTACAACTCAATACCGAATCGTTGTATGCAGAAGCCAACGTGCGGTCAATCCGCACTGCTGATGAAGTGCTGGGCACTTTAATCGACGTCAGCGCCTGAGAGGTTTGTGATGTCTATCACCTCGGTGTATCCCAATGTCACCCCTTATGTCGGTAATCCGGCAGTAGATTTGGTGCGCCGGGAGAATCTGCGTCGTGACATCATTGAACCTGTGGCGCAGATGGAACGGGGCGCCGCCGAAAAAGGCGTCATTTCCGAAGACAAAAGCCGTAATTCGCCGCAATTTAATAATCCAACCTACAGCGATGAGCTGAAGAACCGTGGCACAGAACTCAAGCAAGCGGTGGAAGGCCGCTCAGAGCGTGATCAGGAAAACAATAATGGTGGTCAGGGTTCAGAGCAGCAACAAGCGGGCGGTAAGCAACAGGAAGCGGGGAGCGAAGAGCGTAAGCTTGAGGAGCTGAAACAGCGCGATGCAGAGGTAAAGGCGCACGAGCAGGCGCATGCCGGTATCGGTGGCAATCTGGCTTCGGCACCCAGTTATCAGTTTGAGATTGGCCCCGATGGCCGCCAGTATGCAGTCGCCGGTGAAGTGAATATCGACCTGGCGGTGGTGCCTGGAGATCCGCAGGCCACTATCGTCAAGATGCAGAAGGTTAAAGCTGCTGCACTGGCCCCGCTGGAACCATCTTCGGCGGACCGTCAGGTGGCCACTGAGGCGGCACAACGCATTCTGGAAGCGCAGGCAGAGTTGGTCCGGCAATCCGGCACTTTGAATGACCCGCCGGCGGCCGATGCAGATTATTGGCTGGAACAGGCCAAAAAAGCCGAAAACCAGCAGGAAAACAGCGGTCGGAATAACAACATTCAGTTCTCTTCCGCTTTTGCCGATGCGGTCAATAACCAGACTCCGCCTGTGCTCCCGTCTGTCGAGAGTCGCAGTCTGGAACAGGCGATCCTGATGCAACAACGGAGTCAGGTGATCAGTGGTTTCTACCAAAATGCCGTACTCCCACAGGAAAGGCCGCTGCTACAAATGGCCTGAGCCCTACAGCATGCCGGGCGTGGAATTAAAAAAGCCATCCGTGAAGATGGCTTTTTTACAGCAGATGGAGTCGGTTTCGCTATTTCTTCAGTTTGGCCAGCGCCGCTGCAAAAGCGTTGCCCATGGCGGCGTTACCGGCATCCTGCTGACGGGCTGCAGGCTTATGACTACCGCCCGCCTTGGCTGATGCCGCTTTGTCGCGTGAGGTGGCCGCGCCTTTTGGCTGTGGCTGCTCGTCCATCCGCATGGTCAGTGCGATACGTTTACGCTCAATTTCCACTTCCAACACTTTGACTTTGACGATATCGCCCGCTTTGACCACCTGATGGGGGTCTGACACAAACTTATCGGTCAGCGAAGAAATGTGGACCAAGCCGTCCTGGTGCACGCCGATATCGACAAAAGCGCCGAAGTTGGTCACGTTTGTGACTACACCTTCCAACTGCATGCCGGGTTTGAGGTCAGCCAGCGTTTCAACACCATCTTTGAACTGAGCCATTTTAAATTCAGGGCGCGGGTCGCGGCCTGGTTTATCCAGCTCTTTTAAGATATCGGTAATAGTCGGTACACCAAAATGTTCGTCAGCAAATTCGGCTGGATTGATGCTTTTCAGGAAAGTTGAATTGCCGATCACCGCATCGACCGGTTGCTGATGCTTACTGAGGATCCGTTCGACCAGCGGATAGGCTTCCGGGTGCACGGCAGAAGCATCCAGTGGGTTAACACCATTGCTGATGCGCAGGAAGCCTGCGGCCTGTTCAAAGGCTTTAGGGCCTAAGCGTGGCACCTTCAGCAGGTCACGGCGCTGCACAAAACGGCCGTTGCTGTCCCGGTATGTCACGATGTTCTGGGCCAGCGTTTTATTAAGGCCGGCAACCCGGGCCAGCAACGCCACAGACGCGGTGTTAAGGTCAACGCCGACGGCGTTTACACAGTCTTCCACCACGGCATCAAGCGATTTAGTCAGCAGGCTTTGGTTCACATCGTGTTGATACTGACCCACACCGATAGCTTTGGGCTCGATTTTCACCAGTTCGGCCAGCGGATCCTGCAGACGGCGGCCGATCGAAACGGCACCGCGCAGCGAGACGTCCAGATCCGGGAATTCCTGCGCCGCCAGCTCTGACGCCGAATACACCGAAGCGCCTGCTTCAGATACCACCACTTTGCTGATGCGCTGATCGGCCAGCAGCTTCAGTACGTCGCCGGCCAGTTTGTCGGTTTCGCGGGACGCGGTGCCGTTACCGATGGCAATCAGCTCTACTTTAAATTGTTTGCAGTACGCGGCCAGCGTTTTGACCGACTTGTCCCACAGGTTTTGTGGGGCATGCGGGAAAATGGTGGTGTTCGCGACCAACTTGCCCGTCTCATCCATCACCACCACTTTGACGCCGGTGCGCAGCCCCGGGTCCAGCCCCAGCGTTGGCCGCATGCCGGCAGGTGCGGCCATCAATAAGTCTTTTAAATTGCGGGCAAATACCGCGATGGCTTCTTCTTCGGCTTTTTCGCGCAGCTCGCCTAACAAGTCGTTTTCCAGCTGCAGGTGCAGTTTCACTTTCCAGGTCCATTGCACCACAGTGCGCATGAAAGCGTCGCCGGCCCGGCCTTGCTGACGCAGGTCGAAGTGGCTGGCAATCATTTGCTCACAACCGGCGTGGGCCGTTTCGGCGTCCGCGTCTGGTTGTAGTTGCAGGTTCAGGATGCCTTCGTTGCGGCCGCGGAACATCGCCAGCGCTCGGTGCGATGGTGCATTGCGCCATAGTTCGCTGTGTTCGAAATAATCACGGAACTTGGCGCCTTCGGTTTCCTTACCGGCGACGACGGTGCTTTTGAGCACGGCATGCTGCGCCAGATGGCGGCGCAATTTAGCCAGCAGATTGGCGTCTTCAGCAAAACGCTCCATCAGAATATATTTGGCGCCATCCAGCACCGCTTTGATATCGGCAAAGCCTGCATCTGCGTTCAGATAACCAGCTGCAGCCTGTTCTGGGGGCAGATCCGGGTCTGCTAACAACGCATCTGCCAGCGGCAGCAGGCCTGCTTCAATGGCGATTTGGCCTTTGGTGCGGCGTTTGGCTTTATATGGGCCGTATAAATCTTCCAGTCGGGTTTTGTTGTCAGCGGCCAGAATATCTTTTTCCAGCTCAGCAGTCAGTTTGCCCTGTTCAGCGATTGTTTTCAGGATCACCTGGCGGCGGTCTTCCAGCTCACGCAGATAGGTCAGTCGCTGTTCCAGCGTCCGTAACTGGGTATCGTCGAGGCCACCTGTGACTTCTTTACGGTAACGGGCGATAAATGGAACCGTAGCGCCTTCGTCCAATAAGGTAACCGCTGCATTGACCTGCTCCGGGCGGGCGGCAATTTCGGCAGCGATCTGTTTGATAATCATCGACATGAGTTTGAGTCCTTCTGACTGCGGCAAAAACGGCTGGCCGCGGCAGCTAACAAGGCGGCTATTGTTATACGTCAGCGCAAAAAAATCCATCCCGCAGCGGCTGACAGCCGGCTGCACCCTTGGTATAAAGCGGAAAATTCATTCTGTACGCAGACGGAAAATCACTGAATGGCAGCGAGAATCCCCGGTAAAACAAAACTCATCACAAGAGAAGGTTACAATCAGCTTAAGGCGGAGCATGACGAGCTGTGGCTGAAGAAAAGACCGGAAGTGACCAAAATTGTCAGCTGGGCGGCCAGCCTAGGCGACAGATCGGAGAACGCGGACTATACCTTCAATAAGAGGCTGCTTCGGCAAATAGATAGTCGGATCAGATACTTAAGAAAGCGTCTGGAAGACCTGCAAGTGGTTGATTATTCGCCTCAACAAGACGGGAAAGTGTTTTTTGGTGCCTGGGTTGAAGTAGAAGACGAGCAGGGTCAGACGCTGAAATTCCGTATTGTCGGGCCTGACGAGATTTATGGCCGCACTGACTATATTTCGATCGATGCCCCGATGGCCCGCGCTTTACTGAAAAAAACGGTCGATGATACTGCTGTGGTGCAGACGCCAACTGGCGCCAAAGAATGGCTGATTATCGACATTGAATATCCACGACCGGTCTGACATTCAGCCATTACTCATCGGACAATCTCCAGACTGATCAGCAGTTTGGGGTGAAACAGGGGCGTTGTGATGAACAAATATTTACTCGTGACTGGCCTGCTGCTGGCGGCCACGCAGGTGCAGGCGGCTGACAAAGAAGAAGATTATCAGCAATGTTTGCTGCAGTATCAGAGCAAAGTCGAAGTGCCGGAGGCGGCGATTTTGGTCAGGTCGGCTTGTGACAAGGTGCATCGCGGCGGCGTCATGCTGCCACGCAAAAAGGCTTACTGGCAGTGTGTGCTGGATTATGTGGCGCCTGTCAAAACGGCGGAAGTGATTCAGGACCTGGTCAATGTCTGCCGGGAACAACATGATTTTAGAAAATAATCATATAAAACAATAAGATAAAAATATTCCAAAAATTTCAGTTTCTGTCATCTACGTGTCACAAAAATATGCTGGCGATCTCGCACTTCGCTTGGCTATAGTCTCGGTATTGCGAGCAGCCAGAGGACAGCAACATGATGAAAAAACTGACAATGATGAGCTTCGCCGCCGCAGCTTTGCTGCTGACTGGCTGCGCCACGGTACAACCGGATTATGCCTTTGTGGTTGATCAGGACCAGGTGACCAAAGCAGAGAATCTGAAACGTCAGCAGCGGCAAGTGGCGCATGTGGTGTGGGTCAATCCGCCAGTACGCAAAGTGGCGCTGGCAGAACAGCCAAAACCCTGACACAGAAAACATTTGTAACACCATGGCCCGCGATGTGAAGGCAACATCGCGGGCTTTTTCGTTTATAGTGGAGAAAATTCTGTTACAGGGATCTGCCGATGCAAACTCAGGAAACCACCAAAATTCTGGTTGTCGACGATGACATGCGCCTGCGCGCTTTGCTGGAACGTTATCTGGTCGAGCAAGGCTACATAGTGCGGACCTCCGCTAATTTTGAACAAATGAACCGGCTGATGGAGCGCGAGCACTTCCATTTGCTGGTGCTGGACCTGATGTTACCGGGCGAAGATGGCCTGTCGATTTGCCGGCGCCTGCGTCAGCAGGAAAATGAAATTCCCATTATTATGCTGACCGCCAAAGGCGACGAGGTGGACCGGATCATCGGTCTGGAAATGGGCGCTGACGACTATCTGCCAAAGCCTTTTAACCCACGTGAATTGCTGGCTCGCATCCGTGCCGTTTTGCGGCGCAAATCCAAAGAATTGCCGGGCGCGCCAACACAAGAAGAAACGCTGGTGCGTTTCGGGCCTTTCAGTTTCAATTTGGCGACCCGTGAAATGCACAAAGGTGAACAACTGATGCCACTGACCAGTGGGGAATTTGCCGTCCTCAAAGTATTGGTCAGTCACGCCCGTGAACCTTTGTCGCGCGATAAGCTGATGAATCTGGCGCGAGGCCGCGATTATTCCGCAATGGAGCGCAGTATCGACGTGCAGGTATCGCGGCTGCGCCGGATGATTGAAGACGACCCGGCTAATCCACGTTACATCCAGACCGTCTGGGGCCTGGGTTATGTCTTTGTACCGGACGGTGTCGCCAGCTGATGCGATGGTTGCCCCGCAGTGCATTTGGCAAAACTGTCTTCCTGATTGGATTCCTGCTGCTGATTAACCAACTGGTGTCTTATTTCCTGGTGGCTGTTTATGTGATCCAACCGACGCTGCAGCAGACGAACCATCTGATAGCCAAGCAAATTAAAGTCGTGTTTATCGATGTCGGCAGTGAACAGCAGTTGTTGTCGGCAGAGTTGACGCGTAAGTTCCAGCAGGCAACCGGTATCGATGTGCTCAGCGAAGCGCAGGCACTGCGGCAAGGCCTTGGTAATGCGATTTATTATCAGTATTTCTCCGATGAAATGTCGCGGGAGTTGGGCGGCCCTACTGAGGTGCGGATTGAGCAGGATCAGCAGTTCGCTTTCTGGGTCAGGCCGCCGCAAGCCCCGCAATACTGGATAAAAATTCCGCTGACCGGCCTTAACGAGACCGATTTTTCACCGCTGCAAATCTATATCTTGCTGATTGGCTTTTTGAGTGTGGCCGGTGGCTGGTGGTTTGCCCGGCAACTGAACCGGCCTTTGCAAAAACTACAGCAGGCCGCCCTGCAGGTTGGCCGCGGGGATATTCCAGAGCCGTTGCCGGAAGAAGGCTCGACTGAGATCATCGCAGTCACCCGTGCATTTAACAGGATGGCCAATGGTATCCGCCAACTGGAGAAAGACCGAAGCTTACTGATGGCTGGTGTCTCGCATG
>CBINNO010000005.1:0-52299 GCA_966252055.1 uncultured Rheinheimera sp. | reverse complement strand
CTCAGTGATGATGAAGACCTGCAGCTCAGTACATATGCGATGCAACAACTGTCTGCATTGCCACCACTGGATGCGCGCTACTGGCCTCAGGTCGCCACCAGGTTAAAAAGCGCGCCAAAACGATGGGCCAGTATCGCGCTCAGGGTGCGCCATCCTGAGATGGTCCCAACCGTGCTGCAGCTTATAATGTCCGACCAGTTGGCAGTTGAGGTGCTACACCCGGTCTGGCCTGAAGCTCAGTTGCAGCTATTGGATTATCTGAGCGCTCAACTGCTGCGTTTGTCACTGAGCGAACAACCGATGAGCTGTCACACTGCTGAAACTGTCAGTCATTCCTTGTGTGCAAAGCTCGCCGGTCTGTTTCAGGCTTTGCCTTTAAGCAACCGTTTACAGCTCTGGCAGGCCTGGGCCGGGCGATTGGCCGACCTTGAGTTACCCGATGACTTCGTCCGTCTGCTGTTGATGTTGGCTGATGACAACTTTCTCAGACAACTGCCGGCGAGCCTGGCGGCACAAACGGAGACCCAGTTGCTTCGGCTCAAAACACAAAAACCGCCGCTGCGAAATGCAGCACGTTTCACATTAATCGAATTAGGACGTCAGTCCGCAGTGGCTGAAGTGACAGAGCTTGTTAGAGCGAAGCTCGCTGGTGACCTGAGCCTGGATCACCTGCCATTAAGCCATGCAATCTCTGATCTTGCTGCATTTGCACCTTTGGTTGGCCCTTCAGCTTTGTCGGGTGTCAAGGAGCCGGCGGGAGCTGATCCTGATCACAGTGCCTGGATCATCTTGTTGGGGATGACGCGTCAGACCGGGGCGGAGCAGCGTATTCTGCAAGCCTGGCAACAAGCGGACGCCCCGGAGATAAATGCCGTTGCGCTCGTGGCGGCGGCCTACCATTCAGCACCGCTGTGGTCGCGGTTGCGTCAGGAGGCCGGCGGACACTGGTATCCGGCCATCCGCACTCTGGCGGCGTCGATGGCGACAGGGCCTGAGGGCGCGACTGGTATGAGCAAAGATCAGCAAACCCTGCGCAGAAAAGCGCTCAATGTGCGGTCGAAATTACAGATGCCTGCCTGCAAGTGGATAGCGGATTTGCCCGCTATTCCCACCGCCAACAAATGGTATGACCCGAAACGGCTGCAATGGCTCGTTGAGCGATTTTCTGCAGATCACCCAACTGCGGCAGAAGTCGCCCAAAGCTGGCTTAATGTTCAGACCGGCACCGAATTCATGCCGCTGCTGGCACAGTGGGGTGTCGATCTGAACTTATCAGCTGGCAATGCTGGCGGCGATGGCGACACCTTGTCAGATCCGACACCGTTTCACTTTGCACCTAAGGCCGCACTGCAAAGCGCCGCAGGCTGGTTCAGTGTTGGAGAACGTGGAGAGTGGGGCGGTGAATTGCGTTTTGTGAACGCTGAGCAGAACATCCAGCTGGCGCGGGGCTATTTCTCGGATCTGTTTCTGATGGGAGCAGACATAGTCGTCGTCATGGGCGAGTCGTTTCTGAGTCCGAGCCGGCTTTATAAAGTGACAAACAACCAGGCCGGCCGGTGGGCATTGCATTACTGGCGAGAAATTCCGGCACCAGCCAATGCGGTCTGGCAGCTTGCAGATGGCAAGCTGGTGCTGCAAAGCACTGCCGGCACCTTTTTGTTAAGCCCCAACGGGACGCTGCAGATGGCCGTTTGTTCCAGCGAGACGCGCTGATGTCCGCTGGGTGGCGCTGACAAATGGGCGGCTGTCGTGTTGTAACCTGCCAAGGTTGCAGCCGGATAGCGATGACGGACTCGTCGTCACGACAGTCGCAGGCCAAGCGACTGGATAACACTGCGCTGCAAATTCTGCTTGTCTTTTAATCAGAGTTGATCTAGTTTGATATTAAATTGATATCACATTGAGGTGAATTATGCTGAAAGAAACTCAAGCTGCGGCCAAATCCGGTTTTGCCATGATCCCCGTGTTGTTGCTGGTGCAGATAGCTTCAGTCGCTGTCGTTATAACGATGCCGCCGCTGCTGAAAATCGCCGGTTTGCTGATTGCCATCATTACTTTTGTCTGCTGGTTTGGCTTTTATATGGTGCAGCCGAATCAGTCGGCGGTGTTGCAGCTGTTCGGTCGTTATGTCGGCACTGATTTTACCAACGGCCTGCGCTGGGCTAACCCGCTGTACAGCAAACAAAAAGTCAGTTTGCGGGTACGCAACTTTGAAAGCAGTAAACTCAAAGTGAATGACCATGCCGGCAATCCGGTAGAAATCGCCGCTGTTGTGGTGTGGAAAGTGGTCGACAGTGCTGAGGCGGTGTTTGAAGTCGAAGACTACGAAAACTATGTCAACATCCAAAGCGAAGCCGCCATTCGCAATCTGGCATCGAGCTATCCATATGAAGCAGAAATTGAAACCGATGTCAGCCTGCGCTCCAGCGGTGCTGAGATCACTGATTTATTGCGCAACGAAATTCAGAACCGCCTGCACAAAGCCGGCGTGGAAGTGATTGAAGCCCGCATCAGCCATCTGGCCTATGCGCCGGAGATTGCCAGTGCCATGCTGCAGCGCCAGCAGGCGCGGGCGGTGGTGATGGCACGCCAGCAGATAGTGGAAGGGGCTGTTGGTATGGTCGAAACGGCGCTGCAACGTTTGTCAGAAAAGCAGGTCGTGCAGCTTGATGAAGAGCGCAAAGCCGCGATGGTCAGCAACTTGCTGGTGGTGCTGTGTGGTGACAATCAGGTGTCGCCGGTGATTAACACCGGTTCGTTGTATTCATAAATAAGCGTCGGCGCGCCGGCGTTTTAAGTGATTGTTTTGAAGCAATAATTTAGTGAAAGTGGGTGAGTTGTGGCAAAAAAAGCTTTTGCACTGCGAATAGACGAACAGATGCTGACAGCGCTGCAGCGCTGGGCTGATGACGAATTCCGAAGTGTCAATGGCCAGATGGAATACCTGCTGCGCGAAGCCTTACTGCGATCAGGCCGGTTGCAAAAACCGCCGCCACCTGAGCCTTTGCCGGATGAGAGCGACCGCTCGTAGCAACAATAAAGCCAGCAGATGCTGGCTTTATTGCATTCAATTGACCGGACGCTTCAGACTTCCAGATTATCAATCAGCCGGGTATTGCCCAGATAGGCCGCCGCCAGGATCACCAGCGGCGCGGTGTTACTGTCGGCCAGCTGCAGATCCTGCCGCTGGCAGATGTGGATGTAATCCGGCCGGAAACCTACTTGCTGCAGAGCGTCAGCAGCTTGTTGTTCCAACTGGCGAAAATCAGCAAAACCTGTACTGATTTGGCCACGCAGCCACTGCAGCTGCTGATAAAGTGCCGGTGCCACAGCGCGTTCTGCCTCAGACAGATAGCCGTTGCGTGAACTCAGCGCTAAGCCGTCGGCAGCGCGTTCAGTATCAATACCAATAATTTCAATCGGTAATGACAAGTCGGCGGTCAACTGACGGATCACCGCCAGTTGCTGATAGTCTTTTTTACCAAACAACGCCAGATCAGGCTGTACCAGGTTAAACAGTTTTGTCACCACAGTGGCGACGCCACGGAAATGACCCGGCCGGCTGGCGCCGCAATGCTGATCGCCAATAAACGGCACTTCGACCGCTGTCTGCACCGCAAGACCACGTGGGTACATCAGTTCGGGCGTCGGCGTAAAAACAGCATCGGCGTTGTGTTCAGTCAGGCCGGCGCAGTCTTCGGTCAGTGTGCGCGGATATTTCGCCAAATCTTCATGGGCGCCAAATTGCAGCGGATTGACAAAAATCGACACGATGACGCGGTCGGCGCGTTGACGGGCTTCGTCAACCAGCTTTAAATGTCCCTGATGCAGGTTACCCATGGTCGGAACAAAAGCCACCGTCTGACCGGCCTGGCGCCAGGCTTTGACGGTTGCGCGTAACACTTTCAGATCGGAAATCACCAGCATGACAGCAGCTCCTGCTCAGAAACTATGCTCGGGGCCGGGAAAGGCCGCGCTTTTGACATCCGCCACATATTTGCTGACGGCTTTTTTGATATCTCCGGTTTCCTGCAGGAAGTTTTTGGAGAATTTTGGAATGTAGCCACTGCTGATCCCCAGCAGGTCGTGCATCACCAGTACCTGGCCGTCGGTATAGACGCCGGCGCCGATGCCAATCACCGGGATGCGCAGCGCCTGGCTGATGCGTGTCGCCAACGCGGTTGGGATACACTCTACTACCAGCAACTGGATGCCAGCCTGCTCCAGCGCAATGGCCTGCT
This sequence comes from uncultured Rheinheimera sp., assembly GCA_966252055.1. GTDB lineage: Bacteria > Pseudomonadota > Gammaproteobacteria > Enterobacterales > Alteromonadaceae > Pararheinheimera. Next base: position 48,058 of record CBINNO010000005.1, on the reverse strand, counting down.
GCAGGATATGTTCAGCGGCGGCCTCATCACGGCCTTGCACTTTAAAACCACCGAACACATGCACCGACTGCGGCGTCAGACCGATATGGCCACAAACCGGCACGCCGCGCTCGGTCAGTGCCTGAATGGTGGGCAGCAGAAACTCGCCGCCTTCCATTTTGACCATATTGGCACCGGCCTGCATCAGCGGCGTGACACTGGCAAAGGCCTGCTCCTTGGTGGCGTAACTCATAAAAGGCATGTCGGCGATGACAAAGGCCTGCGGCGCGCCAGCGCGCACGCAGCGCGTGTGATAAGCGATTTGTTCGACGGTGACTGGCAAAGTGTCGCTTTGACCTTGCAACACCATGCCGAGCGAATCACCAATCAGCAGGGTTTCGACACCACCTTCGGCGAACAATTTGGCAAAGCTGGCGTCGTACGCCGTCAGCATGGTGATTTTCTCGCCTTGCTGTTTCATCTTCAGCAAGGTTGCTGTGGTTATTTTTGCCATGATGTTCTCATCCGACCATTAAAAAATCCGCGCGCAAGATGGCATATCTGCGCACCTGCTGCAAGCGCTGCTGCGCCATGCTGACTTATGCACAGTTCAGCATGCGATGCTGTTCACGTTGTCGATGTTGCCAGCATTGTCAAACCATTGCGTGGCACCTGCTGTGCGATTTGCTGCAATGCACCGCGTCCTGGGATCTGCAACTGGGCTGCAATCTCCAGCAAAGGGTAGACGACAAATTCTCGTTGGTGCAGGCCGTAGTGCGGCACGGTCAGCCGCGCCGTATCGATTTGGGCGTCACCATACAGAAGAATATCCAGGTCCAGTGTGCGCGCGCCCCAGCGGTCGGCTTTACGTTGCCGTCCCTGGTTTTGCTCAATTTGCTGTAATGCGTCCAGCAGTGCTTCGGCGCTTAAGCGGGTATCAAGCGCTGCGACGGCATTGACATAATCCGGCTGGTCCTGCGGCCCCATCGGTTTGGAGCCATAAAAGCTGCTGACCGCGACCAGCTCGCTTTGTGGCAACTGCCGCAGCGCTGCAACCGCCTGTTGCAGTTGCTGCAGCGGCGCTTCGAGGTTGGCACCAAGGCCGATGTAACAGCGGATCATGCCGGATTGCCGTCGTGACCGCCGTCGGCGGCAGGCTTACGACGGGTTGGTTTGCGCCGGCGTTTGGGTTTGCGTTCGATACCTTCTTTACCAAGGTCCTGGATCAGTTCTTCCCGGCTGGCTTCATCGGCGTTGACAAACTGCTGCCACCACAAGGCCAGCTCGGCCAGCGCACCGCCTTCGGCTTTGGCGCGCAGTAACATAAAATCAAAAGCGCCACGGAACTTGGGCTGTTCCATCAGTTTGAAGGCTCGGCGGCCGGCTCTTTTACTCAAGCGGCCCTGCAGCGCCCACAAGTCGCGGATAGATAAGGTGAAGCGTTTAGGAATGCCGATGGTACGCACCACATCATCCAGCACTTCGGTCATGGCGATGTTGAGGGCATCAATCTCGTTGAGGCCACTTTCAATCAACAGCGTCTGCATGCGCAGTTCAACCGGATACCACAGCAGGGCGGCATAAATAAATGCTGGCGTGACCGGTTTGTCCTGCGCCACCCGCTCGTCAGTGTCCTGCAACGCGCTGGTGATGAGGTTAAACACTTTGCCTTCGCTGTCTTGTTTGAGTACTTTGTGCACGGCCGGCAGCAGTTGTTTCAGAATGCCGAAGTCGCGCAGCATGATGAAATTGTCAAAGGCTTTGCCAGCCAGCAACAACTTCAGGGACTCGTCAAACAGCCGCGGCGCCGGAATATTTTTCAGCAGTACAGCCAGTTCATGAATAGGCGCTGCGGTGGCCGGCGCTATGTCCATATTGAGTTTGGTGGCGAAACGGATCGCGCGCAGAATGCGCACCGGATCTTCGCGGTAGCGGGTTTCCGGGTCGCCAATCAGTTCAATTTTGCGCTCGGCAATGGCTTCGACACCATTGGCAAAATCGTAAATGGCAAAATCACTGACCGAATAATACAGCGCATTGATGCTGAAATCGCGCCGCTCGGCGTCTTCTTCAATAGTGCCGTACACATTGTCGCGCAGGATCTGGCCGTGGTCAGAACGCACACCGGCCGGAATGTTTTCTTCCTCTTCGCCGCCACTGTGGTGACCGCGAAAGGTGGCCACTTCAATGATTTCGCGGCCAAACACCACGTGCGCCAGGCGAAAACGACGCCCGATCAGCCGGCAGTTTTTAAACACCTGCCGCACTTCGTCTGGCAGTGCATTGGTGACGACATCAAAATCTTTCGGCTGCTGGCCTAACAACAAATCGCGGATACAACCACCGACCAGATAAGCTTCAAAACCGGCGTCCTGCAGCCGGTACAACACTTTGAGTGCATTGGGGCTGATGTCTTTACGGGAGATGACATGCTGGTCGCGCGGAATGACACGCAGCGCCGGCAACACGGCAGACTGGTGATTTGGGTTCAGCTTCGGGCCTTTGGCTTCGCGTCGTGGCCGGCTGTCATGGCGCTCACGGCTGTCATGACGCTCACGGTTGTCGCTGCGCTCGCTTCTGTCGTGACGGTCGGCATAACGGTCGCGTGATTCAGTGCGGTTCTGGTGCTCGCCGCGCTCCCGATTGTCGCCACGTTCACGGCTGTCGCCACGCTCACGGTTGTCGCGTGGCGGACGGCGGCGTGTATCGCCTTCTGCTTTGGCCGGGCGACTGGCCGCTGGCGAATTGTCGCGGGATTTTACTGCGGCTGGCTCGGCGGCATCAGCCTGCTCTGTTGTCTGGTTGGCAACAGCTTCTGTGATGACTTTGGCTCTTTTGCCGGTCAGTTTGCGGCAAAAATCTAACACTCGGGAAATAATGGCCTTTCTCCTTCAACAAAGGTGGAATTTCGCAGGATGACTGAATGATTTGGACGGCGAAATCCGCAGTTCCGACAGGCGATAAAAAAAGTGGCGCTATGATAGCGCAGGCTGGTGAAAAAATGAATGAAAGAGCGGCGCAGATTTCTGTTTAATCAGCCCCAGACGGCGCCGGTACCGGGTGCAAACCGTGCGCGGGTCAGACAAAGGCTGTCGTGATCATTTCGGTTTGTGCCGGTACAGCCGCGAGCTGCCAGTGGGCGAGGGCAAATGCCAGCAACTCACTGACCGTCAGCTGTTGGCTGTCAGGCGGCAGTGGCTGACCTAAATGCCGCAGCGCGGCACTGAGCGAAACGGCTGGCGCAAAGCGGCTGATGTCGGTGGCATGGTTTTGTTTACTGAGCTTGTGGCCCGGCGCGCTGACCGCCAGTGGCAAATGGGCAAAAGCCGGCGCCGGCGCGCCGAGCTGGCGAAACAGCGCCTGCTGGCGTGGCGTCATACTGAGTAAATCAGCACCGCGCACCACTTCGCTGATCTGCTGCTGCCAGTCATCAATCACCACCACCCATTGGTAGGCAAACAGGCCGTCCCGTCTTTTCACAATGTAATCTTCGCTCGCCTGCGCCGGTGTGATGTGCTGCAAACCAAACACCGCGTCACGGAACTGACAATCCACCTGATGGCTGGCTAAACGCCAGGCACAGGGGCCCTCTGGCAGGTTGTGGTGCTGCGCGCGGCAATGGCCGTCGTACAAGCCACCAAGGCTGCTGATGCGGGCGCGGTTACAGGTGCAGGGATACAGCAGGCCGGCATCGGCAAACTGGTCAAAATAATGCTGATACAGCGCCAGGCGCTGACTTTGCCAGACCACAGGTCCGTCCCAATGCAGGCCAAACTGTTCGAGTGTGCGCAGGATGTGATCGGCAGCGCCAGGAACGGTGCGCGGTGTGTCAATATCTTCGATGCGGACCAGCCACTGGCCCTGTTGGGATTTTGCCGACAAATAGCTGCCAACGGCGGCTATCAGCGAGCCAAAATGCAAAGGGCCGGATGGCGATGGCGCAAACCGGCCCCTGACACAGGAGAATTCGGCAGTCATCATTAACCGCCGAGTTGTTTTTCCTTGATTTCGGCCAGTGTTTTGCAATCGATGCACTGGTCGGCCGTTGGACGGGCTTCGAGGCGTTTGATGCCGATTTCGATGCCGCAGGTGTCGCAGTAACCGAAGTCTTCATCTTCGATTTTCTGCAGCGTTTTCTCAATCTTTTTCAGAAGCTTACGTTCACGGTCACGGGCGCGCAACTCAAGGCTGAACTCTTCTTCCTGCGCCGCACGGTCCACCGGATCCGGGAAATTGGCGGCTTCATCAGCCATGTGGTTTTTGGTGCGGTCTACTTCTTCCCGCAGTTGCTGGCGCCAGGCGTCGAGGATCTTGCGGAAATGATCCAACTGTTTTGGATTCATATACTCTTCGCCCGGTGCGTCCTGATATGGTTCTACACCGGCCATGGCCAACAGGCCGAGCGATTTGGTAGTTTTGCCTTCTGGCATGGTAGTCTCCTGTAAAACAGTGCCAAGCAAAAAGATGGCGGACATTGATAGCAGAATATCGGCGCTATCGCAATCCCATTCAAAAAAGCCGCGGAAGTATACAGACTGACCCTGCCTTCGTCATCCGTGCGAAGCAAAATAAGAGCAATTCGCCTGACAAAAGTTCCTGCTTGAGGCAAATTAGCAGGCTTCTGTGACAAAGGGGCAGACAACCCTGACAAGAACAAGGAGCGGTAGATGGAGATTTGGTGGGCCTTTTTGTTACTGGGCGCCGTGGTTGGCTTTGTGGCGGGGTTGCTGGGCGTCGGCGGCGGCGCCGTGATGGTGCCGGTGTTAACCGCGTTGTTTGCCTCGCTGAACATCCTGCCAGAGCATCTGCTGCATATGGCTTTGGCCACTTCGATGGCTTCGATTATTCTGACCAGCTTTGCCAGTGCGCGCAGCCATCATCAGCATAAGGCGGTGTTGTGGCCGGTGGTGCGGCTGATGAGTGCCGGCATTGTAGTCGGCACTTTCAGCGCGACATTTATTGCTTCTTTATTACCCACGGTGCCGCTGGCGATATTTTTTGCCTGCTTTATGGCGTATGTGGCGCTGCAACTGCTGCTGAATATCAAACCTGCGGCCAGCCGGCAGTTGCCCGGCGCGCTCGGGATGACTGCTGCCGGATATGGAATTGGCACTGTGTCCGCGCTGGTCGCGATTGGCGGCGGCTCGCTGACAGTGCCCTTTCTGACCTGGTGTAATGTGCGGGTGCAACAGGCCATTGCGACGTCTGCAGCTATTGGTCTGCCGATTGCACTCAGCGGCAGCATCGGATACGCCATTGCCGGTTGGGAGCAGGTCGGCTTGCCGCCTTTCAGCCTCGGCTATATTTATCTGCCGGCGGTGCTGCTGATCTCATCGGTGAGTTTTTTCACTGCACCGATTGGCGCGAAACTGGCGCATCGGTTACCGGTGCCAGTGCTGAAAAAAATCTTCGCAGCGCTGCTGATTGGCTTAAGTGCCAAGATGCTGCAGACCGTCTGGTCGCTGTGACCGTTGTCGCTTGCAAGTCGGGCGCCGGTTTTGATGACGCCGGCGCTGTGATACACTCGGGCCTTTCAGAGCTGTGTCCCGAATTTATTCAGAAGGTCCATTATGGCTGAACTGTTACAAGTCTATCTAAATACTGCCGCTGCCGACCCCCGTTTTGGCAAGAATCCCACGTTGACGCCGCAGGCCGATGGTTATCAGATCCATCTCGGCAACGCCGATGCGCTAAGACAAATTCAAAAAGCGGGCCGCAGCCTGGATGGCCTCGGCGTGCAGCAGCTGCAGCTGGCCGGCGACGGCTGGACTTTAGACCGGCAGTGGGCTTTTTATCAGGGCTTTTGTAGTGCGAAAAAACTCGGTGGTGTGAACTGGGCCGGCGACGAAGCACTGGTCACGCAGCTGGTGCAGCTGCAGCAGTGCTTTGCCTGGGCGAAAAAACAAACCAACGACACGCCGGAAAATCTGTATCCGGAAAAGCTCTGTCACGAAGCGGCCGAATTTATCAGCACTGTGGCCGGCAGCGGCAAAGTCAGCCACCGCATTATCAGTGGTGATGCGCTGTTGACAGAAGGCTGGATTGGCCTGCATGCGGTTGGTCGCGGCAGTGACCGCGCGCCCGCCATGCTGGTGCTGGATTACAATCCGGCCGGCGATGCCAGTGCGCCTGTCGCAGCGGCTTTAGTTGGCAAGGGCATCACTTTTGACAGTGGTGGTTATTCCATCAAGGCCTCAGAAGGCATGGTTACGATGAAATGTGACATGGGTGGTGCCGCCACTGTGACCGCCGCACTGGCGCTGGCCATTCTGCAGGGCCTGAACAAGCGGGTGCAGTTGATTTTGTGCTGCGCAGAAAACCTGATCAGCGGCAACGCCTACAAGCTGGGCGATATTCTGACTTATAAAAATGGCGTGACGGTCGAAATCGTCAACACCGACGCCGAAGGCCGGCTGGTGCTGGCTGACGGTTTGCAACAAGCGGCCAGCACAGGTGCGCCGCTGGTGATTGACGCTGCCACCCTGACCGGTGCGGCGATGATGGCGCTTGGCACTGAATACAACGCTTTGTTTGGTCTTGATAAAGCGCTGCAACAACGGGTGCTTGGCTATGCCACTGAAGTGCAGGAGCCGGCCTGGCCACTGCCGCTGGAGCCTTGGCACCAACAACAATGTCCGTCTGCTTATGCCGATACTGCCAACAGCCGGCCTGTTAAAGGCGGTGGTACCGGTGGTGCCAGCAATGCCGCTGGTTTTCTCAGCCGTTTTGTCGCCAATCAGGGCCAGGGCTGGTTACATGTCGATTTGTCGGCCGCTTTCCATGGTTCAGCCAATGGTTTCTGGGCAGCCGGTGCGACCGGCACCGGGATCCGGCTGATTGCCCACACGCTGCTGCGTGAAACCGCCTGAATGTTGGACAGGCCGTCTCGTGGCGGCCTTTCATGATCTGTGATGCCGCTGAATAACGTGTTACCTGTTGCACAAGTGCTGCCGGCGCTGGCCGATGCACTTGGTGCTGAGCCTGTGGTGATCCTGACGGCGCCGCCCGGCGCCGGTAAATCAACCTATCTGCCGTTGTGGTTGTTACAGCAACCCGCATTTGCCAATAAAAAAATCATCATGCTGGAGCCACGCCGGCTGGCGGCCAAAACTGTCGCCGCTTATCTGGCGGCGCAGCTTGGCGAACCGCTGGGGCAAACAGTGGGTTATCAGATAAGGCTCGAGCAGCAGCATAGTGCCGCCACGCGCTTACTGGTGGTGACCGAAGGCGTGCTGGTACGCAAAATGCTGGCAGACCCTGAGCTTTCCTCCACAGACTTATTGATTTTCGACGAATTTCACGAACGTTCGTTGCAGACCGATCTGGCATTGGCGCTGGCACTGGAAGTGCAGCAACTGAATGATTCACTGCAATTGCTGCTGATGTCGGCAACGCTGGATACCGACCATCTCGCCAAGGCATTAAAAGCGCCGGTGCTTTGCAGTGAAGGCCGCAGTTTTCCGATAGAGGTGCGTTATGTCACGCCTACCCAGGAGGATATCGCGTTGCAGGCCGGCCGGCTGGTGCTGCGCGCTTTAGCAGAGCATGACGGCAATCTGCTGGTGTTTCTGCCTGGCCAACGTGAAATTGAAAAATGTCAGGAGTATCTGCAGGCGACTGCGCAATTGCCGGCCAATGTGCAACTCTTTGCGCTGATTGGCAGCCTGAGCCTGGCCGAGCAGCAGGCGGCTATCGCAGCGCCGCCGGCCGGGCAGCGTAAAGTTGTGCTGGCGACCAATATTGCCGAAACCAGTCTGACCATCGATGGCATCAGTGTGGTTATAGACAGCGGTCTGGCGCGTGCGGCCGTGTATGAGCCCAAGCTTGGCTTCAGTAAACTGGAAACCATCGCCATCAGTCAGGCTGCCGCCATTCAGCGCGCCGGTCGGGCCGGGCGTTTGATGCCCGGCGTTTGTTACCGGCTGGACACGCCAGAGAAATGGCAGCGCCGTCGCAGCCAGACAGTGCCGGACATTCTGCAGGCCGACCTGCTGGCCCTGCGGCTGGATATCGCCGGCTGGGGCGCCAAAGTCAGTGATTTGTTCTGGCTGGACCCGCCGCCACAACGCCAGTTGCAGGCTGCAGAGCAGTGTCTGCAATTGCTTGGCGCACTGGATGACAAACTGCAGCTGACTGCGAGTGGCCGTCGTTTACTGCAACTGCCGGTGGAGCCGCGCCTTGGCGCCATGTTGCTGCATGCCAGCAAACTTGAACAGCAAGGTCAGCAAGGTACCGTTGCACTGGCGGCCACTATTGCTGCGGTGCTTGAAAATACCCGTCGTTTTCATGGCACCGATCTGAGCCGGCAGCTGCGGTTGTCATCCCCGCTTGCCAAAGCGCAATACAAGCAGTTGCTGCAACTGATGAAAGCTAAACCGCAGGAACCGCTGCCGACCGAGTTTTGCGCTGAACTGCTGAGCCGGGCTTATCCTGACCGTATCGCGCAGTTGCGTGGTCAGGGTTATCTGCTGGCCAATGGCACCGGCGCCAGTCTCAGTGCAGACGACGAGCTGCAGGGCAGCCCCTGGCTGGTGGTGGCCGATTTACGGGTATGGAACCAGCAGGCGCTCATCAGCAGCGCAGTGCGCTGGGATCTTGCCGCCTTGCAGCAAAGTTGGCAGGCCGAACTGCAATGGCAGCAACGGCTTGAATTTGATGAACAAAGTGGTCGCTTTATCGCCGAACGCCAGCAGAGGCTGGGCGCTTTGGTGCTGAAAAAGCAACAGACGCAAGGCGAGATCCGCGCACAGGACCGCCAGCAGGCCTGGCTTGATTATCTGGCGAAAAAAGGCCTGGTGGTGCTGAACTGGTCTGTACAGGCCCGCCAGCTGCAACACCGGCTGGCGCTTGCCGCAAAGTTGCAGCCCACAGCCGGCTGGCCGGATTGTTCAGAACTGCAGCTGGCCGCCACAGCCGAGAGCTGGCTGGCGCCTTATTTGGGCGAAGTGCGCAGCCTCAGTCAGTTGAAGCAATTGGATTTGGCAGACATTCTGCGTTATCAGCTCAGTTACCCTCAGCAGCAGCAGCTGGATGAGCTGCTGCCAGCCAGCTGGCGTTCAGTGTTAGGTACGTATATTCCGCTTGATTATCAATCAGATGGCGAAGTTCAGCTGGCTATCCGGTTACAGGAAATGTTTGGTCAGCTGACCACTCCCACTGTTGGGCAAGGTGCCGTCAATGTGACTATCACCTTGTTGTCGCCGGCCAAACGTCCGCTGCAGGTGACCCGCGATCTCGCCAGTTTCTGGCAAAACGCTTATCAGGATGTCAAAAAGGAAATGCGCGGGCGTTATCCGAAACATTATTGGCCGGACGATCCGGCGGTCGCAGAGCCGACCAATAAAACCAAAAGGGCGATGGGGCAATGACAGCCAGAAAAAAAACTGCCAAAAAATCTAAACCAATGAATCCGTTACTGAAATCAGTGCTGATGTTCAGCCTGAAAGTCGGCTTGCTGATTGCTGCTGTGTTGTCGGTTTATCTGATTTATCTGGACAGCAAAATCACCACGCTGTTTGCCGGTCATAAATGGCTGGTACCGGCGCAGTTATATGGCCGCAGTCTGGAACTGACCCCAGGTTCGCATCTGAGTCAGGCCCAGTTTCTGGACGAGCTGTCGCGGCTGCAATACAGCGCCGATCCAAGGCTGAGTGGCCCCGGTCAGTATGATATCCAAGGCAGTCGCGTCACTGTGATGCGTCGTGCTTTTGATTTTCCGGATGGTTCGCAAAGCTCGCAACGTTTTACGGTGGAATTTGCCGGCGAATTTGTCCAGCGCATTATTATCGGCGGCAACAGCGCTCAACAGGCTCGGCTGGAGCCGCAGCTGCTACAACATCTGGTCGCGTCTGAACAGGAAGATCGCGAACTGATCCGCTTAAAAGAAGTGCCACCTGCGCTGATCCAAACTTTATTGCTGGTCGAAGATCGCGATTTTTACCAGCATCACGGTGTGTCGGTTCTTTCGATTGCCCGGGCGTTCTGGCAGAACTTGCTGGCCGGCCGGACCGTGCAGGGCGGCTCGACGCTGACGCAGCAGTTGGCCAAAAATATGTACACCGATCAGCAACGGACTTATCTGCGGAAAATTAACGAAGCGCTGATCGCTTTAGTGCTGGATTTTCGTTACAGCAAAGAACAAATTCTCGAAGCTTATCTGAACGAGATTTTTATCGGTCAGTTTAAAGACAATCCGGTGCATGGTCTGGGCCTGGGCAGCCGCTTTTATTTCGGCAAACCGCTGGCCGAACTGAAACCGCACGAATATGCCTTGCTGATTGGCGTGATTAAGGGCCCTTCCGTTTTCGATCCGCGCCGTTTTGCCGAGCGGGCGCAAAGCCGGCGCGACCTGATCCTCGATTTGATGGCGGAGCAGGGCATCCTGAATCACGATCAGCACAACGATGCCAAACAGCAAGCGCTGGATGTGATCCCCTTGGGTCAGCACTTAAAAGGCCGTTTTCCGGCTTACATCGACAAAGTGCGGCAGGAGCTGAAGCTGTTGGTGCGAGACCCTGAGCTGCTGCAGCAGGGGCTGAAAATTTTCACCTATCTGGACCCGATGGCGCAGGCCGCCGCCGAGCAAGCGCTCAGCGGGCGCCTTGACAAGCTTGATGCGAAAATAGAAGGCGCGATGATTGTCACTGACTATCAGCGTGGTGCACTTAAAGCCATCATCGGCGGCCGGCAAATGCAATATGCCGGCTACAACAGGGCGGTCTCTGCGCGCCGGCAAATCGGCAGTATTGTCAAACCGGTGATTTATCTGGGGGCTTTACAGCGGCCCGAACAATTTAATTTGGGGACTGTGTTGCAGGATACGCCGCTGAATCTGCGCAGTGGCAGCCGCAACTGGCAGCCGCAAAACTACGATAAAAAGTTTCGCGGTCCGGTGCCGATGATCGACGCGCTGAGCCAGTCGTTGAATATCCCAACCATTCGGTTGGGGATGCAGCTGGGTTTACCGGTACTGGAAGAAAATCTGTTGCGACTGGGCCTTGAACGCGAAGTCAAATTACAACCGGCTTCATTGCTGGGGGCGGTGGAATTGAGCCCACTGGAAGTGGCACAGCTTTATCAGACCATTGCTAACAAAGGGCAATATGTGCCGTTAGCCACTGTGCATGCGATCAGCACTCAACAAGGGAATCAGCTGTATCAACGCACGGCTAAAGCAGAGCAGCGTATTGGGCAGGCTCCGCTCTATCTGTTGCAATATGCCATGACTCAATCGACGCAGCAGGGCACTGCCAGCGTGTTGTCGCAACAATTTCCCCGCATTCGCTTTGCCGGAAAAACCGGTACATCCAGCGATTATAGAGACAGTTGGTTCAGTGGCTTTGACCATGAGACGGGGTTGGTGGTCTGGTTGGGTCGGGATGACAACAAAGCGACTGGCCTGACAGGCGGCAGTGGCGCTTTGCCGGTGTTCAGCGATTATTTCCGCCGGATGCCGCCAAATTCGCTGTTCCGCGCGGTGCCTGACAAAATCAGTAAACAATTTATTTCAAAATTATCAGGTCGGCCAGTAGCGGAATCTTGCGTTAATGTATTGTTATTGCCGGTGATTTCGGTTGAAATGCCAACGGATACGACCTGTGACTAGGAAGTGTTGACTTTGAGTGGTTAACGGACTGTTGTAGTCTGTTCCGTACCAGAACCGAAGACCTTGTTTGCCCGTGCGCCGGCATCGCGTTGTACGCTTTTGCAATCATGCATCGGCGCGTTGTGGCCTATCAGTTGCTGGTCAACCAGCGGCAGTCGCAAATTCTGTGTTCTTCCTTTGTGATCACTCGACATGTCAACGGCATCGCACTTCTGGTCTGGTGAGCGCTGAGCCTGTTGTCAGACAGTTGCTTGGCGTCTGCAGTTAACTTTAGATGAGCACCTTATGTCAGCCAAACCAGAACAACATTTAAAAGTCGGCGAATGGTGGTACCTGCCCCAGCAGGACAAACTGGTCAAACTTGATGACAATGGCGAAGTCTGTCAAACCGCGACGCTGGATAATTTATGCCAGAAAGCGCTGAACTACTTTCTGGTCAACGCCGGCAGACTCGTCACCCGTGATGAATTGCTCAGCGACGTCTGGGGCGTGCGGGACGTATCCGATGGCCGTATCTCCCGTGTGATCCGCGTTTTGCGGGTTGCTCTGGGTGATGACAGTCGTGAACCCAAGTATATCGAAACCATTCCAAAACGCGGTTTTCGGTTTATCGCGCCTATTGCCGAAGTCCTGCAGGCAGATGAAGACATACAGCCTGCTATTGTGGCTGCGATTGAAACGACGGACATGGATGGCAAACAACCCAAACGTCATTCATTGGCGTGGTTCGGATTGGCGTCTTTGCTGATACTGAGTCTGGTCGTCGGTTGGTATTCCTGGCAACAACAAACGACGCCACAAGTTCCTTTTGCCCGTTTCGAACCGCTGTCCAGTATGGATGGCCTTGAACTCTATCCTGATGCATCGCCAGACGGTCGCTATCTGGTTTTTAGTCATTCCGTCGACATTGCGTCGCGTTGGAATATCGTCGTGCAGGATCTGCAGACGCTGCAGAAAAAGGTTGTCAAAACCGTCGCAGGCAGTGGCATCAGTGCAATCTGGGCGGGCAATGGTTCTGAGCTGTATTACCAGATCCTGACACAGGAAAAGACCTGTGAAGTTCGCAAACTGGTACTAGATAAAACAACTTTCAATGCATTGTCAGATAAGCCCGTGGTGGATTGTTCAGAAAAAAGTGTGCTGGGCCGAATGAGTATCTCACCCGACAATCATTATCTGGTCTACCCGGATTGGCGGGATGCATCAGGCAACATGGCGCTGCAGCTTTTACCACTCAGCGGTGGCAGACCTGAGCAACTAACCAATCCACCACAAAACAGCTTGGGCGATTATGCTGCACGGTTTTCGCACGATGGCCGGCAACTGGCGTTCCTGCGCGATGCAGCCGGTAGCGCCGGACAAATCTGGGTGATCGATCTCACCACCCGCGCTTCCCGGATGTTACTGCCGCTTGATGAAAGTTACCCAGGACACATCAGTTGGAATCGGGAAGATACCGAGTTGCTGTTTCCCTCGAATACCAATGAAATTTCGGCGGTGAATGTGCAAAGCCAAAAAACTCGTTTATTGGCTTATGTTGATTTGAACCCTTATGAAATCAATTACCTTGCGCCCGGTAAAATCATTGCCAGTGTTGGCCGGTTCTGGCAAAGCAGCTTACGCAAATTCAACAACCCATTGGTGAATAAAGAGTATCTGAATGAGCCTTTGGAATTTGCCAGCCGAAATGAGGGCATTGTCGAACTGAATCCTGATCAGGATGGGCCTATTGCCATCCAATCGAACCGCTCAGGCAGTCAACAAATTTGGTTCTATTATCCGGACGGCAGACAACAGCAGCTTAGCAAATTCAGAGGGCATTTCTGGCCCAGAGGCATGGAGTTTTCGCCAGACGGGACAAAACTCGTTGCCGTCGTGGCGGGTAAAATATGGCTGCTGCAGGAAAATCAGGAACCTTTACTGGTCAGTGAAGAACATCAGCAAAGCAGGATGCCGGGGTGGGGCGCTGACAGTAAAACCGTTTTCTACCATACGTCGGTTAATGGCCGCAGCCGGTTAGTCCGCTATGACCTGGCGACTCAGAACACTGAGTTTATGGATGATAAATTGGATTTTTATCGCGAGAGCCCGGACAATCGCTACTTTGTCCGCAGTTTCTCAGATCAGGCGCATTACGAACTGGTTGATCGCAGCACCGGAAGCTCCAGACCGCTGAATTTCCTGAAAAAACGTGGTTTCATCCAGCCCAGAATAGCGCTCAGAAGCTCAGCCATTTATTTCAACAAACAAACAGAATCAGGTTTGTGTGAAATTTTCAGTTACAACATCATCAGCGGGCAAACGCAAAGCACTGGCATCAATAACAAAGTGTGTAACAGAACTTTTGTGGTCACCCTCGATGAAAAGTTTATTTATCAGGATGACGGTAACACCGGCGATTTGGATATTGCGCTGCTGAAACTCGGTGCCGACGATGCTGGAAATTAAAATTTTATAAGAAATTTATCATTGGGCCATCATGAACTTTCTCCAGTAGCACGTTAGAAAACTGACTCCTACCCAACAACAAAATAGGTGTCACATGTGCAGAGTTCAATCGGTCTTACTGTTAGCTGTTTTAATGACTGCGGGTGTCGCAAACGCAGATGGGCAAAATACTGATACAGTTATCGCGGCGAATGCGCCTGTCGTGATGATGACGCATCAGTCATTCAATGTCGATGATCAGGACGACTGGGTTGGTGAGTTGTTGCTTTGTCCATTGGTTCCTGCATGCGACCCACCAGTTAATCGCTAAGCCGTTAATTGTAAACTATTGATTTCATTTCTAAGTCTTAGTTTCCGCGCGCACAAGTCTTGGTCCTTCATGTATACTCCCCGCTATCAGTTTGCGGGGAGTTCTGCATGAAGGTATCTGACAGTCCTCTTTGTTTTGGCATTTGGCGATACAGTCGAGAGACAGGGACCTTGTCACTTCGTCCTGATGATCTGGCGTTCTCGTCCGTTGATGCATCTGCAGGGACAAGCCCCGATACTCCTTTGGTGCTCGAACCTCGTTTGCATGCGCTGCTGAACTACTTCCTGCAGCACCCTGAGCAAATTATCCCCAAGAACGAGTTGTTGGATCAGCTTTGGGGTAGCGCTGAAGGGACCGATGCTGCGCTGATGCGTGCGATTGGAATGCTGCGTAAAGCGCTGCGTGACAATACGAAACCCGCGTTGTATATCGAAACTTTATCAAAACGTGGTTACCGCTGGATTGCACCTATTGAGGTGTTGCCGCCTGAAAAACCGTTGCAGGTGGCCGCGCCCAGCCGCCAGCCTGCTGAGTGGCGGGCGCCACCCAAAACAGCTGACCAGGCGCAAGTGACGATAAGCCGACCTCCTTTTCGGCAAGCCCGACAACGACGGCTGATGTTGCTGAGTGCTTTTTTCATTTGCGCGGTCACTGCATTGACCATCAGTTTGCTGCTGTTCTTTGGTAAGACCAATTTTCTGCCGGCCTTTACCCGGCAGTCTGCCATCAGTGCTATCGCCGGCGTAGAACAAAAACCATTGCTCAGCGCTGACCGGCAGCAACTGTATTATCAGCAACAGACGCAGCCCGGTCAGTGGCGCTGGATTGCCCACCAATTGTCGACGCACCGAAAATCCTTTCATGAGCAACAATATGAAGCGCTGAGTGCCGCGCAGTGGTTTAACAGGCAATTGGTATTTCAGGGACTGACAGCGGAAGGATGTCGCTTTTACCGGCTGGACCCGCAGCAGTTTTCGCAAAAAGCGGTGGACTGGCTGCCTTGTCAGCAGCTGCAGGAGCAGGGCATCGCCAGTACTGACGATGAGCTGTTGTGGCTGGATGTCCAACCGCAAACCGGTGCAACGCAGTTGTGGCATTTGAATGACAGCCAGGCCGAGTTGTTGCAGTCATTTCCGGCGGCATACCGGCGTCCCGTCGCCATAAATGCTCAGTCACAGCAAGCGTATATCCTGCTGCAACAGGATGATTTTAATACGGTCCTGTTCCGCTATCAGCTGGCTGGCGCTCATTTGGAAAAAATCGCTGATTTTCCTTACGCTTTCCACAGTATGTCCGGCTGGGACAGCCAACGGTTATTGTTGTCCGGACCTGCCGGCAGTTTTATTTTTTCACCGACCGAGCTGAAGCTGGTTCCGCTGCAGCTGGCCAGCGGTGCATATCGTGATCAGCAGCGTGTTGGCAGCAAATTACTGGCGACCTCTGTGGCCAAGGATGCCGCTGATTTGGTACCACTTGAGGATGCTGGTGATGGGCGAAGTTCGGCGTTGCTGGCATCTGCAGCCTGGCTGACCAGCAACAGAACAGACCATTTGCTCAGTTGGGATCATCAGCAAGCGGCACTGGTGTCTGAGCGTTCTGGCCTGCCGCAAATCTGGTGGTTTGATGGTGAGCGCTTAAGTCAGCTGACGCGTTTCCAGCAGTGGCGGCAAATCAGCCAGTTGCTGTGGGCCAACGGCGAGCTGCATGCTGTGATTGATCAGCAGTTGCAGCGGGTGCGACTGACTGACGGCAGTCTGCAGCCGGTGTTGTTTCAGCACCGTCAACTTCGTCATTTTGCGTTTTGTCATGGCCAATGGTTTTGGGCTGAGCTGAATCAGCATCAGTGGTTACTCAAATCGCTGAATCCCCAGCAGCAGCCCATCGAACTGCAACCTGATGTGGTCCATCTGAACTGCGCGCCGGAACAGAGTCTGCTATTACTCAAACAGGACAACCAGCTGGTCCGTTACTGGCCGGCAACCGCAGAGCAGCGTGCTACGGGCGTGAAGCTGAACTGGCGACAGCGACCAGCAAACAGCTGGGCCAGCGCAGCCAGTGCAATTTTCTGGACCGATGAAAAAGGGCAGATCTGGCAACAGGGCTGGAACGAACAGCAGCCAGCGCAAGTGGTTCATCCGGCACAATTGCATGTGACCGCACTTTACGGCCACCCGGAGCAGCAACAACTGTTTCTGGAGTTTGCCCGCGACCCCGAAACTGATGTGGTTTGGCTGGAATCTGAACCCACTGATTAGAGCTGTGGACAGGTCTCATCAGTGGGTTGGTCTCATCGATGGGTTAGTTAACGCAGTTTGGCAAAGCTACGCGCTGCGGCTGCGACTGTGGCCTCAATATCTGCATCTGAGTGTGCCAGTGACAGGAAGCCCGCTTCATAAGCCGAAGGTGCCAGATAAATCCCTTCTGCCAGCATCAGATGGAAGAAACGTTTAAAGGCTTCGATATCGCATTGGGTGGCTTGCTGATAGCTGCTGACGGTTGGCTGGGTGGTAAAAAACAGCCCGAACATGCCGCCGACCTGATTGGTGGTAAAAGCAACACCGGCTTTGTCGGCTTCCTGCTGCAAACCCTGCAACAGCTGGGTGGTTTTTGCTGTCAGGCTGTCATAGACGCCGGTTTTGCTGATCTCGGTCAGTGCGGCGAGGCCGGCAGCCATTGCAATTGGGTTGCCAGATAAAGTACCCGCCTGATAGACGCCGCCGAGTGGCGCAATGTGCTGCATAATGGCTTTTTTACCGCCAAAGGCGCCGACCGGCATGCCGCCGCCGATGATTTTGCCAAGTGTCGTTAAGTCCGGCGTCACCCCGTAATAGGCTTGGGCACCACCGAGGGCCACCCGAAAGCCAGTCATGACTTCGTCAAAAATCAGCACGGCGCCATATTGGTCACACAGCGCACGCAAACCCTCAAGGAAGCCCGGTTGTGGCGGAATGCAGTTCATGTTGCCGGCAACCGGCTCGACGATAATACAGGCAATGTCGTCGCCATGCTGGCGGAACAATTCAGTCAGCTGTGGCAGGTTGTTAAACTCACTGGTCAGCGTGTATTTGGCAAAGTCCGCCGGTACGCCGGGTGAATTTGGCACGCCCAGGGTTAAAGCGCCGGAGCCGGCTTTGACCAGCAATGAATCGGCATGGCCATGATAACAGCCTTCAAATTTGACGATGGTATTGCGGCCGGTATAACCGCGGGCCAGCCGGATGGCGCTCATCGTCGCTTCGGTGCCAGAACTGACCATCCGCACCATTTCCATCGATGGCATCAGTTTGCAGACGAGCTCTGCCATGTCAATTTCGGCCGGACAAGGCGCGCCGAAACTCAGGCCTTTTTCTGCCGCGCTGATGACAGCGCTGCGGACAGCCGGATGATTGTGACCGAGCAGCATCGGCCCCCAGGAACCGACGTAGTCGATGTACTGTTTGCCATCAACATCAAAAATATAAGCGCCGTCGGCGCGGTCGATAAACACCGGTGTGCCGCCGACATGTTTAAAGGCGCGCACTGGAGAATTGACGCCACCCGGAATGGTTTGCTGTGCGCGTTCAAACAGTTGTGCTGATAAAGTCATCTGTAATTCCAACTCTGTTATTTATGTTTGGCGCTGTACCAAGGCACTTCGCATTCGTATTTGCTGATCAGATCTTCAACGCCGAGCGTCAGCGCAAACAAGGCCATCCGCACCAGCACCCCATTGTCGGCCTGACGGAAAATCGCCAGATTGGGGTTCAGATTTAAGTCATTGTCGAGCTCATTGGCCTCAAGGCGTGAGTCACGCGGCAGCGGGTGCATGATGACCGTATTCGATTTACAGTGCTTGGTGTAGATTTCCTGGTTCAGGCGGAATTTGCCGCGGTATTTGTTGGCTTCTTCCTGTGACGGGAAGCGTTCTTCCTGAATACGGGTCTGATACACAATGTCCGCATCGATATTGCCGGCAAGCTGGTCGGTAATACGGACCTGATGGCCGGCATTCTCAATGGCTGAAACAATTTCATCCGGCATCGCCAGCTCATTGGGGGCGATTAGCGTGAAACGGATGTTTTTATACAGGCACAGTAACTTCGACAGCGAGTGCACGGTCCGGCCAAATTTCAAATCGCCAATCATCGCGATATGCATGCCTTCGACGGTTTGTTGTGATGCAGCCAGTTCCCGTTCTATCGTGAACAGGTCGAGCAGGGCCTGGGTCGGGTGTTCGTTAGCGCCATCGCCGCCATTCAGGACAGGTACCCGGCTGCCTTCGGCAAATTCAGCTACTGAGCCGGCTTGCGGATGACGCATGGCGATGACGTCGCTGTAAGAGCTGATCATCCGTGCTGTGTCGTACAAAGACTCGCCTTTAGAAAGCGCCGACGACTGGATGCCTGTGGTCTCGCGGACTTCGCCACCCAACAGGTTGAAAGCACAGCCAAAACTGACGCGGGTACGGGTGCTGGGCTCAAAAAACAGGTTGCCCAGAATGGCGCCATCCAGCACTTTGGTGCGTTTTTGCCGTAAAGCGTAGGGCTCCATCGAACGGGCTATCTTAAAGACGTGCGAAATGCTGTCGCGATCAAATTGCCTGACCGACAGAATATGTTGACCTTTGAAGTTCATGAGCGGGCCTATAACTGGGAGTGACAGACAGCGGCCGGTGCTTGTGAAAACCGGTCCGCAAACTGCACGACATTATAATCAAAGAAGGCGGTCAAACCCAGTATTAAAACGGTTTAGCGACCGCCAGCAGAATGATGGCAAACAGCAGGATCACCGGCGTTTCATTAAAGAAGCGGTAAAAACGTGGGCTGCGCCGATTGCGGTTGTGCTTAAAATCAGCCAGTAACTTAAAGCAGTAGCCGTGGTAAATGTACAACAACAGCACCAGCGTCAGTTTGGCGTGCAGCCAGTGACTGGCCGCGAACCAAGCAGCTCCGTAAAGATGGATCAGCCAGACGCCGAACAGCGCCGTCAGCACTGCAAAAGGAGTGACAAAATACAATAGCCGCCGTTCCATCACTTTAAACTGCGCGTCCACTTCCACCGACGTGTTGCCCGCGTGATAGACAAACAGCCGCGGCAGATAAAAAATCCCGGCAAACCAGGCCACCATAAAGGCGATATGCAGGGCTTTGATGATTAACAGCCAGGACATCTGTACTCCTTACAAAGAATCAATATCAGCATCTATAACAGATTATTCTGTCGCATCAGCAGGGCACGGACTTGTTCCCAACTGATTAAACCCAAAGGTTGGTCTGGCTCTTGATCGTCATACACCAACACCGCGCCTTCACGCTGGTCACCAATCTCGGCAAACACTTCGGCCATGGTGGCCTGATGGCTGACGGCGCCAACCGGTAAAAACCGCAAAGCGCTGTCGCCGGTCATCGACATGCCAACGTCATAAGTGGCCAGCTCGAAGTGCTGATCAACTGCATAAAGACGTCGCACCAGCACCAATTGCTGAGGCTCAGCACGGTCCAGCGCCTGAATCACCTCTGCATCCGTGGGATTGTCCAACTGAATATAATCGCGCCTGAGTAACGCCAGCACGCCGACTTTTTGCAGCACATCATCTGCCGGGGCCAGCTTGTACGGCAGCTGCATAAAATCAAGTTGCTGCAGAAAAATCGATTTGGTATTAAAAAACTGCACTGCGGTGACATAAGACGCCGTGATCACCAGCATGGAAGGGACAATCAGTTCCGGGTTGGCTGCAAGCTCCATCACCGCCACCAGCGCGGCTAATGGCGCATGCAAAGTCGCCGCCATCATGCCGGCCATCCCCAGTAAGGCATAAGTGCCGGCAACACTGTGATCGCCCATAAACAACGAGGGTACAAAAGCCAACAGAGTTCCCATGACTATACCAATGCCAAACACCGGACCGACAATGCCGCCGGGCACGCCGAGGCCAAGTGCGATGACTGTCAGCAGGATTTTTCCGACAAAAATAGCGAACAACAGCACTAAATCATCAGGGGCTGCGACGGCATAATGAATGGCGCCGGTTTCGGCGCCAAGCGCTTGCGGCACCAGATAGCCGATTGCAGCGGTCAGACAAGCGGCCAGTAACAGGCGAAATGCCAGGTGCCAGCGCTGAAATGTCTGCATCGTCAGCATCAGGCTCTGATTAAAAAAGGTCGCCACGACGCCCATCGCGACACCCGCCAGCAGTAAATAAGGCAAATGCCAGTTACTCAAGGTCAGCATGGTCAGCGTGTGCAGGTCGTTGCCGGTACCAAAAACGCTTTGAGTCACCAAAGCCCCCACAGTCGATGCGAGCATAATGGGCACAAACACATGAATTCGATATTCCCGCAGCACGACTTCCATGACAAATATCACGGCCGCCAGCGGTGTATTAAATGATGCCGAGATGGCGGCTGCGATGCCGCAGCCAGCCAGGATCCGAATGCTGTTGTAGGGCAGGCGCAAATATTTTCCAAACATACTGGCACCGAAGGCGCCTAAGTGGACAGAAGGCCCTTCACGGCCAACAGAAAAACCTGCACTTAATGCAGCGATCCCGCCGAAGAACTGATGCAGAGTGTTTTTCCACGGCATCAGGCCATATTTCAGTTTAATGCGGTGGATCACAAAGGGGATGCCAAGTCGGTAGTGCTTCAGGCCGATCAGTAAGCCTAATACGGTGATGACGGCAGCGGCGATGAAAGGCAGCATCGCCCGTGGTTGGGCGGCCAGATTGGTAAAATCGTCGCTGTGGGTCAGATAAAAACTTTGGATGCCGGCAATGGCCAGCCGGAATAACACGATGAGGAGCGCCGCAACCAGCCCGCCCATAGCTCCAAGCAGACAAAGCTGCAGGGAGGTGACGGGCAATGCCAGCCGGCGACGCAATGGTGGCAGCCACTGTTGCCAGCGATTCATGTTAAAGTACCCGGACAAAAACTTTGTTTTGCAAGATAACACTTTGAGTCTGCTGATGAAACTGAGAATAGAAAATCTGCGTATCTGGCTCGTCACCCATTGGAAGTTGGCAGCGGCACTGTTGATTGTTGTCACTGTCAGTTTTCTGGCCGGCAACTGGCAGTTGCTGGGAGCGTTGCAGCAGCAAACTACCACGCTGGAACTGCAACAGCAGCAGATCCAACAGCTTGAACGCGTTCGCAGTGAAAGCCAGCGCAGCCGGGATTTCGTGGCAACGGAGCTTGCCGTTGAAAAAAACACCAACCAGTTGCTACAGCAGGATGTGAAGGCATTGCAGCAGCAAGTGTTTGAATTAAAAAAGGAACTTGCGGTATATCAGAAGATTGTGGCACCAGGTCCTGAAAGTGGCACTTTGGTGATTGACAGTTTCCGGCTCTCGTCTGGCAGTGAAGCCGGGCGTTTTCAATTTAGTCTGCTGTTGATCGAGCAAAACAAACAAAAAAAGAAAACATCAGCACAGCTCGAAATCAAGCTGAAAGGTAAAAGAAAAAAACGCTCTGCTGAGGTGGACTTGTTGAAGCTGGCCGGTTTTTCACCGAAGGCCAAACGTTTGCAAATTCAGAATTTCCGTAGTGTTGATGGTGAGTTTGTGTTACCGGCCGGTTTTACCGCGGAAACACTGGAGATTCGATTGAGCAGTCAGTCGGGCCAGGGCGGTGCCGCAGTGACACTGAAACGGGAAATGCCGTGGGACGGTCAGGGTGAAATACTTGATTAAAACGCTCAGGTATTAGATAATTCGCCACCAAATTTCTGTCCGGTCCGGAGATATGATGTCAGACATACAGATGCCCATTCAGTTTACCGATGCCGCAGCTAACAAAGTGCTGGCCCTTGTCACCGACGAAGAGAATCCAGCTTTGAAATTGCGGGTTTACGTCACTGGTGGCGGTTGTTCGGGGTTCCAGTACGGCTTTACCTTCGATGAAAAGGTCAATGACGGCGATCTGACCATTGAAAAAAATGGGGTCACTATGGTCGTTGATCCGATGAGTCTGCAGTATCTGGTTGGCGGTGTTGTGGATTATACCGAAGGCCTGCAAGGCAGCCGTTTTACCGTGCAAAACCCGAATGCTACGACGACTTGTGGTTGCGGTTCGAGCTTTTCTGTCTGATTCGGCGACCAGCCAGTCTATACTGGCTGGTCTGTCCTGCCTGTTTTTCTCGCTGTTTTTTTCGTCTAATGTTACATTAGTCCGTCTTTTGCAATAAAATGTCGATCATTTCATAACATAAATGTTACGAATATCGGTACGCTTTTGGTTTTTTTCCAAAAAATGTTCTGTTTTGTCCGAAGACGAAATATCTATCGAATTGATTTCTATTAGGTATTTATAGAATGCTTGTTGTGCGTGTCAGTTAAAGACAAATTTTAACTGGTGTAACTATACGCTTATCGCATCCTATGGTTTAATGAACTGATTTTTATTGCTTATTGGGACACCAATAAGGTTTGGATTTTTATTTGGCAGGAAGTGTTTTACATAAAAAAAGCGTTCAACGCTGGGAGACAATTTGGTTATGAAAGGTACTAAAAGCGTCATTTCTGACGAAAATAAAAGGCTGTGTTTATGGCTGAAGCGGCAACGCCAGGAAAAAGGCCATACCATGCGCAGTTTGTCCGAAGTATTGGGCACACCGCATTCTTTTATTGGGAAAGTTGAAAATCAGGAACGTCGTTTAGATGTCGTGGAATTTGTCCGGTACTGCCAGGCATTGGAAGTGGACCCAGCGGAAGGATTAAAACAAGTGACCCAGGCCTGATTGGTGTCGCTTGTCCGGAAAAAGCCGCATGATGCGGCTTTTTCTTTGTCTGCGAAATGTATATTTCAAAGCGGTTGGCCACGTTTGTTGAGCAGATATCTGATGTACCACAACAGTCCTAATGCAGGCAGCACCATCAGCGACGTCAACAAAAAGAACAGGGCCCAGTTGCCACCAAGCCAGTCCACCATACTGCCACCAAATGAGGCCATCGAGGTACGGCCGAAGTTACCGACAGATGCGAGCAGCGCATACTGACTGGCCGAGAAAGCGACTCCGGTGAAGGCTGACAGAAAAGACACAAAGGCGACGATTGAGAAGGCCGTGGTGAAGTTGTCGATGATGATGGTCCAGAACAACAAACTTTCATCGGGTCCGGCTGCAGCGAGCCAGGCAAACATCAGGTTGCTGCCAGCCATCGCGAGACCACCAACCACCAATCCCTTGAAGACGCCATAGTGGGTATTAAGCAGGCTGCCAAGCAAAGTGAAGAAAATGGTTGCGCCCCAGCCAATCAGTTTGGAGTACTCGGCGATTTGTTCATTACTAAAACCAACTTCGCGATAAAACTGAATTGACATCCTGCCAAGAAAGGATTCGCCGAGTTTAAAGGTCAGGATGAACACCAGCAAACACAAAGAGAGTCTGATCCCATTGCGGCGCACAAAATCAGCAAAGGGCTCAATGACAGTGATTTGGAGCCACAACAAGGCCGGATGGCTCTGCAACGACTGATAACGCTCTGCCGCTTTTTGCTGCAGCAAATCACGATTGCTGTCCGGTTCTTTTATCCAGAAAGTGCTCAGGCTCAGTAGCAGCAGCAATGCTGCCAACATCAGATAAACATTGGACCAGCCAAAGGTGTCCGCATAATGAAAGGCCAGATAGCCGGGGAGGGAATAGCCAGTCCACCAACCTGCAACGCCCATTGCTGCAGCTGCCGGCAATCTCAGTCTGTCCTGACCAATGATATCAATGCGGTAACCGTCAATGGCGACATCCATCGATGCCGCCGCCGCCGCGATACCCAGTGCTAACAAAGATGTCCAGATCAGGCTGGCAGCAGGGTTAGTCCAGGCGATGCCAAAGGTTAGTATGACGATAAACAGTTGCAGCAATAACACCCAACTGCGTCGTTGTCCAAGCAACTGATACAACCAGGGCAGCCGGACCCGGTCGAGCAGCGGCGCCCAAAGAAAATTGACTGCGTACACGACAGTGACAGAGCCAAAATAGCTGATAGCGGCGCGGGAGAGGTTGGCATCTTTCAGCCAGCCAGTCATTGCACTGCTGATTAACACCCACGGATAGCCTGACGAACAGCCGAGCAGAAAGATGAACCAGAGGCGGGGATCCCGGTAAAGCGCTAGGGTTTGCAACCAACTTTGGGTCGCTGGCCTGACTTCAGTCATGCTGAAGCTCCACATCTAATAAAGCCAAAGGCAGGCACATTAACAAAGTGGAAGGCGCAAAGCAAAATGGACGGGTTTTTCAGGCGCTGCAGATGCTGCCCGGTTTTCAGGGTCTGATGCCAACAAAATCGGCCGGTACTTCCGATTTTCCGAGCAAAAATGCCATGCAGCGCTGCAGGTCGCGACGTTGTCGACGGTCTTGCCTTAATTCCTGCAAGGAGCAGAGTTCGAGTTGATAAAGCAAATGCCAGAACACCATTTCACGGAAGCTTTGCGGGATATTCTGGCTCACCTGCAGCTGTGCCCACTCTTCCAGTGTATCCCAGACAAACAAATGCATTTCCTGCTGCGGCAACTGACCACGCAGGTAGCGCGCAAGATAATAAGCTAACTGCTTTGATTTATGCTCCAGAAATGCATCCAACATATCGGTACCTTGCCTGACAAAGGCGGCGCTGGCCGCTTTGGTTAACTGAATCGTTAACATTTATCCCCGTACAGCGGGCTTTGAAACTGTGGACAGCATCGGCTGTCCACAGGGCAAGTATAGTCGGGATTATTTAGCAGGCAGTAATATTGCGCGGACAATCACAATGGGGGCTTTCGGGACATTTTCCCAGCCCAGTTTCTCATTCAGGCCTGTGGGCTGCGCTTTAATCTTTTCGATAGTATCAAAGCCGTCCACGACAGTACCAAATACGGCATAACCCCAGTTTTTACCGGGATCCAGGCTTGGGTTGTCATTCAGGTTAATAAAAAACTGATTGCTGCCGGTGTGCGGCCCTTTTTCCTGATGCGCCATGGCGACGGTGTAGAGTCTGTTCTTGACGCCATTGCCAGATTCATTGGGGATTTCCTGCAAGCTCTTAATAGGCACGTATTCGCGATCATAGCCGCCGCCCTGTAAGACAAACTCAGGTTCCAGCCGGTGAAAAATAGTGCCGTCATACATCTTTTTATTGACGTACGTCAGGAAATTATTAGTGGTCAGGGCTGCTTTCATCCGATCCAGTTCGATGACAATATCGCCTTGGGTGGTTGTCAGCTTCACTTTGGGAAACAGATTGTCTTTTTGCAGGTATTCCCCATTTGCCCACAGCGGGCTGCTTAACAACAGCAGACAGCTCAGCAGGAATTTTTTCATGCTCAGTTCCTCAGAAAATCCTGCCAGCTTGGGTCACGCAGCATGTTACCGAGGACTTGTTCGGTCAGCAGGCGCAGTTCACGCTCTGCCACGGCGGTGTCGAGCTTGAACGGGCCTGAAAAACTGCTTTTGCCACTGTAACTCTTATTAAATGAACCTGAGTCGCGTTCAATCAGTAAGGTCAGTTCGACATTGTTTTTCACGACGTGCTCGACGGCTTTGAGTTCGGCATTGGCTTCGAGCTGGTTAATTTGCAGGGTCACAACCACGGGTTCGCCAGGCACGATGCGGGCACCTTGCTGTTGCAAAGTGGCCGTCAGCGTATTTTGTAACTCGCCGGTCAGGTTGTTACTGGTTGGATAAGATTTGACCGAGTCACCATCGCGCATAATCAGAGTGCCGCTGGTGGGTCTGTTGTCCTGCACAGTCAGGCTGAAAGCAGTATTGCTTAACTGATTTGATTGGCTGGAGAGAATTTGCGGTGCCACGATAAAAGAGGGCACAGGGTTACTGCAGCCGGTGACCCCGACGGCAAACACTGCCGCTAACAGAATTGAACGCATGATTATTTCCTTCTGATCGCTTCAAAGACGCTGAATTTTGCATTACTGGCGATGTGAATACAACCGCCAAACAGCCGGCCAAGCTTGTCGCCATAACCGAGATGACGGTTGCAGACGATGCGCAGCCGGCCACCAACTTTTAATACCCGACGGGCGTCGGCGAACATTTGCCAGGCGATATGGTCGGTCACCGCCTGCTGCTGGTGAAAAGGTGGATTACACAAGATGAGATCTGCCGACAGATCCGCTTGCCGGCTCATGCTGTCGTCGACCACGAAGTCACAATGGGGCAGAGATGCCGGAAAATGCCGGTTGACATTGTCATGCGCCGACTGCACCGCCATGTACGATTCGTCACAAAATACCATAGCGGCCTGTGGTTGCTTTGCCAGCACCGCGAGCCCCAGCACGCCATTGCCACAGCCTAAATCAATCACGCGCTCGCCGGCGCCAACCTCTGGTAAATGTTGCAGTAAAAAGCGTGCACCAATATCGAGCTGTTCGCGGGCGAAAACGTTGGCGTGGTTGATGATATCAAACAATTGTTCGCCGGTTGGTGTTGGCAACTCCGCAGCCCAGATTAATGGATAGTCAGGTTTGCCTGGCACTGTCGCTTTTTTATCGCAGACGGCGGTGATCAGCCGGCATTTTTTTTCCGTTAAAGAAGCACTGACCGGGCCGATTTCTTCCCGAAAGATACTGAGCAGATTGGCGTGAATGTCTTTCGCTTTGGCCGCAGCGACCAGTCTGGCTCCGTCCGGCAGTTGCTGCTTGAGCTGGCGCAGCTGATAACGCAGGTAGCTGTGATTGGAGGGCAGTTTCAGCAGTACAGCGCCAAACGAAGGGCAAGGCGCAGTGCTGGCCAGTTGTGGCACAGCCGTCAGGCCATTCTGGGTCAGATTATGCTGGGTGGCCAGTTGGCTGATAAAGGAATCTCCCCACTGTATAGGGGAGAAATTATGAAGCGCGCAGGCCAAAGCCCCAAACTGATCATTGACCAGCAATAACGGGCTCTGGAGTTCAGGCTGATGTTGCCAGACATAACGGATCAGTAACTCATCTGCCGCGTCCCACGCTTGCAGGCTGCGGTTTTTCTGAGCGGGTGGATAGCGGTCCAGCTGCAGTTGCAGCTGATCTAAGGTAAATTGGCTGGACATACAAAAGACTGGCCTGGCAGAAAAGGGGAGATATTTTGACAGAAGCGTGGTCATCTCACAACGACCCGGCAAGCGCAGTTGCATTGCAATCTTTTCAGATGCCGCAGGCTGAGCTTTATCTGTGGCGGCGTTTTTTGTCTGAATCAGAATCGCTGGCGATGCAACAGTGGCTGACGACATTGCAGTGGCAGCAGCCCGCAATCCGGCTTTATGGCAAATCGGTCGCGATTCCGCGGCGACAGATCTGGATGGGAGATCCACACTGCAGCTATCGATATTCTGGTGTCACTTTTGTGCCACAAGCCTGGGAGCCTTCGCTGGACTTATTACGCCAGCGGATTTGCCAACACACTGGTTATCCATTTAATGCGGTATTGCTGAACTGGTATCAGCACGGCGAGCATCATATGGGCTGGCACAGTGATGATGAGGCTGAATTGGGACCAAATCCGGTTATTGCTTCGCTGAGTCTTGGGCAAACACGACGTTTTGACCTGTTGCACAAACAGGATGAGACCCAATTGAGCCTGCAATTGTCCGATGGCGACCTGTTGTTGATGGCGGGGCCTTGTCAGCATTACTGGCAGCACCGAGTGCCGAAGCAAACGAAGGTGCAGTGTGAGCGGCTCAATCTGACTTTCCGTTATTTACCTGTGCGTTGAAGCAGTACAGCCTGTGCTTGGCAAGGGAAAATTTATATCTTTTTTTGCGGCTGACAAGGCTGCATACGCTCGCTAGAGTAAGCAAAGAATGCATTGAAGGAGCTGACAATCATGTCGATCTATACCGCTATTGAGCAGAAATTGTTGCAGGCCTTCAACCCGGTTTTTCTGGACGTGATTAACGAAAGCCATATGCACAGTGTCGCGCCGGGTTCTGAATCGCATTTTAAGGTGGTGATAGTGACACCAGCCTTTGAAGGCATGCGTCTGTTGCAACGTCATCGCGCTGTCAACGCTGTGGTTGCCGCAGAACTGGCAGAAAAAATTCACGCGCTTGCTCTACACACCTATACGCCATCAGAGTGGTACGAATATTACGCAGAGAAACCTCCTGCCTCGCCTAAATGCTTTGGCGGTTCTGCCAAAGAATCCAAAGCAGCTGGTTAGTGCCTTGCTTGCATGCTGCCGCTGAACTGCCAGCCTGTGAATTGAAATTTTTTGTCTGATCAGACCTGTTGCCGCGGTCAGTGTTTTACACTAGCCGCGGTTTCTGTCATTACACAGGTTAATTTTATGGTTATTCAACCGAAAATCCGTGGTTTTATCTGTACCAACGCGCACCCGGTTGGCTGTGCGGAGCATGTTCGTGAGCAAATTGCTTATGTAAAACAACATGGACAGGTCAATAATGGCCCTAAAAATGTCCTGGTGATCGGTGCATCAACGGGCTACGGTCTGGCTTCCCGCATTACCGCAGCCTTTGGTTCAGGCGCGAAGACTTTGGGTATCTTCTTCGAAAAAGAAGCCTCTGAAGGCAAAACCGGCTCTGCCGGCTGGTACAACACGGCCGCTTTTGAAGCTGCAGCGAATGAAGCCGGGCTCTGGAACAAACACATCAATGGTGATGCCTTTACTGACGAACTGAAATCGCAGGCGATTTCGTTAATCCGTGCCGAAATGGGCAAAATTGATTTGGTGGTCTACAGCCTCGCAGCGCCACGTCGTAAAGATCCGGTCAGCGGTGAAATCTACAGTTCAGTTCTCAAACCAATCGGGCAGTCTTACACAGCTAAGAACCTGAACACCAGCAAACGCGAAATCGAAGAAGTGTCGGTTGAACCTGCTTCTGATGAAGAAATCTTTAACACGGTTAAAGTGATGGGCGGTGAAGACTGGGAGCGTTGGCTGGACCAGTTACATGTTGCCGGCGTGCTGGCAGACAATGTTCAGACGGTCGCTTATACCTACATCGGCAAAGAACTGACCTGGCCAATCTATGGCAAAGCCACTATAGGCCGGGCCAAAGAAGATTTGGACCGCGCCGCTGCGGCTATTACCAAAAAACTGGCAGGGCAGGGTGGCCATGCTTATGTGGCGTCACTCAAAGCACTGGTGACTCAGGCAAGCTCAGCGATTCCAATCATGCCGCTTTATATTTCATTGCTGTATCGGGTGATGAAAGAAGAAGGCACGCATGAAGGCTGTATTGAGCAGATCTACGGCCTGTTTACTCAGTGTCTTTATAACTCTGCGCGCGTCCTTGATGAAGCAGGGCGTTTACGGATGGATGGTAAAGAGTTAGCCGACCATATCCAGGCCGCAGTGACCAAATTATGGCAGCAAGTCGAAACCAGCAACATCGATGAACTGACCGACTATAAAGGCTATCATCAGGAGTTCCTGCGTCTGTTTGGATTTGGCTACAGCCATATCGATTATGATCAGGATTTGTCACCGATGGTGACTTTGGCTAATTTAGCATAAGATCATAAAGCCGCCGTTCTGGCGGCTTTTGTTTGTTGGTTGAACAGATTGGCGTCGTGGCAGTACTGTCGGTGAATACAACAGGAAAGTGGCTGAAAACCAGCCGGTTTGCAGCAATTTTGCGCAATCATTTCAAAGTTGACTACACTTGCGGACAGTCGCTGTCATGGCTGCAGAAAAATGTTATTTATCATAGCTGGCCTGTGGGTTTAGTGCTAAAATCCGCCGCTGTGTACGTGTATCTGGTGAAATCTGGTTAAAAATCAGCCAACTTTCGCCAGGTGCGCTGCGAGGCGAGCAGCCGTAAAACCAGGCCCTGTTTCTTCCCGTTAAAGTAGTGCAAGTACGTATGATTAAAATTAAAAAAGGATTGGACATTCCCCTGTCGGGCAGTCCTAAACAAGTGATCCATGACGGTCCTGCCGTCAAGTCGGTCGCGTTACTGGGTGAAGAGTATGTCGGTATGCGTCCCACAATGCTGGTTGAGGTTGGGGACAAGGTAAAACGAGGTCAGGGTCTTTTCGAAGACAAAAAAAATCCTGGCGTTAAGTTTACTGCCGCAATCTCTGGAACTGTAACTGCGATAAACCGTGGTGCCAAACGTGTGCTGCAATCTGTTGTGATTGAAGCAGACGGTTCAGACGAGGCTGTACAGTTCGGCAAATATGATGCCGGACAGCTGGCCACTCTGGACAGCGCCGTTGTCAGACAGCAGTTGCTGGATTCCGGTTTGTGGACTGCATTCCGCACCCGTCCTTTCAGCGCAGTGCCTGCCATTGACAGCACCCCGCGCGCGATTTTCGTTACTGCCATCGACACCAACCCACTCGCGGCTGATCCTTCAGTCGTCATTGCGGCTGCAGCGGCTGATTTCCAGCATGGCCTGACAGTTCTGGGTCAGCTGACTGACAGCAAGATTTATGTCTGTAAAGCGTCGGGGGCCAATATCCCGGCAGCAGGCAAAGTACAGGTTGAAGAGTTTTCAGGGCCGCATCCTGCGGGTCTCCCCGGAACGCACATTCATTACCTGGAACCTGTTTCTCTGAAAAAAGTGGTTTGGCACATCAACTATCAGGATGTGATCGCTATCGGCAAGTTGTTCACCAGCGGTGAATATCGCGCTGATCGTGTGATTTCTCTGGCAGGACCTGTTGTGAAAAATCCACGGCTGATCAAGACCGTGTTAGGTGTTTCTGTGACTGAGCTCACCGCAGGTGAACTGTCAGAAGGCAATAACCGTATCATTTCCGGGTCAGTGCTGGCGGGTAAAACAGCTGTGGGCGTCCATGCATATCTGGGCCGCTTCCACAATCAGATTTCCGTCCTGGCGGAGGGTTATGAGAAAGAGTTCCTGGGCTGGATTGCGCCAGGTGCGACGAAGTTCTCGGTCACCCGTGCTTACTTATCCCATCTGAATCCAAAACGTCTGTTCAATATGACCACGACGACCAACGGGTCTGATCGCGCCATGGTGCCAATTGGCAACTATGAGCGGGTGATGCCGCTGGATATTCTGCCAACACTGTTGTTGCGCGACCTGCTGGTCGGTGATACCGACGGCGCAGTCACGCTGGGTTGTCTGGAGCTGGATGAAGAAGATCTGGCGCTTTGTACCTTTGTCTGCCCTGGTAAATACGACTACGGCGTGGCATTGCGCGATGCGCTGACGACCATCCAGAAGGAAGGTTAAGATGAGTTTGAAGCATTATTTAGAAAGTATCGAGCCGCATTTTGAAAAAGGCGGTAAGCACGAAAAGTGGTATGCGCTGTATGAGGCTGTCGCCACTATTCTGTATACACCAGGTAAAGTAACGAAGTCAGCAACGCACGTACGTGACAGTATCGATCTGAAACGTATCATGATTTTTGTCTGGCTGATGCTGTTCCCTGCTATGTTCTTCGGGATGTTCAATATTGGACATCAGGCTGCTGCCGTCCTGTCCGAAACAGTAAAACTGCCGGAAACCTGGCAAGTGGGTCTGTTCCACGCCTTGGGTGGTGAGCTGACAGCCGATTCAGGCTGGGGTGCGAAAATGTGGTACGGTGCCTGCTGGTTCCTGCCTATTTATGCCACAGTCTTTATCGTTGGTGGTTTCTGGGAAGTCCTGTTCGCTTCTGTGCGTAAGCATGAAATCAACGAAGGTTTCTTTGTTTCCTCTATTCTGTTTGCGTTGATTCTGCCAGCAACCATCCCTCTGTGGCAGGCTGCGCTGGGGATCACTTTCGGTATCGTCATCGCCAAAGAAGTGTTTGGTGGTACGGGCCGTAACTTCCTGAACCCGGCTCTGGCTGGCCGCGCATTTCTGTTCTTCGCTTACCCGGCTGAGATTTCAGGTGACAAAGTTTGGACTGCGGCTGATGGTTATTCGGGCGCTACCATGTTGTCACAAGCCGCCAACGGTTCTTTGACTGACTGGTCG
Source organism: uncultured Rheinheimera sp. (assembly GCA_966252055.1). Lineage (GTDB taxonomy): Bacteria > Pseudomonadota > Gammaproteobacteria > Enterobacterales > Alteromonadaceae > Pararheinheimera. Next base: position 15,882 of record CBINNO010000005.1, on the reverse strand, counting down.
ATCAATGCCCAGTGGTGGGATGCGTTCTATGGTTTTATTCCAGGTTCTGTCGGTGAAACCTCAACGCTGGCGCTGCTTATTGGTGGCCTCGCGCTGATTTATCTGCGTATCGCTTCATGGCGGATTGTCGCAGGCGTGATGGTTGGTACTATTGTTTTTGCCACGCTGTTTAACATGATTGGTTCAGCCACTAACCCGATGTTTGCGATGCCTTGGTACTGGCACGTGGTACTGGGTGGTTTTGCCATCGGTATGTTCTTTATGGCAACAGATCCGGTTTCCGCTTCATTCACCGACTCGGGTAAGTGGGCCTACGGGATTCTGATTGGTTTTATGGTTGTGATGATTCGTGTAGTGAACCCGGCTTACCCGGAAGGCATGATGCTGGCAATTCTGTTCGCTAACCTGTTCGCGCCATTGTTCGACTATATGGTTGCCCAGGCAAATATCAAACGGAGGCTGGCACGTAATGTCTAATAACGAAAGTATCGGCAAGACCTTTGGTGTTGTCATTGGTCTGTGTCTGGTCTGTGCCATCGTGGTTGCCGCTGCAGCTGTAGGTTTACGACCGACGCAAAATGAAAACAAATTGCTTGATTCGCAGAAAAACGTGCTGGCTTCGGTCGGTTTGCTGAAGGAAGGTTCTGTCAAGGAGCTTTACAGCAAGCATATTCGCGAACGTCTGGTGAATCTGGAAACAGGCGAATTTGCTGATCAGGACGCGGCAAAATACGACTACCGCAAGATGATGAAAGATCTGAATGGCAGCAACGCGTTAGACGGTGCTGAAGATCTGGCAAAAATCAAACGCGTTGCCAAACTGGCACCAGTGTATATCGCTTACAACGACGGTGTAGAGTCAGGCAAAGTCAGCGCTGTGGTGCTGCCGGTGCACGGTTATGGCCTGTGGTCAACCATGCACGGCTTCCTGGCTCTTGATACGGATGGCAACACCATCAAAGCACTGAACTACTACGAGCATGGCGAGACGCCAGGCTTGGGTGGCGAAATCCAGAACCCGAAATGGGTTGCTCAGTTTGTCGGCAAGAAATTGTTTGATGAGCAAGGCAAACCTGCGATTAAGGTGCTGAAACCTGGCAATGCAGTTCCAACATCAGCACATGACGTTGACGGCTTATCAGGTGCGACGCTGACCAGTAATGGTGTGCAACATACATTTGATTTCTGGGCAGGTGCCAAAGGTTTTGCTCCTTTCCTGGCCAAAGTTCGTGAAGGAGCATTAAACAATGGCTAATGCGAAAGAGATGAAATCCCTGGTCCTTGGGCCCGTCTTTGCGAATAACCCGATTGCCTTACAGGTTCTGGGGATTTGTTCGGCACTTGCAGTAACGACCAAAGTTGAAAAAGCGTTAGTAATGGGCATAGCTGTGATGTTGGTCACGGCATTCTCTAACTTCTTTATCTCACTGATCCGCAACCATATTCCAAGCAGCGTCCGTATCATCGTGCAGATGACCATCATCGCTTCTTTGGTTATCGTGGTTGACCAGGTGCTGAAGGCGTATGCCTATAGTCTGGCCAAAGAGCTGTCTGTATTTGTGGGTTTGATCATCACAAACTGTATCGTAATGGGCCGTGCGGAAGCTTATGCAATGAAGAGCCCGCCGCTGATGTCATTCCTGGATGGTATCGGTAATGGTTTGGGTTATGCAGTCTTGCTGTTGATCGTTGGTGTGATCCGCGAGCTGTTCGGCTCAGGGAGCTTAATGGGCGTGGAAATTCTGCCCCTGATCAGTGCAGGCGGTTGGTATCAACCAATGGGTCTGTTGCTGATGCCACCGAGCGCCTTCTTCATCATTGGTCTGTTGATTTGGGGTCTGCGTACGTGGCGCCCTGAGCAGCAAGAGAAACATTAAGGAGTTACGACATGGAACATTATATTAGTTTGTTTGTCCGTGCCGTATTTATTGACAACCTTGCGCTGTCATTCTTTCTCGGTATGTGTACTTTTATTGCAGTCTCCAAACAGGTGAAAACTGCTTTCATGCTTGGTGTTGCGGTAACAGCGGTGTTGGTACTGTCTGTACCCGTGAACAATCTGGTTGTGCACTATTTGCTGGCACCGGGTGCACTGGCATGGTTAGGTTTTGCCGAGACAGATTTGATGTTTCTGGGCTTTATCACTTATATCGGTGTTATTGCTGCATTGGTTCAGATCCTTGAAATGTTCCTCGACAAGTACATTCCGTCTTTGTACAACGCGCTTGGGATTTTCCTGCCTTTGATCACGGTAAACTGCGCGATCTTTGGCGGCGTCGCCTTTATGGTCGAGCGTGACTATAACTTTGGTGAAAGTGTGGTATTTGCAGCAGGTAGCGGTATTGGCTGGGCGATGGCCATTACGCTGATGGCTGCGGTCAGTGAGAAACTGAAATACGCTGATATGCCTGTAGGGATCCGGGGATTAGGTTCCCGCTTCCTGATGGTCGGTCTGATGGGTCTGGGCTTTATGTCCTTCTCTGGTGTTTCACTGTAAACGCCCGCGGTAAAAGGAAAGAGCAATGCAAGAGATTATTCTTGGCGTAGGTATGTTCACAGTGCTGATCGTGGCACTGGTAATCATGATCCTGGCGGCCAAAGCAAAACTGGTGTCTTCTGGTGAGATCACGATCAGCATCAATGGTGATGCCAGCAAAGCGATTAAAACGCGTGCGGGCGGCAAGCTGCTTGGCGCCTTGGCAGACCGTGGTATCTTCCTGTCGTCTGCTTGTGGTGGTGGTGGTTCATGCGGCCAATGCCGTGTGCACGTTCACTCAGGTGGCGGCGATGTATTGCCGGTTGAATTCGGTCATCTGACCAAGGGCGAACGCCGTGAAGGTTGTCGTCTGGCTTGTCAGGTCGCAGTGAAGACCGACATGGACATCGAAGTTGAGCCAGAAATTTTTGGTATCAAAAAGTGGGCTTGTACTGTTATCTCTAATGACAACAAAGCAACGTTCATTAAAGAGCTGAAGCTGCAGATCCCGGATGGCGAGTCTGTTCCATTCCGTGCCGGTGGTTACATTCAGATTGAAGCGCCGGCTCACCACGTGAAGTACGCAGATTACGATATCCCTGCAGAGTACCGTGGTGATTGGGAACGTTTTAAATTCTTCACGCTGGAGTCTAAAGTGGATGAGCCGACGATTCGTGCTTATTCCATGGCAAACTATCCGGAAGAAGAAGGCATTATTATGCTGAACGTACGGATCGCAACGCCGCCGCCAAACAACCTGACACTGCCATGCGGTAAGATGTCTTCTTATATCTGGAGCCTGAAAGCTGGCGACAAAGTGACGATTTCTGGTCCGTTTGGTGAGTTCTTCGCGAAAGACACTGATGCAGAAATGGTGTTTATCGGTGGTGGTGCAGGTATGGCGCCAATGCGCTCTCACATTTTCGACCAGCTGCGCCGGTTGAAGTCAAAACGTAAGATCACTTTCTGGTACGGTGCCCGTTCGAAGCGTGAAATGTTCTATGTGGAAGATTTCGACATGCTGCAGGCGGAAAATGACAACTTTAAGTGGCATGTGGCTTTATCTGATCCGCAGCCTGAAGATAATTGGACTGGCTACACCGGCTTCATCCACAACGTCATTTATGAGAACTACCTGAAGAACCACAAAGCACCAGAAGATTGTGAGTTCTACATGTGTGGTCCACCAATGATGAACAAAGCTGTGATCAATATGCTGAAAGATCTTGGCGTAGAAGATGACAACATCCTGTTGGATGACTTCGGCGGTTAATTATTGCCTGATAAAAAAACCAACCTGCGGGTTGGTTTTTTTTTGCCGCTGCGCTGGCTGGATTACCAGGCGGGCCGCGGCTGTCAGCGACCACGCGGGCAGGCGACAAAAGCATAGTCTGCCTTAGCTAAAAGCTGATAAAATACCGCCCGGTTGCCAGTCCGGCGGACTGACGTGTTTTTGCTAAATGAGGTCGTCATGGAAATCTTTGTCCTGACATTTGCTATTTTTCTGGTTGTCGTTTTGGCAATGGCTGTGGGTTATATTCTGCAACGCAAAACGATCGCTGGCAGTTGTGGTGGATTGGATGCCCTGGGTATCGAAAAAGCCTGTGACTGCGAAAAACCCTGTGAACGACGTCTCGAACGTATGCGCAAAGAAAAAAGCTGGCAGGAAAACAAAATCATCTGAGCTGCCAGCGCTCTGAACTCTGACCTACAAGGAATTTCACCATGGCTTATCCTACTCCTGTGGCCGTGGCATCTTTGCAATCCGCAACTTTGGCCGGACCCTGGGATGCCCTGATTTGTATCGCCGAACAGATTGAACATTATCCTGACCCTGAACTGGTGCAATGGCTTAAGCAACAGCAGCGGATTGACCAACGTATCGGGCGTGAGACAGTGACATTGGTGTGTCCTTTGGTCGTCGGACAGCGCCTGATTGTTGCACCGACGGGTCCACTGAATCGTTATTATGATGATGTCCGTTGTTTTGCCGATGTTGCTAAACAGGCCATCCTGCAAGCAAAAACAGCGGGTGCTGTAAAGCCTTTACTGTGGGTGCAGACGCCCGCCGAACCGCGTTTTCAGCAAGCTTTAGCGGTCAGTTATCTGGCTGCTGCGCAGGCGCTGTGGCAGCCGCTGGAAGGACGCGAAGCCCGCGGGGAAATGGCGGTAGAACCGGTTCAGCAGATTGGTTTAGTGGGGATGGACAGCAACGAAGCGCGCTTCCTGGCCGCTACTGAAGCCGGCCGCCGGTTGGCTCGGGATTTATGCGGTACGGAGCCAGAGCGCATGGCCCCGCGTCGGTTTGCCGATTATTGTGTGGAAGCTTTCAGTGGTTCTGCAGTATCGGTGGAAGTCGAAACCGATGTCGAGCGTTTGCAGGCCGATTATCCGTTATTGATGGCTGTTGCACGCAGTTCTCTGGCGGTGGAGCGCCACAAACCGGCCGTGATCCGGCTTGAATACAAACCTGCCGGTGAAATTAAGCAGACCTTATTGTTCGCTGGCAAAGGCTTGGTGTACGACACCGGCGGCGCTGATCTGAAAATCAATGGTGGCATGGCGGGGATGAGCCGCGATAAAGGCGGTGCGGCTGCTGTTGCCGGATTCCTGAAGACTGTCGCTGAACTCCAGCCAGAAGGCATTCATGTGATTGCTGAAATCGGCGCCGTTCGCAACAGTATCGGCTCCGATGCCTTTGTTGCCGATGAAATTATTACCAGTCGCGCCGGCGTGCGGGTTCGTATTGGCAATACGGATGCAGAGGGCAGATTGGTGTTGGCTGATTTGATGGCACATTTACGTGAGCAATCTCAGGGTTTACCCAATGCGACTCTGTTTTCGGTGGCGACTTTGACCGGCCATGCGGCACGCGCAGTAGGCCCCTACACTGCACTCGTTGAAAACGGTGTGGCACGCGAGGGTTCAGTCTCTGCAAGTATCGCCAATGCCGGCGAATTGTGGGGCGATCCGGCAGAGTTGTCGTCCAGCCGTCGCGAGGACTTTGCTTTTATCAGACCGCGTAGTTGTGCGGATGACGTGCTGAGCTGTAATAACGCGCCTTCTTCAGTGACGGCGCGGGGGCACCAGTTCCCGATGGCTTTTCTGGTGGTAGCTGCGGGACTGGACCAAGCGACTGAGTCTGCGGCAAATCTGGCATACGTCCATGTGGACATCGCGGGCAGCGGTGTTGATGGGGGCGACTGGCAGCATGGCAAACCGTCAGCTGCACCTGTTACCAGTCTTGCCGCCCGTTATCTGCGTTAAAAACGCCTGCCGGTCAGTCAAAGTTGCTGACCGGCGCACAATGCGAAATCTGTTGTCGGTTCAGCAGCAGCTGTTTATGCTGTACCGACATTTTCAGGCAGACCGGGTCAGGTTAATGGACGCATGAGACTCCGCGAAACCCTTGTTATCTATATGTTTCCTTTGTTGGTACTGCCGACCTTGGTGCTGGGGTATCTGGCCTATCGCTTCAGTGCGTCTGCTTTTGCCCATCAAGCCTACATCCAGGTCGATAAGCATCTGGCAAACCATCAACAAAAAATCGATACTTTCCTGCGCAGCAATCAGCTGCAGTTGCTGCATCTGAGCCAAGTCGATGAAATTCAGCAGTTTATGGTGTCCCACCAGAATGGCAGCCAGCTTAGCGCACAGTTTGAGCAATACCGTAACCGCAATCCAGGTACAGAGCAGGTCAGACTGATGCGGTTAAACGGTGAAGTGCTGATGCAATCGCCATCACAGCCTAGTTTGCCCGCATCAGGACGCTTTCGGGCTGATTATTTCTCCCTGTTGCAGGGCATGATTGATGACGCCGGCATTTTTATCGGCCGCGAAACTGAGCAGAGTGCGCTTAAAGTGGTGCTGGCGAACAAGGTGTACCAGAACGCCAGAAACGACAATGAGATTGATCGTTTGTGGGGTTATCTGGTGATCAATCTGGATATCAAGCTGATAGACGAAGTCGTTCAGGACCAGTTGCTAAACTCAAGCGTCAATTTGATTGTAAGCCCCGGTGGTGTCATTGCTTACGCCGATAAACCCAATTTGATTGGCAGCGCACTGGCGCCGACGAATCTGGCTCAGGTAGAGCAGGCCGTCGGGGCGACGGCGCTGAAAGAAATCGTGTTGTTAGGCCGGCCCATGCAGGTGTTAGGCGCCCGTTTGCCCGGTGGCTTTATGCTGGTGACAGCGGTCGAGCAACAAGAACTGTTGTCTTACAGCGAATATTTGCCGCCTTTGCTGTTTTTACTCAGCCTGGTGTTTGCCATTGGTTTGCCCTGGTTCTGCTACTGGCTGTTGATCCGTTACATTTTTGATCCAATTAAAGTGCTGACAGAAGCAAAAACAGCGGTAGGGCGCGGCGATTTGAGTACTTTGTTGACTGTTCGCAAACAAGATGAACTGGGTGATATGTTCGCCGCCTTTAATGTCATGGTGCGACAGCTCAGGGTTTATCGTGAACGTGAACGGGCGTACAAGCAGCAACTGGAAGAGAAAGTACAGAAACGAACACAGGATTTGGCCAGGGCGAACAGCAATCTCGCCAGCGCTAACCAACAGTTGATCACGGCCCGTGAAGCGGCCGAGCAGGCCAACCGGCTTAAGAGTGTGTTTTTGGCCAATATGAGCCATGAGATCCGCACACCGCTGACTGCAATTATTGGTTTTAGCGAGCAGGCGATGGCGGAGTCCGATAAAGAACAAACTGATGATTACCTGAAGCGGGTATTACGCAGTGGCGGCCATTTACTGAGCCTGATCAACGACATTCTTGACCTGTCGAAAATAGAGGCGGACAAGCTGGAGTTATCGATCGTGCAGTTCAATTTCCTGCAACTGATGGATGAGATATACCAGCAAACCCGCGACCAGGCACAGAGCAAGGGGCTCGATTGTCAGCTTGAGCTCAATTACCCATTGCCCGAGTATTTACGCACTGATGAAGTCCGCTTTCGCCAGGTGTTGCTGAATCTGACCAGTAACGCTCTGAAATTCACTCAGCGCGGTAAAATTGTCATTCAGGTTAGTTACTTGCCTGGTGATGAGCTTTTACAGATCCGCATTAAAGATACCGGGATCGGCATGTCGCCCGAAGAGCTCAGTAAACTGTTCCAGCCATTTGTGCAGGCTGACGCCACTGTAACGCGCCATTTTGGTGGGACAGGTTTAGGTTTAGTGATTTCGAAGAAACTGATGCAGCAGATGCATGGCGATATTGAAGTTGAGAGCGTCAAAGGGCTTGGCAGCAGCTTCGCAATTAAAATGCATTGCGACACCCATCAAATCAGTCTGGTTGAACATTTTGAGCCGGCAGCAGCCGTTGTGCCGGAGCAACCCGAATCGGCTTGTCAGGAGCGGCTGCGTATTCTGGTCGCTGAAGACAATACTGATAATCAATTGTTGGTTGCTGTGCTGCTGAAAAAAATTCACGCGGACTACACCATGGTGGCAAACGGCCATCAGGCGGTGCAAAAAATGCTGCTGGATGACTACGATTTGGTGTTTATGGATATGCAAATGCCGGAGATGGGCGGGGAAGAAGCCACCCGGCTGATCCGACATGCCGGTATTGATGTGCCGATTATTGCGCTGACAGCCAACGTGATGCGGGAAGATCATCAGCGTTATCTGGAAGCAGGCTGCCAGGCTTTGCTGGCAAAACCGATAGTACAACAGGATTTTTACGCGATGATTCGTGCGTATACCCGGCAGGACCGCTCACTGGAACTGGAGTTGGCGGAACGTCTGGCACAGGACCCGGCCATCATTGCATTAAAGCAAGACTTTGCCAGCCGTTTGCCGCAGTTGGTCGCACAGATGCAGGAACTGCAACAACAGCAAGACAGCGCCAAGCTGCAGTATGAGGCGCATAGCCTCAAAGGCTGTGCCGGCAGTATGGGGTTTCCAGCCTTTACACAATTGGCCGCTGAGTTAGAACAGGCGGCAAAAAGTGGTGATTTATTCACCAGTCAGTTGATTATTCAGCGCATGCAACAACAGCTCAAGGCTGCAGCTCTGAGGCCGGAGGTCAGCGATGTCAGTTCCGTTTGAATTACACCCGCAGCTTGCCAAAGATTCCATTTGGCTGGCGGACTGGCCGCTGTGCCAGGTTCGTTTGTGCAACGACAGCAACTATCCGTGGTTTATTCTGATCCCCCGCCGCGCTGACATCCGGGATGTAGTTGATTTGCCTGAGCATGAACAAGATTTACTATGGCAGGAGAGTCGGAGGCTCAGTCACTATCTGAAGCAGGATTATGCGCCGGATAAGCTGAATCTGGCCGCGCTTGGCAACATGGTGCCACAACTGCATGTACATCATATCGGCCGCTTTATCACTGACGCCGCCTGGCCTGCGCCGGTCTGGGGCAAGGTGACTGCGTGCCCGTACAGTGCCGTGCAACTTGCTGAAATAGCGCTGCGCTGGCAGCACCGTCAGGAATAACAAGACAAGGAAAATCTATGTCTGCCGATAATGCCTTGCTGACTTTGTTAAGCGAGAGACTACGTAGCAACCTGTTGATCCTACCGACGTTACCTGAAATTGCAGTGAGGGTCCGGCAAGCCGCAGATGACCCGGATGTCAATCTGCACGACATGGCTGAGGTGATAGCAAGAGATCCGGCGCTGGCCGCACGTATGCTGAAAGTGGCCAACAGCGCCTTTCTGGGCCGCACAGTCAAGGTCAGTACGCTGAACCAGGCCGTGACCCGCATCGGCCTCAGTCAGGTCAAAAACATTGCGACGGCCATGGCGCTGGAGCAGTTATTTGTCAGCCAGCATCCGTCAATCGCAGCCGCGATGGCCGAGCTTTGGCGTGAGACCATGGAAGTCACCTGCCTGGCGATGGCTTGTCTGAAAGTCTATCAGTCGCATCACAAGCAATGTGCGCTTAACATGGACACCCTGACGCTGGCTGCTCTGGTGTATCAGATTGGCGCACTGCCGGTGTTGGCGGAAGCGGAGCGCCACCCGGCAGTGTTTGCAGAGCCTGGTTATTTGCGTCATGCGATCCGGGACTTAGGCGCCCGCATTGGCGTTGCCATTTTGCACAGCTGGGGTTTTGCGCCGATTTTTATCGATGTGGTGCGGGACTGGCAAGACAATACAGTGGCGGATGAAGCACATTATGTGGATTTTGTCCGGCTGGCCGCTATCGCACGACGTCTTTACCCGCAGACGCAGCAGGTGGACATGCTGCTGGATCTGTATGTCAAACGGGGTCTGATCCCTAAAATGGCTTTCGCTGAGGTGGCGGACATCGCCCGGCATTATCAGGATGCCAAAACGATGTTCTTATAGCCCGAAGCTGTTACGTCGGGGCTGAAGTGGTACAGCAATCGCAAAGTGGGGACCGCAGTCCCCTGAGCGTTATGCTTCGGCTCGCCATAGTCTGCAGCGCAGTCGTCTGCCTGAGACCGGACTTCCCGCTCTGACATTGGCAGTAAATCGCAACAACGATCACCACGAGCCTGTTGCCAAAGGCAGAGCGCCAACCGCTAGTTTTTCACCAGCGGCTGGACATTGTCTTTTAAGGCTTTGAGCACGCCGGCAATTTCGTGACTCATCACCAGCAGGTCGGCGTCAAGCCGCAGGATTAAATCGTCCCAGCCCAATTCGTCGTTTTTGTTAGCCAGTAACTCGTGAAATTGCAGCTTGCGCAGGCCACCATCTTCGCAGACTTGCAGGCCAAGCTGTTCAGGCATTTGCAGTTCAAGCTTAGTGACCAGCTTGTCTTCCAGATGCGTTTGTACTTCGGCGGCAGTCAGCAGGTGGTTGCTGAATTTCACTTTGGCACCTTCTTCGTCTGGCGCTTTGAGCTCTGCTTCGTGACCCAGCACAAAACCTGCGGGCAGATTTTGATTGGCCAGCCATTGCTGCAGGGCCTGACTGAGCTGGTTGCTGTCAATCCAGGGCACCGCCGGCAGCGACCCCAGCGCTTTACGCAGCAGTGCCAGCAAATCTTCCGCCCGGCTGGCAGAGCTGGCGTTGACAATCAGCCAGTTGTGCTCGGCATCATAAATGGCCTGAGTCACGGTGGAACGGCTGAATGCGCGCGGTAACAGCGTCTGGATCAGCTCCTCTTTTAACGCCTGCTTTTCTTTGCGACCCAGCGGCCGGCCTTTTTCGGCTTCCAGCGCGTCGATTTTGGGCTGCAGTTCTTCGTTGACAACGGCGGCAGGCAGCACTTTTTCCTGCCGCTTTAACGCGAAGACATACAAATTATCGAGTTGATGGTGATAAGACTTAATGCTGGGATGCAGCGGATACGTGAAACCGATTTTCAGCGCGTCCTGACCCATGCAAGGAGTAAACTTGTGCTCGGTCAGTGCCCGTTCCAGCTGTTCGTTGTCCAGCCGCAACGGCTCTGTGACCTGATACACCCGCAGATTTTTAAACCACATTTTCTAGGTTCCGCCAAAAACAAAAGAGGCAGTATAACCGGATCCGGGCCGGCAACAACCGGCCTAAGGACAAAGGTGCGGCAGCGGCGGTTTAACTGCTCAACGTTTCAGCACTTTAGGGAAACGGATATGGTAAGCCAGACCCTGGCCGGGCTCGCTTCTGACCTGAATGCTACCGCCTAAGGTCTGGCGCACCAGGTTGTAGGTGATATGAGTACCGAGACCGCTGCCGCCCTGGTCGCGTTTGGTGGTAAAAAACGGATGGAACAGCTTTTCCAGTTGTTCTGCACTGAGGCCTTTACCGTTATCGCTGTAATTGATGTCGACCAAATTCCCTTCATCAATGACCGTGATGTTGATATTGCCTTCTTCAATATCCTCAAAACCATGGATCAGGGAATTCATCAGCAGGTTAGTGAAAATCTGCGAAATTGCGCCGGCCGGACAGCTGAGCACCAGATTTTCCGGGCAGTTCACTTCGATGTGGTGTTTGGTCTTTTTAAAATGCGGCTGCAAGGAGCGGATAATTTCATTGAGGTAATCGTGCAACTGGATAGTCCGGATCGCTTCGCTGGTCTGGTCGACGGCAATTTGCTTAAAGCTGGCAATCAGTTCAGACGCGCGTACCAGGTTGGTATTGAGCAGTTGAGTGCCTTGTTTGGCTTCTTCGATAAAATGCTCTAACGCTTTGGGTGACAAGGTTTTGTCCTGATAAGCATGCTCCAGCGTGGCAATTTTTTCCGCCAGATAGCTGGTCGCGGTGACGCCAATCCCGACCGGCGTGTTCACTTCGTGAGTAATACCGGCGACCAGGCCGCCAAGTGCTGCCATTTTCTCTGATTGCACCAGCCTGTCCTGCGCCTGGCGCAAGTCATTGACCAGTTTTTCCAGCTCGGTTTGTTTGTTTCTGAGTGCATCTTCGGTGTGGCGGCGTCGTTCGATTTCTTCCCGCAGCGCCTGTTGTTTCACTTCCAGCTCTTGCTTTTGTTGCTGTAAATCCATCATGGCCTGACTGAGGCCTGAGGTTTTACGGGCCACTTCCTGCTCCAGAATAAGATTATGCTGGTCGAGTTTTTCGTTACTTTGCAGCAGTTGTTTCTGCGTGCTTTCCAACTGGCCTTTATAGTCCTGCACCCGGTTAATTAAACGGTTGAAAGCGTCAGCCATCACCGCCAGTTCATTGGCGTCACCATGCTGAATTTCCACTTTGGCGCCGTCCAGATTGTCCAACTCCAGTTCTTCAATTTGTTGGGTCAGTTCGGCCAGTGGCACCGTCAGTTGTTTCCGGAAGGCAATCAGAAACAAAATGATCAGGAACGTGGTTTTCAGTACCGCATTGCCAATCAGGAAATAAATACCGACTTTAATGCGGTCCAGCACTATGGTTCGGCTGGAGAACAAGGTGACATCGCCAACCTGGGTGGCGCGGCCGGAGAACTCAAAAATCAGTGGGAAGGTATAACCAAACAGACCGCTTTGTTGCTCAGTCAGCCGGACCCCTTCTTTCACCAGCTGATTGCTGTAGCGCTCGCTGATGTCGACATATTGGCCAAGCTGGGTAATGACGGCGCCGCTGTCGTCACGGACTATGATGCCTTCAATGGAGGGAATGGCCAGCAAACCATCGGCGATGATCAGGGCCTGCTGCGTATTGAGCTCCCAAATCGCCCGGGTCAATGAACCTGAAATGGTTTGTTGCAGGGTGGCCAGTTCGCCATTGATATGATTTTTGGTATTAAAATATTCGGCGACTATCTGGCCCAGCGTCACGACAAAAGTCAGAATAAAATACACCGACAACACTTTGGTCAGTAACTTGCGCGAAAGACTTTTCTGTTGCATCGGACATCCTGTGAGTTCTGAGCGCGGTGCCTGCCACCAAGTGCTTTAAAATTAGCTAATAATAACCACAAAGAAAACAGGTTTGAACAGAATAAGTCTCTGATCCACAACCAATATGCCATTGGGCTCTGACAAAGCCAGCTGAAAATACAACGAAACCGTCGCTGATGCCCAAATATAGTGCAATTTTATAGCGCTGACTGCGCAATCCGTTTGCGGCAGTCTGATGACAATTGAGTGGTTCTGTTGCAATCAAAAACACATCTGGTTATATTTTGCCCGTAACTTCAAAGAATTATTAAAAATTTCAGGGGCAGTTCTGCATGGCGTTGCCAGTCCTTATTTGTGACGATTCTATTTTAGCCCGTAAGCAAGTCCGCAAAAGTCTGCCGGAATCCTTCGATGCCGAATTCCAGACCGCCAGCAATGGTCTCGAAGCTTTGCAAGTGCTGCGCAGTCAGGAAATTGGCTTGGTCTTTCTGGATCTGACCATGCCTGAACTGGATGGGGTGGGTGTGCTGGAGGCGATTAAAGCGGAACAGTTGGATTGTTTTGTCATCGTGATCTCTGCTGATATTCAACCCGAGATGCAAAAACGCGTGATGGAGCTGGGGGCGCTGGCCTTTATCCAGAAGCCTGTCAGCAGTGACAAACTAGATGTTGTGCTGAAACAATACGGGCTGATATGAACAATTTAGGTTTCAGCGAAGAGCAGCGCGACTGCCTGCAGGAAATCATCAACGTGGCGATGGGGTTGGCCAGTGACAAGCTGGCGCGTTTCCTCAACACCTTTGTCCATCTGCAGGTGCCCTCGATCGCGCTGGTCGGTGCCAGCCATATTCCGGAAGAATTTGAAAGCCGTTATCAGGACGCCGAGGCGGCACTGGTCAGCCAGGGCTTTTTTGGCAATGAAGGCGTGCGTGGTGAAGCCATTGTGCTTTATAAAATGGACAATGCGCACAAAATTTCGGCATTGCTGGGTTATGAGCCGGGCGCGGTGTCAGAGATTGAAATGCTGACCGATATCAGCTCTGTCTTAACCACCACCTTCTTAAACGGCCTGGCCAGTCAAATTGAAAACAGTTTGTCGTACAGTGCCCCGCGGATTTTGTCATCCCGTCATGGCAACGTGGCTGATGTGCTGAAAAATACCTCGTTTCACTGGGAGCATGCGCTGAAAGTCGACATCAGTTATCAGTTGATTGACCACTCGTTTAACTGTGACATGATTCTGTTAATTCCCGGCGAAGCGGTCAGTAATATTAAAGATATTCTGGACCGCATTCTGGAAGACTTCTGATGTCAGAGGCCTGGTTTGAAAGTCCGATCCTGGCGCAGCTGAACAGCGGCGTCATCGTGGTTGATGACGAATATCGTATCCACTATCTGAATGCTTTTATCGAACGGCATGCCAATTTGCAGCTGGCTGAAATCAAAGGTCAGTCGTTGTTTAGTGTTTTTGCCGATCTGCCCGAAGCCTGGCTCAAGCGTAAGCTGATGAGTGTGCTGGATTTAAACAGCCCGGCCTTCAGCAGTTGGGAGCAGCGCCAGTACATCTTCCGGTTACCACATTTGCGTCCCATCACCAGCAGCAGCCAGTATATGGCGCAAAACTGTACCATGTTGCCGTTACAAACTGCTGCGCACGAACCACCGTTGGTGTGCATTCTGATTGAAGATGCCACCGATGCTTTTGTCTATCAGCAGCATTTGAGCCGTACCCTGATTGAGCTGGAAAAAGCCAACCGGCAGGACGGCCTGACCAAAGTGCTGAACCGGCGCTACTGGGAAGAAAAACTCAAGCAGGAAATTCACCGTGCACAGCGCTATCAGCATCCGCTGAGCCTGATTCTGTTTGATCTGGATAAATTCAAAGATCTGAATGACAAATATGGCCACTTAGGCGGTGATTTTGTGCTGGTCGAATTGTCATCTTTTATCGGTACTTTGCTCAGAGATTCCGATTTATTGGGCCGTTACGGCGGCGAAGAATTTGGCATTATTCTGCCTGATACCAATCTGGCGGGGGCAGAAGAAGTGGCGGAGCGGATTTGCCAAACGGTGGCCGACTACCCAATGTTATTCAACCAGCAAACGATTCGGGCTACGCTCAGTATTGGGGTGGCAGAATTTGAAGCTCGCCAGCATTTTCTGCATGACGATCTGATCCGCTGCACGGACATGGCGCTTTATCATGCGAAAAGATCGGGACGCAACCGGGTTTGTACTTATCAGGCGGGCGCCACTGAGTACCAGAAAAAGGCAAACTGACAGTTTTTACACATATAGATTGACAGACGTCTAAAAGTTTGAGCATATAGACCGAATGAAATATACCAATAATATCAATACAACCACCACGATTATTACCACCATCCCTGCGGGGTAGGAGGTCGGCGGCGTATTGTCTGAAAAAAGGCCCGTGACCTCAAAAGTCACGGGCCTTTTTCGTTTATCTGAGGAGCAAAAAATGAGGGTGCTGAAGTTTGGTGGTTCGTCGTTAGCGTCTGTGGCGCGTTTTCTGGAAGTTGCGGCTATTGTGCGCTCGCAACCCCAGACCGAACCTGTGGGTCTGGTATTGTCGGCGCCGCACGGCGTCACCAATTTGCTGGTGGAGCTGACAGATCTGGCCTATCTGGGCACCGGTCATGAAGCGGCGCTGCAAGGCTGGCGGCAGCGGCTGCAAACCATGCTAAAAGATGCCGCGTTGCAGCTCGATGCGATGGCGCAGCAACGGTTGCAGCAGGTGTTGCTGGCGCAGGACGAGCTGTTGAGTCAGCGCCTGCAGGGGGTGGCGCTGTTGCACCATTGCCCTGATCACATCAAGGCGCAGCTGCTCGGCCTCGGTGAGCAGTTCAGTGTGGCACTGATGACGGAACTGTTAAAGGCGCAAGGTGTGCAGACGGTCGCGCTCGATTCAGTGCAATGTGTCAGAAGCCAGGGCGATTATCTCAATGCGGTTGCCGATATTCCGGCCTCCGAGCGTGCTTTTGCCGAAGCGCTGCAACACCAGCAGGCGCAGGTGTTTGTGATGGCGGGCTTTGTCTCGTCCAACAACAAAGGCGAACTTTGCCTGCTGGGCCGCAATGGTTCGGATTATTCGGCCGCCATCGTGGCCGCCGCGGTGCGCGCGTCGGTCTGCGAGATTTGGAC